>CAYYSY010000458.1:0-3912 GCA_964474355.1 uncultured Spirochaetaceae bacterium | reverse complement strand
TTCAGCTTCGAGGCCAAGCTCGATCCCTTTCTTCCCCTCGTGCTCGCCGCGGAGAACACGAGCCGGCTGCGCCTGGGCACGGCGATCGCCATCGCCTTCGCGCGCAACCCCATGAACCTCGCGCATCTCGGCCACTCGATGCAGACGATCAGTGGCGGCCGCTTCGTGCTCGGGCTCGGCTCGCAGGTGAAGCCGCACATCGAGAAGCGCTTCGGCATGCCATGGTCGAGGCCCGCCGCGCGCATGCGCGAGATGGTGCAGGCGATCAAGGCGATCTTCGCGTGCTGGGAGGGCGATGCCCCGCTCGACTTCCGCGGCGAGTTCTACACCCACACGATCATGATCCCGGCCTTCGACCCGGGGCCGAACCCGTTCGGGCCGCCGCCGATCTTCATGGGCGGATTCGGACCGCTCATGACCGCGGCGGCCGGTGAGGTCGCGGACGGCTTCTTCGCGCATCCCTTCACGAGCCGGAAGTCGCTGCTCGAGCAGACGCTGCCGGCCCTCGAGCGCGGCCTCGCGAAGAGCGGACGCAGCCGCGCCGACATCGAGATCATCTGCGCGACGCTCACCGTCACGGCGGACGACGAGCAGGCGTTCGAGCGGGTGAAGGCCGCCGCGCGCAAGCATCTCGCCTTCTACGGCTCGACCCCGGCCTATCGCCCCACCCTCGACTGCCACGGCTGGGGCGACCTGCACGTCGAGCTGAACCGGATGTCGAAGCAGGGACGCTGGGACGAGATGGCCGAGCTCGTCGATGACGAGATCCTCGAGACCCTCGCGGTCGTGGGCGAGCGCCACGAGATCGCGGCGAAGCTCGAGGCGCGTCTCGATGGCATCGCCGACGGCGTGAGCCTCACGCACAACCGCGCGCCCGACCCGAGCAGCTGGGCCGACGCGGTCGCGGAGCTGCGCGCGCGCCGGGAGGCGTGAGACCGGCGTTCGAGCCGGGAGCGATCAGACCTGGACTGCGATCAAACGGGGAGTGTCAGCTCCACCGTGCCCGAGGCGTGGTTGCCGAGCTCGTTGGCCGCGTTGACGGCGACCTCGATGACACGCTCAGCCCCCTCCTCCCGCTCGGTGATCGCCTGGCCGGTGAACTTCAACACCTTGTTCGGCACGGCGGGCGCGCCCAGCTTGACGTCGATCTTCTTGATCTGCGCCTCGGGTCCGGCCCAGTCGGTGATGTAGCGGGCGACGTAGCCGTTCGTCGTGAGGATGTTCATGAAGATGTCGGGGGCAAACTGCGCCAGGGCGTAGTCCTTGTCATGGTGCACCGGCATGAAGTCGCGCGACGCGATCGCGCCCGCAACGATGACGGTGGCGGTCACGTCGAGGTCCCAGTCGGGGAGCTTCTCACCGGTCGGCACCACGGGCGCGGGCCTCGGCTCCTTCGGTCCCTTCTTCTCGGGGCCGGGCGCGCCGGGGTTGAACTTGAGCACGCGGAAGATCTGCCGCCCGACCTCTTCGCCACCCTCGACGAAGTACGTATTGACCCACGTGACGAAGTAGCCGGCCCCGAGGCCCGTGCCCTTCAGCTCGGAGATGTCGGTCAGCTCGGTGGTGGAGTGGAGCTCCTCTCCGATCTCGAGGTAGCGGTCGAACTGAAGCTCGGAGTTCGTGGCGAGCGTGCCGACGTAGCCGGCCTCGTCGAGCTTCACGAGCGCGCTGTCGGGGTCCATCTCGCCGGGGGCGCCACCACGCTCGGCGATGCCTTCGATCTTCGGCTCGGGGAAGGTCCACACCTGCAGCATCGCCGGCGGTGCCACCTGCTTGCCGAAGCGCGACTTCCTGCCGGCCTCGGGGTCGAGGTAGATCGGGTTGCGATCGTCGAGCGCGCAGACCCAGTGCCGGATCATGGGCACGTTGACCGGGTCCGGTGCGGGCGTCGCGCCCCCCGACGAAGTCATGGCCCTGCCGACGTATCTCGAAACCAGATCTTCGTGAAGTGCGTCCTGCTCGCCCGCCACCGCTGTCTCCCTGCATGCTGCCCCGATCGGGTGTGGGGCGCGGAAGGCGCCGATTGTAGCGATTGGCGCCGAGCGTCGGCGTCGAAGCCGCCACCCGTTGTCTTCGCCGATCAGGCAGCGTGACCCGGCTCGCATCCCGACGCTTCCGGCGATCTTCGAGGCGAGCGTGATCCCTTCGAGACTCGAGCCGCGCCACGCGCCCGGGCCGGCCCGGATCGGCCTCGCACTGCACCGGCGAGTCACACCCTCCACACTCCGCTGGAGCGCGGGGGCCGGGTCTGGTACCTAAAGGGCCGCCGCCGGAGCCCGCAACGCAGCCGCTCGATCGATTCGCACCCATGACCGCGGGCCGCTCCTCCCACCTGCCGTCCCCAGAGGAACCATGAGTCAGTCTCCGCCCATCATCTACACGTGGACCGACGAAGCGCCGGCCCTCGCCACCTACTCGTTCCTCCCGATCATCCGGGCCTTCGCCGGTGCGACCGGTGTGCCCGTCGAGACGCGCGACATCTCGCTCGCTGGCCGGCTCCTCGCCGTCTTCCCCGATGCGCTGAGCGAGGCGCAGCGCGAGCCCGATGGGCTCGCCGACCTCGGTGAGCTGGTGAAGACGCCCGAGGCGAACGTCATCAAGCTGCCGAACATCAGCGCCTCGATCCCGCAGATGAAGGACGCGATCGCCGAGCTCCAGTCGAAGGGCTACGCCCTGCCCGACTATCCGGAGGAGCCGACGAACGACGCCGAGCGCGACGCCAAGGCCCGCTATGACAAGGTGAAGGGCAGCGCGGTGAACCCGGTGCTCCGCGAGGGCAACAGCGACCGGCGCGCGCCGAAAGCGGTGAAGGAGTACGCCCGCAAGCACCCGCACCGCATGGGCGCCTGGGCCGCCGAATCGAAGACCCACGTCTCGACGATGGACGCCGGCGACTTCTGCCACAACGAGAAGTCGGTCACCGTCGACGCGGCGACCACCGTGAAGATCGAGCACGTGGCCGCTGACGGCGCGACGACCGTCCTGAAGGACGGCATCGCGCTGCAGGCCGGTGAGATCATGGACTCGACGTTCATGAGCAAGAAGGCGCTCGTGGCGTTCCTCGAGGCCCAGGTCGCCGACTCAAAGGCGAAGGGAGTCCTCTTCTCGCTCCACATGAAGGCCACGATGATGAAGGTCTCCGACCCGATCATCTTCGGCCACGCCGTGCGCGTTTTCTACGCCCCCGTCTTCGAGAAGCACGGCCCCACGTTCGAGCGGCTCGGCGTCGACGTGAACAACGGCTTCGGCGACCTGCTCGGCAAGATCGCGGAGCTCCCCGACGCAGAGCGCGCGGCCATCGAGGCCGACATCGATGCGGTCTACGCCGAGCGCCCCGCCATGGCGATGGTCAACTCGGACAAGGGCATCACGAACCTGCACGTCCCGAGCGACATCATCATCGACGCCTCGATGCCGCCGATGATCCGCGACTCGGGTGGCATGTGGAACCCGGCGGGCGATCTGCAGGACTGCAAGGCCGTGATCCCCGACTCGAGCTATGCCGGCGTCTACCGGGCCGTCGTCGAGGACTGCCAGGCGAACGGCGCGTACGACCCCGCGACCATGGGCAGCGTGCCGAACGTGGGCCTCATGGCCCAGAAGGCGGAGGAGTACGGCAGCCACGACAAGACGTTCGAGATCGCGAGCGACGGTGTCGTGCGCGTCGTCGACGCCGGGGGCAACGTGCTGATGGAGCACGCGGTCGAGGCCGGCGACATCTGGCGCGCGTGCCAGGCGAAGGACGCCGCGATCCGCGACTGGGTGAAGCTCGCCGTCACGCGAGCCCGCGCGACGGGCTCTCCCGCGGTTTGCTTTCTGGCGCGGGCGGATTTCAATGTCGACGCCAATCACGCGGCCGCCTCTAGTTCGAATCCCCGATACCTCGGACCGGAAACGCACGCTCCCACCCCG
>CAYYSY010000457.1:0-14430 GCA_964474355.1 uncultured Spirochaetaceae bacterium | reverse complement strand
CTCGCTGCATGGACCGAAGGACCGCCCGCCCAGCCCACGGCGCGCCGCAGGCTCGCGACCCTGCTGCTCCTCGAGATCGGGCGCGACGCCAACGATGAAGCCGACCTCGATCACGCAGTCGATCAGGCGCTCGCCGCGCATCGAGGCGAGCGGGTGCAGGCCGACGGCGCAGCATGGGCGGCGCTCTTCGAAGGGCCGGCGCTCGCCGCGCGCTGTGCGCTCGCGATCCAGGCCGCGGCCGGCCGCCGCGGCGTAGGGCTGCGCGGCGCGCTGCACTGCAGCGAGGTCGAGTGCCTCGACGCGGGCGCCGAAGCGGGCGGCCCCGCCACTCGGGTCTCGGGCCCCGCCGTCGACGCGGCGGTCGAGCTCCTGGGCGGCGCTGCAATCGGCGAGACGTGGACGACCCCGGCCGTGACCGAGCTCGTCGTCGGGTCTGGCATCTCCTTCGAGCCCCGGGGCGGGGCCATCGGTGCCGAGCCCGCAACCGTCTTTGCGATCGTGCCCTCCTGAGCGCGAGTGACCATCAGCCTCACCCGGAGTCACTCCGCGCCTCGATCCAGAGCGCCTCGGCCCGGCCCAGCACGGCGCCGTCCGCGTCGATGAGCGCCGTGCCCGTCACGTGCTTGCGGCCCGTCTGCTCGAGGGGCCAGCCGATCAGCATGCAACGCTCGCCGGCGCGCGGGCAGCGCTCGATCCGCCCGCGAAGGCGCGCGAGCAGGATCGGCACGCACCGGCCTCCGAGCGCGGCGATGCCGCCGGGGCAGTCGAGGGCCGCCCATACGAAGCGCGCATCGACGAGCCCCGTCGACCGGTCGACGAAGGCGGCGTGGGGGCGCCAGAGCGTGGCGACCAGTCCGCCGCGGTCGGGGACCGGGCTGCCGATGACGCGGAGCCCCTCGCCAGCGCCGCGCTTCGGACCGCACACGAAGCAGTGCGGAAACGGATGCGGTGCGCGGAGGGCATGGAGGTGCGCGTCCTCGGCCTCGCGCCAGCTCGGGGTCGGCGGCACGTCGAGCTCCAGCTCGCCGCAGGCCCGGGCGCGGGCGATCAGGCTCTCACCCTCCCGCAGCTCGACGTTGCCCCCGTCGCTTCGCTCGATCTGGAGCGCGCGGTCCAGGGGGGCAGGCAGGCGCAGCTCCGCCTCGAACGTGTCGCCGCAGTGCTCGGCGAGCAGCGCGCAGACGATGCCGCCGTTGCCGATGCCGGGCGGTCCGTTGAATCGGGGATCGATGCGGGTGGTCTCGTAGTCTCGGTTTCGCTGGTTCATGGCCGGGGCCTCCGTGTGTGTTCCTCCGGAGACTCGGCGAGGCGCGCCCGGGATTCCTGACCCGCATCGGATCATTCCCTGATCGCGCCAGGAGAGAGGCGGCGAGCGCAGCGCACCCGCCGCTCGCGGGCCCGTGGCATCCGGGCCGGCGGGCTATGGTCGGTCGGCCCGGCGAGCCCTCACGCCCCTTCTCGGGAGGACTGCCCCTTGAGCGAGCTCCGGCTCTACGACTACTTCGAATCGGGCAACGCCTACAAGGTGCGGCTGTTGCTGACGCTACTCGGGCAGCCCTTCGAGCGCGTGCACCTCGACATCCTGAAGGGCGAGACGCGCAGCGATGCGTTCATCGCGAAGAACCCCAACCACCGCGTGCCGACCCTCGAGCTCGAGGACGGCCGGGTGCTGGCCGAGTCGAACGCGATCCTCTTCTACTTGGCCGAGGGCACGCGCTACCTGCCGGGCGATCCCTTCGAGCGAGCGCAGGCGCTGCAGTGGATGTTCTTCGAGCAGTACAGTCACGAGCCCTACATCGCGGTCGCGCGCTTCTGGCACTTCTCGGGCCAGGCCGAGGCGCATGCGGATGAGCTGCCGGCCAAGATGGAGGGCGGCCGGCATGCGCTCTCGGTGATGGACGGGCATCTCGCGGATCGGGACTGGTTCGTCGGCGACGCGCAGTCGATCGCCGACATCGCGCTCTACGCGTACACGCACGTCGCGCACGAAGGTGGCTTCGACCTCGCCGCCTACCCGAGCGTGGGGCTCTGGATCGAGCGCTTCGCGTCGCAGCCGGGGCACGTGGGCATCGACGACGACACGGGCGTGCTCGTCGACTGGCCGGGCTGAGGCTCGGCCGCGGCTCAGCGCTTCGCGGCGGAGGCGGTGTCGTAGCCGACCAGCGCGATGCGCCGCTCGAAGTCTTCGAGTGACTCGAGCTGCTCGAAGTTCGGCGGGCACGAGACCTGCGGCGAGAAACGGCCGCCGACCCAGACGTGCACCGAAGGCGGCAGCACCCGGGCGATCTCGCCGAGGAACCGCTCGGCCTCGTTCCGGTCGATCGTGACCAGACTGAGGCCGACGCCCACCGCCCGGGTGCGTTCGACCGCGCGCGTGAGCTCGTCGGCGGGAAGATCGGCGCCGAGGTAGATCGCCTGCGCCCCCGCGCCCATCGCCGTGAGCGCCGCCATCTGCAGGCCGAGCTCATGGTCCTCGCCGGGCGGTGTCGCGAACACGATGCGCGGGCCGAGAACGTTGGCCGCGGATGGCTGGAGCGCCGCGCCGAACATCGAGCGCAGCACCGACGTCGCCATGTGCTCGGACGCCATGGAGATCTCCCCGCGGCTCCAGCGCTCTCCGATCTCGTGCACCAGCGGATTCGCGATCTGTCGCGCGAATCGCACGGGACCGAGGGCCGATAGCTGGAACGAGAGCAGGCGCTGGGTCTCGAGGGAGTCGAGCCGTTCGATCGCGGTCAGGATCTCCTCGATGTGCGCCTGGTTCTGGGGCAGGACGGACTGGGGCTGAGCCGCCTGCCGCAGCTCGTCCTCGCTCATCTCGGCGACGCGCCCGAT
Source organism: uncultured Spirochaetaceae bacterium (assembly GCA_964474355.1). Taxonomy (GTDB): domain Bacteria; phylum Myxococcota_A; class UBA9160; order UBA9160; family UBA4427; genus CAYYSY01. Next base: position 11,595 of record CAYYSY010000457.1, on the reverse strand, counting down.
GCGGTGCCCCGCGTCTACGGCCGCCTTCACGAGGCGCAGCCGCTCGAGGTCGGCCGCGCGATATCGGCGGGTGCCGCCGGGCGTGCGCATCGGCACGACGACGTGGTAGCGGCGCTCCCAGGCGCGCAGCAGCTCGGCGGAGAGCCCGGTGATGCGCGACGCAGCGCGGAGCGGGTAGGTCATCTCGACGGGGTCGTTCTCGTTCTCGGCCATGGCGGGGAGAGTAGTGGACGCATCAATTTTGTCCATGAAAAATCGGAAGAAAAATCATTAAATGTATAGGTAAAAACTCACCATATCGGCCCTGTATGTACTTCAAGTCTACATGCGTCCAGATCTGCGTCACATTATGTACCGATAAAACCTTGACAAAAAGATCTGGCCGAGGCAGATTACTCGCGTTCCCCGCCGCAGGAGGCTCGACCATGACGACTCGTGATTCGAACGGCTCCGGCCGGACCGGCGCGCCCCATCGCCCCGCCCGCCCCCACTGGAGCAGCGTGGCAGTAGTCGCCGCGATGCTTCTGGCCTTCGCGCCCTCGGCCGCCGCCTACGAGGTGTCGGGTGTGTCCTTCGACCGCTCGCAGCTCGTGGCCGGTCGGCCTCTGGCACTGAGCGGCTACGGACTCCACCGCTACCGGCTCTTCATCAAGCTCTACGCGATGGCGCTTTACGTCGATCCCGCATCGCAGGGTGCTGACGTCAGAGGCGACATGAGCGCCGACGTCGTCCTGGACGAAGACGTGCCCAAGCGCCTCGAGCTCGAGACGTTCTGGGCGATCCCCGCAGAAATCTTCCGCCGGCTGACCCGGGAGCGGATCGAGGGCGCCGTCCCTCCCGACGAGTACGCGCAGCTCGCACCACAGGTCGAGGCGCTGAACGCGCTCTACGAGGACGTCGAGCCGGGTGACCGGTACGCGATCACGTACGTGCCCGGGCTCGGCACCGAGCTCGCCAAGAATGGCGAGCCGAAGGGCGTCGTCGAGGGCGAGGACTTCGCGCGCGCGATGTTCGGCATCTGGCTCGGTGAGAAGCCCTTCGACCGCAAGCTGCGCGACCAGCTGCTGGAGGACCGGAAATGAGCGCGCTCACGACGAGCATCGAGCCGAGCCTCGACCGCATCTCCATCGCGCGCTTCGCGCTGCTGAACGTGCTCGGCGGCAGCGCAGTGCTCGGCAGCTACGTCTGGGGCGTCACCGCGCCCGGGGTCGGCAACGCGCTCTGGGGCGGCGTGCCCGAGTCGCTGCGGCCGCTCTACACGATCAACATGTTCCTGGCCGCGGGTGGCTACTTCTTCTTCACCACCGTCGTCGTACGGCGCCTGCTGCGTGGACACGACGGCGTGGAGCGAGCGGCCTTCGCCCGCCGCATGGAGCGCGGATACGCGCTGATCCTGGTCGGCTCGGCGCTCTGGCTGCCGCTGACTGCCGCGATGCTGCAGAGCCCGGGCTCGCTGCTGTGGGTGCTCGTCCGCATCGACCTCGCGCTCGTCGGGCTCGGCGTACTGCTGCTCTGGGAGCTCGTCCTGAGCCCCGGCGACGGCCCACGCTGGGAGCGCCTCGTAGCACTCGTCGGGCTCCTTCCCTTCACCCTTCAAACCGTCGTGCTCGACGCCCTCATCTGGCCGTACTTCTTCGTCGCGGCCGGCACGACCGGAGGAATCACGTCATGAACGTCATGGATCTCGTCGAGTCGGGCTGGGTGCCCGACGCATTGATCCGCCGCGGCATCCGCCAGCGGCTCGCCGGGAAGCTCGATCAGCTGCATCTCGGCGACGTCGAGGCCCGGGATCGCCTGGAGGATCGCCACCTGCGCGAGTGGTGGAGCGGGCCGATCGCGCTCGTGCCGGAGCTCGCGAACGAGCAGCACTACGAGGTGCCGCCCGCGTTCTTCGAGGCGGTGCTCGGGCCGAACCTCAAGTACAGCTGCGGTCTGCACCCCGAGGCGGGCATCGGGCTCGAGGAGTCCGAGCGCAGGATGCTCGCACTGACGGAGAAGCGCGCGGGCATCGAGGACGGCATGCGTGTGCTCGATCTCGGCTGCGGCTGGGGATCGCTGTCGCTCTGGATCGCGCGGCGCTTCCCGAACGCGCAGATCCTGGGCGTGTCGAACTCGAAGGATCAGCGCGAGTTCATCCTCGGTCGAGCGGCGGAGCGCGGCATCACGAACCTCGAGATCGTCACCGAGGACGTGAACCGCTTCGACGTCGATCGTCGCTTCGATCGCGTGGTCAGCGTCGAGATGGTCGAGCACGTGCGCAACCACCCGCTGCTGCTCTCCCGCGTCGCCCGCTGGCTCGAGCCCGACGGCAAGCTCTTCATCCACCACTTCGCCCACCGCGAGACGCTCTACCCGTACGAGGCGGAGACCGAGCACGACTGGATGGCACACCACTTCTTCTCGGGCGGGATCATGCCGTCGGCCGACTACTTCCTGCGCTGCCAGCAAGACATGGTCGTGCAGAAGCGCTGGCGGGTGAACGGCCGGCACTACGAGAAGACGTGCAACCTCTGGCTCGAGCGCCAGGACGCCCAGCGCGATGCGCTCCTGCCGATCCTGGCCGAGACGTACGGCGAAGACGAGGCCGCGCGATGGTTCATGCGCTGGAGGCTCTTCTTCATGGCGTGCGCCGAGCTCTTCGGCGCAGGCGGCGGCAACGAGTGGATGGTGGCCCATGTGCTCATGAGCAAGCGGGGAGGGGGCCGATGAGGATCGCGATCGTGGGCAGCGGCATCTCCGGCCTCGTGTGCGCGCACGTGCTTCAGCGCGATCACGAGATCACCCTGTACGACTCGGAGGATCGGCTCGGCGGGCACACCCATACCGTCGACGTCGAGGCCTTCGGTGAGCGACACGCCGTCGACACCGGGTTCATCGTCTACAACGAGACGACGTATCCGAACTTCGTGCGTTTGCTCGACGAGCTCGGTGTCGAGACGCAGCGCAGCGACATGAGCTTCGGGATGAGCTGCGAGCGCACGGGGCTCGAGTGGGCGAGCGGCACGCTCGCCAACGTCTTCGCTCAGCCGACGAACGCACTCCGGCCCTCGTTTCGGAGCATGGTCCGCGACATCCTGCGCTTCAACCGGGACTCACAGGAGCTGCTCGCAACGGGCGACGAGAAGGTGACGCTCGGTGACTATCTCTGCGGAGCCGGCTACGGCGCGCCCTTCGTCGAGCACTACATCGTGCCGATGGGCGCCGCGATCTGGTCCACCGATCCCGCGCGCTTCCTCGACTTCCCGGCGGCGACGTTCATACGCTTCTTCCGCAACCACGGCCTGCTGTCGACGAAGCCGTCGCTTCGCTGGCGTGTGCTCGAGGGCGGCTCGAGCTCGTACATCGAGCCGATGACGCGATCGCTCCGGGATCGGATCCGCCTCGGCGACCCGGTGCACAAGATCGTGCGGCAGGACTCGGGAGTCGAGATCCACTCGAAGCACGGGAGCGCGGCCTACGATCACGTGATCCTGGCCTGCCACAGCGATCAGGCCCTGGCGATGCTCGCCGACGCCGAGCCGATCGAGCGCGAGGTCCTGTCGGCGATCGGGTACCAGCGAAACGACGTCGTGCTCCACACCGACGAGAGCGTGCTGGCCTCGCGCCCGCGTGCCCGGGCGAGCTGGAACTATCGCGTGACGGATGACGAGCAGCGGCGAGTTCTCGTCACGTACGACATGACGCGGCTGCAGTCGCTGCCGACGAAGCATCGCTTCCTCGTGACCCTGAACGACGGCGGACGCATCGACGAGAGCAAGGTGCTGCGGCGCTTCGTCTACTCGCATCCCGTGTTCGACGCGAAGGCGATTCGCGCACAGGAGATGCATGCCCGCGTCAGCGGTGTCGACCGCACGCACTTCTGTGGTGCGTACTGGAGCTACGGCTTCCACGAGGACGGCGTGCGGAGTGCGCTCCGGGTCTGTCGCGATCTGGGCGTCGAGTGGCCGTCGTGAAGAGCGCGCTCTACGTCGGCCGGGTCATGCACCGGCACCTCAGCCCGTTCGAGCATCGCTTCGAGCGCCGGCTCTACATGAGCTGGCTCGATCTCGACGAGCTCGACACGGTCTTCGCGGGCCGCTGGCTCTGGTCGACGAAGCGCGCCGCGTGGAGCCGGTTCCGGCGCGAGGATCATCTCGGTGATCCCGATGAGCCGCTGGCCGAGAGCGTGCGGGGGCTCGTGCGCGAACGGCTGGGTGAGCGAGCGCTCGGCCCGGTGCGCCTCCTGACGAACCTGCGCGTCCTGGGCTTCCGCATGAATCCGGCGAGCTTCTTCTACTGCTACGCGCCCGACGGAGAGACGCTCGAGGCGGTGGTCGCAGAGGTGACGAACACCCCCTGGGACGAGCGGCACTGCTACGTGCTCGACATCCGCAGCGCTGATCGGGTGGGCGGGACTCACCGGCTCGAGCACGCGAAGGACTTCCACGTCTCGCCCTTCATGCCGATGGATCAGCGCTACGCGTGGTGCATCGCTGCGCCCGGCGATCGTCTGGCCCTGGCGATCGAGAGCAGCGATGATCGCGGCGAGCGGGTCTTCGAGGCGGGCGTGGCCATGCGCCGGGTCGAGCTGAGCACGTCGTCCCTCGCGAGTGCGTTGATTCGCACGCCGCTGATGACCCTCTCGGTGGCGCTCGGCATCTACTGGCAGGCGCTGGTGCTGCATCTGCGTGGCGCGCGCTTCTTCTCGCATCCGGGCCGTCGCGGGGAGCGGCCGGTCGTGGCATCGTGATGGATGAGGCCTCGCTTCGGCTCGCAGGGGCGGGCGTCTCCGCCAACGCCCGGCTCGATCAGGCTCGCGAGGGAGGACGAGTGGAGGGCCATGGTCGAATCGCGAACGCAGCGCTCGACTTCGTCGTGACGGGTATGAATGTCTCACCGGGGAGGCTGCGCGATCAGCTCGACGACGACACCACGCTGTTCGTCTTCCTGCGCCACTTCGGCTGCATGTTCTGCCGGGAGGCGATCTCCGACCTCCGAGCGGTGAGCGAGTCGGATGCCGACTTCCCGCGTACGCTCTTCTTCTTCCAGGGCACGGCCGTCGAGGGGCGCGCCTTCCTGCGACGCTACTGGCCCGGCGCACGCGCCGTGGCCGATCCCACCGCCGAGCTCTATGACGCCTTCGGCGTCGAGCGCGGCGGGCTGCTCCGCAACCTCGGCCCGGCCGTCTGGAAGGCGAGGAGCCGCGCGGTCGCGAAGGGGCACACGAACGGCGAGCGATCCGGCGACGTGTGGCGAATGCCGGGCGTGATGCTGACGCGGGGCGATCGCATCGAGTGGGTGCACGCGGTGCAGCACGCCGCCGATCATCCCGACCTCACCGAGATCAGCCGGATCAACCGCGCATTGCGAGCGGGAGAGACCGCGGAGTGCAGGCCTTGAGTGCGGCCGCTTCGCCTTCGGGAGCGAGCGTTGCCGGCGAGCGCGATCGGATCCGCATCGGCGTGTCCGCATGCCTGCTCGGCGAGCCCGTTCGCTTCGACGGTGGGCACAAGCGCTCGCACTTCGTCACCGACGAGCTCGCGCCCTTCGTCGAGTTCGTGCGGGTCTGCCCCGAGGTCGAGTCGGGCATGTCGACGCCGCGCCCCGCCGTGCGGCTCGTGCGGGGCGACGAGGGTGCGCGGATGCTCGAGGTGAAGAGCGGCCTCGATCATACCGAGCGAATGGAGACGTACGCCGAGCTTCGCGTCCAGGCGCTGCTCGCTGAGGACCTCTCGGGCTTCATCCTGAAGAAGGACTCGCCGAGCTGCGGCATGACACGAGTCAAGACCCATGGTCGGACGGGCATGCCCATACGCGACGGCGTCGGCCTCTTCGCCGGTGCGCTGATGCGATCGCAGCCCGATCTGCCCGTGGAGGAGGAGGGGCGGCTGCACGACGCGGCGCTTCGGGAGAACTTCATCGAGCGCGTCTTCGCGTACGTGCGGCTCCGGAGCCACTTCGCCCGGGACTGGACGTCCGGCGAAATGATCGCCTTTCACACCGCCCAGAAGCTGCATCTGATGGCGCACTCGCCGAAGGCCTACCAGTCACTCGGACGCCTCGTCGCCGAGCACCACCAGATGGATCGCGACGAGTTCGAGCGGAGCTACGTCGGCGAATTCATGGCCGCGCTGAAAGTGCTCGCCACACGGGGCCGGCAGACCAACGTGCTGCAGCATGCCGCGGGTTACCTGAAGAAGCAGCTCGACGCTGCCTCACGTGCGGAGCTCGCAGAGCTGATCGAGGACTACAGGCAGGGGCTCGTGCCGCTCTCGGTCCCGGTCGCGCTCGTCCGGCATCACGTGCGCGTGCACGAGATCGACTATCTGCAGGGGCAGGTGCACCTCGACCCGCACCCCAAGGAGCTGATGCTGCGGAATCACGTGTGAGCGTGGGGCTGTTCGTCAACCGAAGAGACGCGCGCGGCGCGGTCGCTACCGCACCACGTGCACCGAGCACGGTGCCCTCTGCACCACGCCCGTAGCGACGCTGCCGACCAACAGGTCGTGCAGGCGGGAATGGCCCTTTGCGCCGATGACGATCAGATCGGCGCCGCTCTCCTGGGCGAAATCGACGATCGCGTGTCGCGCGTCGCCCTCGATCACCTGGCACCGAGTCTCGATGCCGCGCTGGCGCGCGATGTCGGCCCACTCCTCGAGATCCTCGGCCGACTGGGTCCGCTCTTCGTCGTAGGAGCCCGAACTCATGACCTCGCGGTACTCGATGCCGCGGTAGGTCAGCACCTCGACCGCGTGGACGATGTCCAGCTTCGCTCCGCAAGCCGACGCCAGGTCGATCGCCTGATCGAGCGCCTTGCGGGACGCCGGTGAGAAGTCGACGGGCGCGACGATGTGTGAGATGGCCATCCATTTCCTCCTGGTGCGCGTGTGGCACGGCATCATCCACTCGGCCGTTCGGCCCGAGTCGACGAAAGATAAGGCGTCGCGCGGTGATGCAAGGGCGACGGATCGATGCAGGCGGTACTGCGGCCCGGCCGGGCCTCAGCCGGCGCGACCCCGCCGCTGGATCTCGCGCGACAGCACCCAGAGTCGGTCCTGTCCCCAGACGACGAAGTCGGGCTCGCCTTCGGGCCCTCGGAGTCGGAAGCTCGGCACGCCCCACTGGCCCATCTCGCCGACCATCGCCAGACGATTCGCTTCGAGCTCGTCCTCCCAGGCGGGGTCGCCGAGGTGTGACTTCGTCTCGCCCCAGTCGAGGCCGGCGCGCTCGACGACGGCGCGCAGGCCCGCGTCGGTGCTCGTGTCGATGCCCTCCGACCAGGCGCCGCGCATGAAGCTCGCGAGGAGGCTCTCGCCCCGCCCCTTCGACTGCGCCCATGGCCACAGCGAGAACGCGCGGCGCACCGGCTCGCCGATCGGATCGACCATGCGGCCGAAGGGCATCCCCAGGCACGAAGCTTCACGCTTCGTGTCGCGGAAGATGTAGAGGCCCTTGGCGAGGGAGGCGGGCACGCCGCGCATCACCATCGGCAGCACGGGCCGGGTGATCCGGCGGATGCCAGTGGCCTTCGCGAGGTCGAGTGCGGGCTCGTAGCCGATGGCCGAGTAGGGGCTGCGCAGCGATGGGAAGATCTCGAGGGTGATCTCGTCGCCGCGCTCGACGTGCGCCGTCTCGAGGGGCGGGCGGCCGAAGAGGAAGGCGTCCTCGCGGGCCGCGCCGAGTTCGGTGAGCCTGCGCTCGAGATGATGGAGGCGGTCTACGCCCCAGTACCACTCGCCGCCGTAGAGGAACGTCGCGCCCGAGTAGTGGCCGGCGCGCGCGCGCATGCGCGCCGCCTCGGCGGTGCGCGCTGACGCCTGGGCGGCATCGCGGGCACCCGACTCGGCTTCGATCGCATCGATCGGCGCGTCGTCGCCGGTGAAGAGCGCGCGGCCCAGTGGGACGGCGCGCGTCGCGAACGTCTCGAGGTCGCCTCCCTCGACGGCGACGAGCAGCTGCTCGATGCGGCGCACGCGCTCGGCATCGGGTGCCGGCGCGTCGTCGGGGAAATCGAGCCCGTAGTGCGTTGCTACGAGCGCACAGTCGCGGCGGGCGAGCTCCGCCAGCAGCTCGGGCTCCGGCCGGTTGATCCCGGTCTCCACGGCCGTGACGCGGGGCTCGATCTCGATGTCGTAGTGCGCGGCCAGGGGAACGAGGGCTTGCGCCGCGAGGTGGCTGTAGGGGTCGGACACCTCGTGGAAGTACTGCACGCGATGGGGCGCGCCGCGCACGCGTCGCATGCGCTCTCGCAGGTCATCCATCAGGGCCTTGCGCCGCTCGGAGGTCAGGGAGCGCGCGACGAGTGACGACACCCGCCGCATGAGGTGGCCCATGTCGTTGCGACTCATGTCGACGTGACGATCGCCGGCACTGCGACTCACTGCTCGGGCGCCTCCTCGCGTCCTCGTCGCTTGAGCCAGCCCCAGACGAGGAAGGCCGGCGGTGCCGCGATGATCGTGGGTAGCGTCGAGTAGAACGGCTCCGGCGTGCCTCGCATCGAGTGCAGGCCGTACGTGAGCGAAATCGCGATCGAGCTCGGCACGAGCACGGCCGCGGCGATGCCGAGCGGCATCGGGTCGATGCGGACCGCGAGGTTCTCACCCAGGCGCGTGATGAAGCCGGCGACGAAGTAGGTGTACGTCGCCTGCTTGAGCGCAGCCGGCAGCGCGGCGAGCGCGCCATGCTCGACGTAGTTGATGCCGAAGACCACGACGCCGAGGAAGAGCGCGCCCTTCCAGGCCATGCCGAAGTCGATGTGGCGCTTCATGAAGCCCCACGCTGCACCCAAATCGAGCATCTCCATCTCATGGGCCGACGGTCGGTGAGGCCCGACGGGTACACGGCCCATCCCCCCCCTCGCCGACCGAGTGTGTCAGACTCACGTCCCGGCGCCACCGGCTCATGTCGACAGTGGTCCGCGCTCGCGAGGAGGGGTTCATGCGCAGGGGAACTGTTGTCGTCGTCGTTCTGCTGCTGGCTATCGTGGCAGGCATGGCCTATCGCAACGAGCTGATGCTCGGTGCCGTGGGCTTCGTGAGCCGGCTGCGCACGCCGGTGGGGCCCCATCAGGCCATCGAGTGGGCTCGAGGTCCGGGTGAGCGGGCGCCGGGCGAGGCGCCTCCGAACGTCGTGCTGATCCTCGCCGACGATCTCGGCTGGAACGATCTGACGTTCGACGGGGGTGGCGTAGCCGGCGGCACGGTGCCGACTCCGCACATCGACTCGATCGCCGCTGATGGCGTGCAGTTCACCCGCGGCTACGCGGCGAACGCGACTTGTGCGCCCTCGCGCGCCGCGCTCATGACGGGCCGCTATCCGACGCGCTTCGGCTTCGAGTTCACGCCGACGCCGCCCCAGATGATGCCGATCCTCGCGCGGCTCTCGGCCTCGGTCGATACGCCGACGCCGATCGTCACGCACTTCGACGAGCACGAGGACGAGGGGCTCGAGTACGAGGACATGGGTGTTCCGCCCGAGGAGATCACGCTCGCCGAGACGCTCCGCGATGTCGGCTACCACACGGTCCACATCGGCAAGTGGCATCTCGGCCGAACGGGTGGCATGGCCGCCCACGACCAGGGCTTCGCCGAGAGCCTGCTGATGCACAGCGGTCTGTATCTGGACGAGGACGACCCGAACGTCGTCAACTCGAAGCAGGACTTCGATCCGATCGACCGGTTCCTGTGGGCGGGCATGCAGTGGGCGGCGAGCTTCAACGGCAGCGAGGCGTTCGAGCCCGGCGGCTATCTCACCGACTACTACACCGAAGAGGCGGTGAAGGTCATCGAGGCGAACCGCAACCGCCCGTTCTTCCTGTACCTGGCCCACTGGGCGCCGCATACGCCGCTGCAGGCCACGCGCGCCGACTACGACGCGCTCTCGCACATCGAAGATCACCGGCTGCGCGTCTACGCGGCGATGATCCGTGCGCTCGATCGCGGCGTCGGTCAGGTGCTCGAGGCCCTCGAAGCGAATGGCCTGACGGAGAACACGCTGGTGATGTTCACGTCGGACAATGGCGGCGCGGGCTACGTCGGCCTGCCCGACCTGAACCAGCCCTACCGTGGCTGGAAGATGAGCTTCTTCGAGGGCGGCATCCGCGTGCCCTTCTTCATGCGCTGGCCCGCCGTGATCGAGCCGGGCAGCCGCTTCGACAAGCCGGTCCAGCACTTCGACCTCTTCGCGACCGCGGCGGCGGCAGCCGGAGCGCCCATGCCGGACGATCGCGTGATGGACGGCGTCGATCTCCTGCCCTACGCCACCGGCCGGATCATGGCTGCCCCTCACGATCAGCTCTTCTGGCGCAGTGGTCACTACCAGGCTGCCATGACCGACCGCTGGAAGCTGCAACGCGCCGACCGCCCCGACAAGGTCTGGCTCCACGACCTCGCCGCTGATCCCACCGAGCAGAACGACATCGCCCCCGGCGAGCCACGCCTGGTCAGCCGCATGGAGGACCTCCTCGCCCGCCACAACGAGTCGCAGGCCGAGTCCCTCTGGCCATCCCTCATCGAAGGCCCGAACCCGATCGACAAGACGAGAGCCGAAGAACAGCTCCCCACCGACGAATACATCTACTGGCCCAACTGACTCTCTTAGTCTCAATGGCCTGTGCGTGTAGGTGCACCGCGCGGCCCGCACCACCCCGCACCCGGCGTTCGCTCGCCGCGGCGCGCGGTGCAGCGAAGTAGAGCGCAGTAGGAAACCCCTCGGAGAGCCCCCGAATCCCCTCACGGCAGCTCGTCCGCCCACGCGCAAAAATCGGTACGAGCCATTCGCGGAACCGCGCGCCGCGGCGAGCGAACGCCGGGCGTACAAGCAACGCGCTCGCGTCGCGGAGAGCCGCCCCTACGCGTCAGCCACCCAGTTCCCGTGGAACCCGAACGGCACCCGATCCGGCAGCTGCACCCTCGCGATCGCCCCGCCCTCGAAGTCCTGCGCGTCGATCACGACCACGTCGCTCCGGTTCTCCCGTGCGTCGTAGACGTACGCCATGACCCACCCTTCGTCCTCGGCCGCCGTATCGCTCTTCGGCACGAAGACCGGCTCGAGGAACATGCGGTGCTCGCCCTCGTCGTGCGCGACGCTCGTGCCGGTCTCGAGGTCGTGCTTGATGAGGCTGCGCGCCTCGAAGCCGGCGCCGATGGCCGCGGTGTAGCCATAGCGGTAGGGCTTGCCGACGAGCCGCTCGTCGTGGCGCGGGAACTCCTGTCCGCGATCGTCGAGCCGCTCCTCCTTCGAGTTGCCCGAAGCGAGGTCGAAGGTCCAGCGATCGAGCGTGGGCGGGCCTTCGTTCGGCCCGCGTACGTCGGTGGCGAAGACCGAGGGATGACGCGCCACGTCCATCACGACCTGACCGTCGCCGGTCTCGAATGCGTTCATCGGATGGAAGACGTAGCAGGGCTCGACCTCGAACCAGCGGATCTCGCTGGCGGGACCGTTTCGCGGCAGCAGCCCGACTCGCGCGCCATGCTCGGGATGCCAGCGGTAGGGCAGCGGCGAGCCCGCGGCGCCGGCGTTGCCGTCGAGAACGCACGGAAAGTCGAGCACCGCGAAGTAGCTCTCGCTGATCGCACAGTCGTGCACCATCGGGCGATGCGGCAGGTGCACGCTCTC
>CAYYSY010000456.1:0-13695 GCA_964474355.1 uncultured Spirochaetaceae bacterium | reverse complement strand
TCCGGAATCCAGCCTTCGTCGCCGCTCTCGAGCACGCGGATCTGGGTCCAGCCGTCGCCGCGCTTCAGGATGCGCACCGCGTCCCCCGTCTTCACGACGCCGACGATGCGATTCTGCGTCGTGGGGCCGGTGCGGAGATTGAGCCTGATCTCGTCGCGCACCCAACCCTGCTCGGCGCGTGCGTCAGGGGCGTTGGCGGTGAGGCCGACGAGCAGCAGCGCGGTGGCTGCTGCGAGTGCGACCCAACGAGGCTTTCGATCCGACATTCCGGCTCCCGACGTGGTGGTCCTGGTGCGACGCCCGCCGCAGCTCCACGAAGCGCAGCGCGGCGGCGGCGGCGATGGTACGCAATGCGGGCCCACGAGACACGCTTCTCTGCCCTGTCAGATGGTTGCGTGGGCGTGGACGGACAACGTGCGGCGGCGGGCATCCGATCGGTGCGCCCGCGGCCGCCGGGGGTGATCCAGGGCTCATTTCCGGGCCCTCGGGCTCCCGCGTGGCGCGCTCTTCGAAGCGAACCGGATGGGATAACGTGTCGCCCCGCAGCGGTGCACCGGCCGCCTGCAGGGGGGAGGGGCCATGTCGAAGCGCGTCGTGATCACGATTCTCGTCCTGCTGCTGCTGCCGGTCTTCATCGGCCCGATCGTGATCGGCGTGATGCTGGAGCGAGGCGTCGAGCAGGTGGTCGAGGCGACGGACGAATCCGTCCTGCAGATCGAGTTCGACCGGGGGCTCTACTCCTCGCGCGCGGTCACTCGGATCGTGATGCAGGACGCTTCGGGGCAGCGAGCCGACCTCGTCGCCGAGCACGTGATCGTGCACGGCCCGATTCCCCTGGCCGCGCCCGCGATCGGGCGCTCGCCCCTCGATCTCGTGATCGTGCTCGTGCACTCCCGCATCGACGCCGACCCCGAGGCCATGCCGAGCGTGGCGGAGGCTCTGGCCGGGGACGCGCTGGCCACGGTCATCACGCGGGTCACGTCGGTGGGCGACGTCGACGCGAAGGTCGATGCACCCGGCTTCGAGCTCGAAGGCGGGCGGCTGATCTGGGCCGGGCTCGTCGGCAACCTCACCCTGCGCGAATCGGGCCGTGAGCTCGCCGGCCGGTTCGAGAGCGACGGCGTGCGCCTGGCCGATGCCGACATGTCACTCACGCTGCACGAGGGCTGGACGGAGTTCGACGCCGACCTCGTCGAGCGCCGTATCCATGTGCTGCTCGAGCAGACCGGCGCCGAGTGGGTGGCCCTCGATCGCCGGTTGGAGTCGGGACCGATCCGGATCGAAGGCGATCAGCCCATCGGCGGTGATCTCCTCGGCGACGCGCAGTCGGTCTGGATGATCACGAAGCTCTCCAGTGTGGGCGCACTCGGCGAGCCCGAGTTCGAGCTCGCGGGGCTGAAGATCGAGCAGGCGGTCTCGCAAGACGCCGCCTCCGGCCTGCATCGCGCCGAGCTCGGCGTCTCCTTCGATCGGTGGCAGGTGGGCGATGCGCCGGCGGACGGCCCCGGCGGCTTCACCGCCGTGCTCGACCGCATCGACGGTCCGGCGGTGCAGCGCTTCCGCGTGGCGATGCAGGCGCTCGAGCAGAGCGGAAAGGGCCCCGCGGAGATCAAGGCGATGCGTCCCTTCATCGTGCTCGAGCAGATGCCCGCGCTGCTCACGAGCTCGCCTGCGTTCGACGTACGCGACGGCTTCGTCAAAGGGCCTGAAGGCAGGCTCGAGGGCGAGATGCAGCTGACGGTCGACGGGAGCCAGCCCGAGCTGCTCAGCGACCCGTTCATGATGATGAGCCTCATCACCGCCCACGCGAAGCTCGATGGCCCCGAGGCGCTGGTGCGTCGCATGGCCGACCGCTTCCTGCCGACGCTGCAGACCGCGCCGCCGGTCGTCGCGGCGGCAGGGGAGGGCACCGTCGTGTCCGACCCCGAGGAGCCCGCGTTGCCCGAGCCTTCGGCCACGCCTCCGCCCGAGCCGGTCGATCGCATCGACGCCTGGCTCGCGGACGGAACGCTCGTACGCGATGGCGACCAGCTCCACTTCGAAGCCCACTTCGAGGACGGGCTCCCGGTGCTGAACGGCCAGCCCGCCGACCCGGCGATCTTCATGAACCTCATGCCGGGCATGTAGTCGTAGGAGATGCGGATCCCGCCATGAGAGACCGGTTCTGGCGTGGCTGCGCCGCTGCCCTGGCGATCGCCTGTGCGCTGATCCGCGCGGATGCCTCGAGCGCCGACGACGCTGCGCCTCCGGCGGGGGAGCCGGCGTCGCCTGCGAGCGCCGCCGACGAAGCATCGCCCACCTCGATGCCCGTCGAGGAGCTGGTCGTGCGGGCGCGCCGGCCCGATGCCGAGCTCATCGAGGTGCCCCTCGCCGTCTCGGTGCTCGGGCGCGACGACGTGCAGATGGGCCGCGCGCAGCTGACCCTCGCCGAGTCGCTGGCGCTCGTGCCCGGCGTCTTCGTGCAGAACCGCGCGAACTTCGCCCAGGACGCGCGCATCTCGATCCGCGGCTTCGGCGCCCGCGCGAGCTTCGGCCTGCGCGGCATTCGCCTCTACGTCGACGGCATCCCCCAGACCCTGCCCGACGGTCAGGGACAGGTCGACTCGCTCTCGCTGCCCACGGTCGGGCGCATCGAGGTCATGCGCGGGCCCGCGTCCACGCTCTACGGCTCGGCCGCGGGCGGCGTGATCCTCGTCGAGACCGAGGCGCCCGGCGAGGTGCCCATGGTCTCGGGCCGGGCCGCGTACGGCAGCTACGGCTACCAGAGCTACGACGGCAAGGCGAGCGCCCGCACGGGAGATCACGACCTCGTGATCGGCGTCGCCCACCAGCGGCTCGACGGCTACCGCGATCACGCGCAGATGCGGAGCACCCAGGCGGTGGCGAAGTACGCCTGGCGCTTCGCGGAGGGCACGCGCTGGACGACGACGCTGCAGCTCGTCGACTCGCCCGAATCGGAGGATCCCGGAGGTCTCACCGAGGCCGATGCGCGGGACGACCCCACCCAGGCGTGGGGGACGAACGTGGCTAAGGACGCCGGCGAGTCGGTCAGCCAGGCGACCGTGGGCACGACCCTGCAGCGCGCCTGGAGCGACGTGCACGAGACGACCGTCCGGGGCTTCGTGACGTGGCGTTCCTTCGACGGGCGGCTGCCGATCCCCGACCCCGGCGATCTCGGCCAGATCGATCTCGACCGGCTCTTCGGGGGCGCGTCGATCCAGCACGTGGTCGACACGTCGCTTGTATCGTGGCCGAATCGGATCGTGGTCGGCGTCGAGGGCTCGGCGCAGCGCGACGACCGGCGCCGCTATCAGAATCTCGATGGGGGTCTGCGCGGCACGCTGCAGCTCGATCAGCAGGAGGACGTGTCGTCGATTCGCGCGTTCATCAGCGACGAGTGGTCCCTGCCCGCGTCGCTGACCCTTTCGGCGGGTGTCAGCTACGACCACCTCTTCTACTCGGTGGACGACGAGCTCCAGCCGGGCGGCAACGACGGCTCGGGCGAGCGCGACTTCGGGCGGGCCAGCCCGATGGCCTCGCTCGGCTGGGCGGCACACCCCTGGGCGAACCCGTACGCGCGCTACTCGACGTCCTTCGAGCCGCCCACGACGACGGAGCTGGCGAGCCGCACCGGCACCGGCTTCGAATCGGACGTCGAAGCCCAGCGAGCCCAGAGCTGGGAGCTCGGCGTCAAGGGAGCCGGCGGGCTTCGTGACATGACCGTGCACTACGAGCTGACCGGCTATCACCTCGAGGTGCGCGACGAGCTCGTGCCCCAGGACACCGGCGGCCTGACCTGGTACGCGAATGCGGGGCACACCCGCCGTTCGGGGCTCGAGACGCTGCTCGAGTGGACGCTGCTGGAGCCCCTGCGCGCGCGCTTCGCGTACGCGTTCGGAGTGTCGAAGTTCGTCGACTACGAGGTGGGCGGCACCGACTACGCCGGCAACCGCATTCCGGGCATCCCCGACCACGTGTTCACGTTCGATCTGCAATACAGCCACGCGAGCGGATTCTGGGGCGCGTGGGAGACGCGGGTCGTGAGCGAGATTCCCGTCGACGACGCCAACTCGGCCTACGCGCCGCAGTACACGGTGCACGGTCTGCGCGTCGGTTGGACGGGGCGGGCCCCGGGGCGGATGCGCCCGCTCGAGCTCGCGCCCTACGTGGGCATCGACAACGTGACGAACGAGTCGTACGTCGACAACGTCCGGATCAACGCGTTCGGTGGCCGCTACTACGAGCCGGCGCCGGCGCTCTCGGCCTATTTCGGCGCCCGGCTCACCTGGCACTTCGGCGAGTCGGACTGACGCCGGCGGCGCACCTCGACGGCGCGCTAGGATGGGTGGCCGGGCCGGAGCCCGCCGAGAAGGAGCGAGGAGCCATGGACGTCGAAAAAGCAGTGGTGATCGAGACCTATTCGGACGAGTCCTTCGCGGAGGCCGCGGTGTCGCTGCTCGAGGCGGAGGGGATCGAGGCCTTGATCGCGAGCGACGATGCTGGCCACGCGCTCCCGAACCTCGACTTCGCGAGGGGCGTGCGCGTGCTGGTGGCGCCCGCCGACGCAGAGCGCGCCAAGGCGCTGATCGAGACGGCGGGCGACGCACCCGAGGCCTGAGCCGCGACACTCCGAGATCCCGCCGGCGACGCGTGCTCCAGCCGAGGTGCCCCGATGAGCGAGACCGAGACCGTCCATCTGCGGCAGTGCCCGCTCTGCGAGGGCATGTGCGGGCTGCGCGTGCACGTCGAGGGCGATCGCGTCACGAAGATCCGCCCCGACGAAGACGACGTCTGGAGCCGCGGCTACGTCTGCCCGAAGGGCGCGACCCTCGGCGCGCTGCATCACGATCCCGATCGCATCCGCACCCCGCTCATCAAGCGCGACGGCGTCTTCGTCGAGGCGACCTTCGAGGAGGCCTACGCCGAGTGCGAGCGTCTGCTCCACGGCGTGATCGAGCGACACGGCAAGCCCGCGGTGACGGCTTTCATCGGCAACCCGGCCGGCCACAACTTCTCGCTCAGCCGCTACCTCGGCGCGTTCATGGCCTTCTCGGGGCTCGATCCGATCTACTCGAGCGGCACCGTCGATCAGTGGCCCAAGAACCTCTCGAGTGCGCTCATGTACGGCGGGATGTGGAAGATCCCCACCGCCGACATCGACCGCACCGACTTCCTCGTGATCCAGGGCGCGAACCCGCACGCGTCGCAGGGCAGCCTGATGTGCGCGCCCGACTTCCTGGGCCGCATGGCGGCGCTGCATGCCCGTGGCGGCAAGTCGGTGGTGATCGACCCGCGTCGCACCGGCACCGCCGAGCGGGCGACGGAGTGGCTGCCGATCCAGCCCGGCACCGACGCGCTGCTGCTGCTCGCGGTGCTGCACGTGCTCTTCGACGAGGGGCTGACCGATACCGCACGCCTCGAGCCGCATCTCGAGGGGCTCGAGCGCTTGCCTGCGATCGCGGCAGAGTGGACCCCGGAGCGCGTCGCACCCGCGTGCCGCATGGCCGCGGACGACATCCGGCGGCTCGCCCGCGAGTTCGCGGGCGCCGAGAAGGCCGCGTGGTATGCGCGCATCGGCACGTGCACCCAGGAGTTCGGCACGCTGGCCTCGTGGCTCGTCGACGTCGTGAACATCGTCGCCGGCCACTTCGACCGCCCGGGCGGCATGATGTTCGCCAGCCCCGCGGCCTGGGGCTCGACCACGCTCCCCGATCCACAATGGGTGAACGGGTTCGAGCTCGGGCGGTTCCGGAGTCGCGTGCGCGGAGCGCCCGAGGTGCTGGGGCAGTTCCCTGCGTCGTGCCTCGCCGAGGAGATCGCCACACCGGGTGAGGGGCAGCTCAGGGGGCTCATCACGATCGCCGGCAACCCGGTGATCTCGGTGCCCGACGCCGGTGCGCTCGACGCTGCGTTGCCCGGGCTCGAATGCATGATCTCGGTCGACTGCTACCTGAACGAGACGACCCGGCACGCGGACGTGATCCTGCCCGGGCTCTCCCCGTTCGAGGAGCCGCACTACGACGATCTCATGTGGGGCTGGGCCGTGCGGAACGCTGCGCGCTACTCGCCACCGATCTTCGACATGGCCGAAGGCATGCGCCCCGAGTGGCAGACGCTCATCATGCTCGGCCTGCTCTGCGCCGGGCAGAAGGCGGCCGACGTCGACGTGCACGCCGTCGATCAGCTCTACTTCGCGGGCATCACCGGCGTCGTGTGTGGGCTCGAGGGCTCGCCGGTGCACGGGCGCGACCCCGGCGAGATCGTCGCTGCGACCTCGGGCAGCGGGCCCGAGCGGCTGCTCGAGCTCCAGATCCGCAGCGGCCCGTACGGCGACGCCTACGGCACCCGGCCGGGTGGTCTGACCCTCGAGAAGGTGAAGGCGGCTCGGCATGGGCTCGACATCGGTCCGCTCGAGCCGCGTCTGCCCGAGGTGCTCGAGACGCCGAGCGGGCGCATCGAGCTGGCGCCGGACGCGATCGTGGCCGACCTCGCTCGGCTCCGTGAGCGGCAGGGTCGCGACGATGGCCTCGTGCTGGTGAGCCGCCGCCACGTGCGTTCGAAGAACTCGTGGATGCACAATCTCGAGCCGCTCGTCACCGGTCGCGATCGCTGCACGCTGTTGATCCATCCAGAGGATGCGGCCCGGCTCGGCATCGAGGACGGTGCCCCGGCGAAGGTCGGCTCGGATGCCGGAGAGCTCGAGGTGCCGGCCGAGGTGAGCGACGAGATGATGCCGGGCGTCGTATGCCTCCCTCATGGCTGGGGCCACGACAAGCCCGACACGCGCCTCTCGGTGGCCTCCCGGCATGCGGGCGTCTGCAACAACGTGCTGGCGCCGGGCGCCTTCGTCGACGCGGTCTCGGGCAACGCCGCCGTGAACGGCATCCCCGTGCAGGTCGCGCCCGCGTAGCGGGGCCCGGACGAAGCCGGGCCGTCGACGCGCGGGCGCCGGATCGCTTCTGGAGCGGAGTCGCGTGGGAGGAGGGGCCGATGGCTCCCCGGGTAGGACTTGAACCTACGACAAGGCGGTTAACAGCCGCCTGCTCTGCCAGCTGAGCTACCGGGGAACGGGGCCTTCGGGCCGGCAGATTCTAGAGGCTGGACCCCGAAACGCAAGGTCGCCGGAGGCCTGTGCGCGGGCTCTGGACGATCATGCGCGTGGGGCATCGAAGCCCTCCGGAACGGGTCTGCGCGCGATCTGCGGGAGTGATGGCTGCGGCGTGCTCGCGTCGCGCCGGCTCAGCCGAACTGCACCTCGATGATCTCGAACTCGCGCTCGCCCTTGGGCACGCGCACGACGACCTCGTCGCCGGGCGCCTTGTGCATGATCGCGCGGGCGACGGGCGAGGTCACCGAGATCTTCCCGGCCTTCGCATCGGCCTCGTACTCGCCGACGATCCGATACTCGACCGAGTCGCCCGAGTCGACGTCCTCGAGCGTCACCGTGGCGCCGAATCGCACCTTGTCGCCTTCCTCGCCGCTGTTGTCGATCACCTGGGCCAGCGCCACGCTGTGCTCGAGCTGGGCGATCTTGCCCGCGATCATCCCCTGCTTCTCCTTCGCGGCGTGATACTCGGCGTTCTCGGACAGATCGCCGTGCGCCAGGGCCGCCTCGATCTCCTTGACGTTCTCGAGCCGGTCGACGGACTTGAGCTGCTGGAGCTCGGCCTTGAGCGCCTGGAAGCCTTCGGGTGTGATCGGGATGCGATCCGCCATCGTCTTGTCCGCAATCCTTGCTGCGCGGCGCCTCCGAGGAGAGCCGCTGGCCTATGCTGCCTGACACTCCACCGGCGCCTGGGCGCCGGCCAGGGGGAAGGAGGCCGTGGGAGAGTCCGCCCCTCGGTCCGGGCCGCTGGGGCGAGCTGGAGGAGCGGCTCGCGTCGGACCCGGTCGGACGTCGTCCGGTCGGAGGGGGCGGTTCGGGGAGGCCCAAGGGTAGACCCCCGCCGGGGACCGGTCAACGCGGAATCGGCGTCGGCCAGGTCGGATCCGATCCCCAGGACGAGGAAGAGGAAGAGGAAGGCCGCCTTGGACGTCGATGACGCGAGCCCCGCCGAGGAGGCGCTCATGGCCGAAGATCCGGCCGAGCGAGGCCGGCGGCTCGTCCGCCTCGCGGTGCCCTTCTATCTCGCCATGGCAGCGCTCGCGTGGATCTGGCGCGATCTCGTCCGCGGCGAGTCCGTCTTTGCGGCCGAGGGCTTCGAGGCGGCGACCGTGTGGCCGCCCGGCGACGCCATCGGAGCCGGCCTGCTGCTCGGCCTCATCGTCGTCGCCGGCTCCGCGGCCTGGACCCGCCTGCTGCCGTCGGGGCGGGCCGTCTCGCGCTTCCTCGGCCAGGCCATCGGCCGGGTCACGCTCGCGCAGAGCACGGTCCTCGCGATCGTCAGCGGCCTCGGTGAGGAGATGCTCTTTCGGGGCGCCCTGCAGCCCGAGGTCGGGCTCGTCGTGGCGTCCCTGCTCTTCGGCCTGATGCACCT
Source organism: uncultured Spirochaetaceae bacterium (assembly GCA_964474355.1). Classification (GTDB taxonomy): domain Bacteria; phylum Myxococcota_A; class UBA9160; order UBA9160; family UBA4427; genus CAYYSY01. Next base: position 5,218 of record CAYYSY010000456.1, on the reverse strand, counting down.
GGTGCCGCGCTGGCCGATCGCGCTGTGGAGTCTCTATGCCGTGGCGATCGGCTTCGTGTTCGGATGGGTCTTCGAGACGACGGGGAGTCTCTGGGCGCCGGTCATCGCGCACGCCGTCGTCAACGGGATCAACCTGCCGATCCTGAGCCGCCGCTACGGAGGCGCACCCGTCGCTTGAGGCGTCGCGCGCCGCTCGGTCTTCAGCCGCCGTCGACGATGCGCGCGACCGCGTCCATCTCGACGGCCGCGCCGAGCGGGAGCGCCGCGACCTGGACCGTCGCGCGCGCGGGTGCGGGGTCGCCCGAGAACGCCTCCGCATAGAGCGCGTTCACGCGGGGGAAGTCGGCGATGTCCGTCAGATAGATGGTGACCTTGAGCGCGTGCTCGAAGCCGCTGCCGCCGGCGCGCAGCACCGCGCCGAGATTCGCGAGCACCTGCCGCGTCTGCGCCTCGGCATCGCCTTCGACGAGCTGGCCGGTCTCGGGCACGAGCGGGATCTGTCCCGATGCGTAGAGAAGGCCGCCGTGAGCGACGGCCTGCGAGTACGGACCGACCGGCGCGGGCGCTGCGTCGGTGCGGACTTCACGGATCGGATCGGTTGTGGACATCGGACGGGATCCCGTGGATTCACCGGGATCTTCGGCCGACGCGGGCTCAGATCTCGCGGCGCTGGGGGTCGAGGCGCTCCTCGACGACGCGCAGGAGATAGCCCATCAGCATGAGATTCGGCAGCCGCTCGCGGGTCTCACCCTCGAGCTGCGCCGCCGTGCCGAAGTCGTCCGCGTATTCGGCGATGAAGCCGAGCGCGTCGACGGGCACGTTGCGCGCCAGCATCTCGTTGATCTGATCGGTGTCGAGCTCGTGAAAGACCTCGGCCAGCTGCCACGCCATTTCCTCGAAGGACATGTGCTCTCCGCTCGAACAGGTGAACGCTCGAGCCGTCGGAGCGGGGGCGATGGACCAGGAGGAGGCCGGCTCGTCCGCGCTGCTGCGGCGCATCGATGTCTGCTGCCCGACTCATCGAACGTGCTTCGATGGCAGGGAGACGGTCGATACGCGAACGATGCTGGCATCAGGCCCATTCACTGTCAACGGAGTGTTCGACGTGCCGACACCATCGAGTGTCGACTGCATCGATCTCGTGTTGCGCGCGAATTGCATGCGGGGAGGTCTGCGGATCCCCGCGCGTCGTCACCCGGCTTCGCTCGCGCCGATCGGGATTGTGACGCGGAATCAGCAGCGCGGCGGTCGGAGTTGCCTGTCGGGAGGCACCGCCTGCGCGCGCCCGGTCGCATGCGCGTCGAGCGCCCGGTGTGCCGTGTGGGAGACGCGAACGGAGGCGCGAAGCGCATCGAAAAAAGTTGCGGGGTCGGCGTCACTGCCGGTCCCGAGGGTGGCGCGACAGCCCTGCGAGCGCGCTCGGCCGCCCTGGCGCGGCGGCCCGATCGGCTCCATTGGATTCGCCGTGCTGGGGAAGGACTCGCGCGAAGAGCGCGGAATGGTCGGGGCGACTGGATTTGAACCAGCGACCTCTTCGTCCCGAACGAAGCGCGCTACCAAGCTGCGCCACGCCCCGACAGGCGGGGGAGTATGACGCCGAATGCCCCCGCTCTCAAGCCGGGAGCGACGATCGGGGCGCTTCGCAGAGGAGATTCGCGCGAGGCGCTCCAGGGTGCGCGTGACGATCCGACCGCGTCTCCCACCGGACACTAGAATCCCAGCGGATCGCGTCGCCCCCGGCCCGAACGGAGCGGGGGCGGACGGACCGAGGCAGGCGCCGCCGCCCGCGCACGTTCCGCGAGCGATCGAGGAGCCGCATGAGTCCCTGGATCATCGCCGCGGCCCTTGGCTTCATGCTGCTCGTCCCGGGACTGGCGCCGGCCGCCGTCGTGCGTGGGCGAGTGATCGTGCTCGTCGCGATCGCCGTCGTCAGCGTGATCGCAGTGCTCGCTCTCGTGGAGGGGATGCCGCCGACCCCGCGGCTCCGCATCGATCCGAGCTCCGATCCGCTGCTGCCGGCAGGCGACCCTGCGCGGATGTCGCACGCCCGCGCCGTCGCAGACTTCGGGGACGACGAGGTCTACGTCGTCGCCGTCGTGTGCGACGCGGTCTTCGAGGCGCCGTGTCTGCACGGGCTCGAGCGCGCGGGCGATCGGATCGCGCGCATGGATGCCGTGCGCTCGGTGTCGCATCTCATGGACGCGACGCGATTTGGCTGGGACGCTGCGAGCGAGCAGGTCGACATCGAGCCCTTCATGGAGACGGTGCCCGGCGAGGCCGCCGAGCTCGAGCGGCTGCGCGACGCCGCCCTCGCCGATCCGGTCTACCGGCGCGTCCTGCTGAGCGACGACGCGAAGACGGCCGCGATCAACGTGCGCTTCCGCGAGATGGACGACCGCGCGTTCATCACCGGGGGCTTCGACGCCGCGATCGTGCGGGTGCTCGAAGAAGAGCTCGGCGCGACGCGTGGCTTCCACGTCGCGGGCCGGCCGCACGTGAAGGTCGCCGTGTACGAGGGGATCGTGGCGGATCTGCTGCTGCTCGCGCCGCTCGTCGCCCTCGCGATGGCGGCCGTGCTCGGCCTCTTCTCATCCGGGTTCGGGCGCGCTCGCGCGGTCGCACTGCCCCTCGGCGTGGCGGCCCTGGCGGTGCTCTGGACCCACGCCGCGCTCGTCGCGGCAGGCTTCGCCCTCGACCTCATCACGGTGCTGCTCGCGCCGATGCTGCTCGCGGTCGCCAGCGTCTACGGCGTGCACGTGCTCGCGCGATTCGACGAGGAGCGCGCCCGCACCCGTCACCCGGCGGAGGCGGCGCTGGCCGCGCTACGCGAGATCCGGCTGCCTTCGCTGATCGCGTGCGTGACCACGGTGATCGGCTTCGGGGCGCTCATGATCTCGGACGTGCCCGCCGTGCAGCGCTTCGGCGGCTTCGCAGCGATCGGCATCCTCGCGGCGACCTTGCTGGCGTTGACGGCGATCCCGGCCGTGCTCGCGCTCGGTGCTGCGGGCGGGGCGCACAGCGAGCGGGCCGCTGGCCCGAGCGAGTGGCTCGACGCGGCGCTTGGGCGACTCGCCGCCTGGGTGCAGGCCCACGTGCGCGGCGTGCTCGTGGCGTCGGGCGTCGTGCTGATCGCCTCGCTGGTGCTCGTCCCGCGCATCGTGATCGACACCGATCAGCTCTCGAACTTCGGCGCGGCGCACCCGGTGCGCGTCGACTTCGAGGCGGTGAACGAGCGGCTCGCGGGCGCCGTCGCGCTCTACGTGCCGATCGACGGGGGCGGGGCCGGCGCGCTCCGCTCACCCGAGCTCCTCGAGTCGATCGCCTCGCTGCAGGCGGCCATCGATGCGGTGCCGGGCGTGCGGCGCACGGTCTCGATCCTCGACTCGCTGCGGCCGCTGAACCGTGCCTTCGCCGGGGACGACCCGGCGCACGAGCGTGTGCCCGAGACCCGCGGCGCCGTCACCGAGCTGCTCTTCATGATGCCGCGCGAGGGGACGTCGCGGCTGCTGACCCTCGATCACGCGCGGGCGAACCTCGTCATACGCACCGGACTCGTCGGGTCGAGCGCGCTGCTCGGGCTCGCCGATCGCATCGCCGGGACGATCGAGCGCCAGCCCCTCGCCGGGAGCGCAGAGGCGGTGCTGACCGGCAAGGCGCTCATCCTCGCGCGCGGGGCCGATGGGCTCGCCCGCAGTCAGCCCCTCGGCATCGCGCTCGCGACGGGTGCCATCGCCGTGCTCGTCTCGATCTCGCTGGGCTCGCTGCGTCTCGGCCTCGCGACGATGGTGCCCAACGTGGTGCCGCTCATCGCCTTCTACGGGCTGATGGGCGCGGGCGCCGCGGCGCTGTCGCTGCCGACGAGCCTCGTCGGCAGCATGGCGCTCGGCATCGCGATCGACGACAGCGTCCACTACATGGTGCGCTACGGCCGCGAGCGAAACGCGGGCGCGACGCCCGAGGCGGCCGCGCGCGCGGCGACCCGGCGCGTGGGTCGGCCGATCGCGATCACGTCGCTCATGCTCGTGCTGGGCTTCGGGATCGTCATGGCCAGCGCCTTCGCGACGCTCACCGAGTTCGGCGGCCTCGCGGCGTGGACGATGGCGTCGTGTCTGCTCGCCGACCTCGTGCTGCTCCCGGCTTTGCTCGTACGGGTGCGGGTTTGAGGTGCAATGCGCTGTGGGTTGCCGGGGTCGGTTTCTGGGGGCGTCGTCCTCAGTTTGCGGGCGACTGCGGGTCGCTATTCGCGAGGTTGCCTCCAGTGCGAGGTGCCGTGCAGCGGCTGAGTCGCCCTCCAATTCCGGGCGCCGCCCCCAGAAACCGAAGAAGGGACGCTCCCGCTTCGCGATTCTTCCGGCCGGACGTGTTGGGGACGTTCCGCAGCACGCTCGGTTCGCTCTTTGGGGAAGGGGCCTCGGCTTCAATGCCTCGTCCCCGCTGCTACGCGCGATCGACCGCCCCTTCGAGACGGCTCGGAGGCTCGGGGCTCGGCGAAGAAGGTGGGCGATGCCCCCGAGACGAGGCATTGAAGCCGAGGCTCGACGCTTCAAACAGAGATGTTCGTGCGAGCCACCACGTTCGAGGCGCGAAGCTAGGCGCCTCTTCCTCGCTTTTTGGGGGCGGCGCCCGGAATTGGAGGGCAGCTCTGTCGCAGCAGGGCGCTTCGCGGTCCAGGATGCAGTCGAGTTACCGACCCGCAGCTGCCCGTAATCTGAGGACGACGCCCCCAAAAAGCGAACCGGGCAACCAACCGCGCACACCCCCCACGCGAATACCCCGCGCGAGCTACGACAGCGCGCCAACTGCCTCGGCGCGCAGCGCGTCGATGGCCTGCTTGAAGTCGGGCTGACCGAACACCGCGGTGCCGGCGACGAAGTTGCGCGCCCCCGCCTTCGCCGCGGGAGCGATGGTGCCCGGCTTGATGCCGCCATCGACCTGCAGGCTCACGTCGAGGCCCGCGTCGTCGATCCAGCCCCGCACGACGCGGAGCTTGCGCTCGACCGCCGCGATGTACGACTGGCCGCCGAAGCCGGGGTTCACCGTCATGAGCAGGACCTGATCGACGTCGGCGATCACGTCGCGAATCACGTCTTCGGGCGTGGCGGGGTTGAGCACGACGCAGGCCTTCGCCCCGAGCTCCTTGATCTGGGCCACGTTGCGGTGCAGGTGCGGGCAGGCTTCGGCGTGCACGCCCACGATGTCGGCGCCGGCGGAGACGAAG
>CAYYSY010000455.1:0-20226 GCA_964474355.1 uncultured Spirochaetaceae bacterium | reverse complement strand
ACACGGTGGTGAAGCGAAGCCCGGCGACGCGCGCCGACACGAGCCGCGCGCCGAAGTCGGCCTCGCCAGGGAGCCCTGTCTGCGCGAGCTCGCCGGGCTCGCGACTCAGGATCGCCACCCCGTTCCACGCCTTCTGGCCGTGGGTGAGGGCGTGGTAGCCGATCTCTTCGAAGACGTCGTGCGGGAACTGCTCGTCCCGCATCTTGAGCTCCTGAAACCCCACGACGTCGGGCTCGCGCGCCTCGAGCCACGCGCGCACGTAGTCGAGCCGCGCTCGCAGTCCGTTCACGTTCCAGGTGGCGACGCGCATCTCACGCTTCCTCCGTTCGGTCATTCACCCGTTCGGGTCCGGCTTCGATGGCCGCCTGATCGAGCCCCGCATAATCGACGCCGGTGAGCTCGATGCTGTGCCTCCAGAGCGCTTCCGCGGCAGCGTCGTTCCGCGCGCGGCCTGCGGGCGAGACCTTCCTCGGCTGGGCGCCCCACATCTGGAGCCAGCCGGATGGGCCGTAGTAGTCGCCGTTCCTGGCGTCCACCGCCGTTGCGGCGGCCACCGTCGGGCGCGCGCCGTCCTCGACGCTCTGGGCGATCAGCCGGTTGCCGAGGCGGAACAGCCGCTCGCGCAGGGAGGGCTTCACGCGGTCGTCGCGGTCGGCGAGGATCTCCGTGGCGGCGTAACCGGGGTGCGCGCCCACGGCGGTCAGGCGGTCCCCGTGCGCCTCGAGCCGGCGGCTCAGCGCGTGCAGATAGAGGAGGTTCGCGAGCTTGCTGTTCGCATAGGCGCGCCACTTGCCGTAGCGGCGCTCGCCGTGCAGATCGTCGAGCCGTACGCGCCCCAGGATGTGGGCCCGGCTCCCGACCTGCACGATCCGCGCGCCGGGTGTGGCGAAGAGCAGGGGGAGCAGCTGGCCGGCCAGCGCGAAATGGCCGAGATGGTTGACGCCGATCTGCATCTCGAAGCCGTCGCGGGTGAGCGTGCGGGGCAGGGCCATGACACCGGCGTTGTGACACAGCACGTCGAGGCGATCGAGTCGCGCATTGAGGCGCGCCGCGCAATCGGCCACCGAAGAGAGATGGGCGAGGTCGAGCTCCTCGAACTCGAGCAGGGCATCGGGCAGGTCTCGCTGGAGGTGGTCGATGGCGCGCTCGGCGCGCGGGGCGGAGCGGCAGGCGAGAACGACCCGGGCGCCGCGGGCGGCGAGCTGGCGCGTCGCCGCAAGGCCGATCCCGCTGTTCGCACCCGTGACCACGATCGTGCGGCCCTCGAGGTCGCGCTCGGCCTGCTCCAGAGCTCGGATGCTCATCGGTCCTCGTTCTCGCTCCTCGACGCGGGGGGCCTCGCGCCGGCGATCGGGGCCGGCGTCGCGCTCGCCCGGTTCGCCGATGCACGGTAGCAGTCCGCTCCCGGAGACTGTCCAGGTTTGCACGTCCCCGGACGCCCGTGCGTCGGATATCCTCACGGCTCCACCTCCTCCGACCGAGAAGCCCGCCCGGGAGACCAGCCATGCTCTTCATGAAGAAGGACGTTCGGATGCCCACGGCCGCAGAAGCGTTGCCCGGCCGCGAGGCGAAGATGCCCGTCGCTCCGGCCCACGTCGTGACCGGTGCGCCGATGGAGCCCGCACTCGACGGGCTCGAGGTCGCCGTCTTCGGCCTCGGGTGCTTCTGGGGCGCCGAGCGCAAGTTCTGGCAGATGGACGGCGTCGTGACGACGGCCGTCGGGTACGCCGGCGGCTTCACGCCGAACCCGACCTACGAGGAGGTGTGCAGCGGTGGCACCGGGCACTCCGAGGTGGTGCGGGTCGTCTTCGATCCGAAGCGCACCTCGTACGCCGCGCTGCTCAAGACGTTCTGGGAGAGCCACGATCCGACCCAGGGCATGCAGCAGGGCAACGACGTCGGCACCCAGTACCGATCGGTGATCCATACGACGACCGACGAGCAGGCGCGGCTCGCACTCGCGTCGAAGGAGGCGTTCGGCAAGCGCCTCTCCGAGGCGGGCCGTGACGAGATCACCACCGAGATCGTTCCGGCGCCGACCTTCTACTTCGCCGAGGACTACCACCAGCAGTACCTCGAGAAGAACCCGGGTGGCTACTGCGGACTCGGCGGCACTGGCGTGACCCTGCCCGAAGGCGCGCTCGAAGACGCTGCGTCCGGCGGCGCGTCGGGCGTCGAGGGCCGCGCGTGATCCGTCCCCTCGAAGGACTCCGGGTGGTCGACCTCGCCGACGAGCGCGGCGAGATGTGTGGGCGGCTGCTGGCGGATCTCGGCGCGGACGTACTCCGTGTCGAGCCGCCCCGCGGAGCGGTGTCGCGTCGACTCCCTCCGTTCGCGTCCGACGGCAAGACGAGCCTCTTCTTCGCGCTGCGAAACGCCGGCAAGCGCGGCGTCGCGCTCGATGTCGAGACCGCGGGCGGCCACGAAGCCCTGCACGCGCTGCTCGCCGACGCGGACGTGCTGCTCGAGAGCTTTGCGCCCGGACGGCTCGCCGAGCTGCAGCTCGCGCCCGACGTGCTGATCGAGCGTCATCCTCACCTCATCGTCACGTCGATGACCGACTTCGGCCAGACCGGCCCCTATCGCGACTTCCTGTCGACCGACCTCGTCGGCTTCGCGATGGGCGGCATGATGCACCGCTGTGGCCGGCCCGAGCGTCCGCCCGTCAACATGCCCGGTGCGCTCGCCGTCGACACGGTCGGCATGACCGCCGCCTTCGCGACCTTGATGGCCGTGTGGCAGCGCATCGACACGCACGAAGGTCAGCACGTCGACGTCAGCGCCTTCGAGTCGCTCGCGTCCCTCGCCGACTGGTCGATCCCCAGCTACTCGATCACGCAGACCATCGGCCCGCGCGCAGGCGCGGGCATCTACAGCCTTTACCGCTGCGCCGACGGCTGGGTGCGCATGATCGTGCTCGTCAAGCATCACTGGCAGGCGTTGATGGAATGGATGGAGCATCCAGAGGAGCTGTCGGATCCGGCGCTCGATGAGTTCATTCCCCGCCTCGTGAACCACGCGAAGATCGAGAAGGTCGTCGAGAAGTTCTTCGCCGACCGCAAGATGATCGAGGTGGCCGAGGAGGCCCAGGCGCGTGGGCTCGCGGCGACGCCGCTCTTGCGGCCCGGCGAGGTGCTGACGAACGCGCATGCGACGGCTCGCAGGAGCTTCCGTGACGTCGACGTGGCCGAGGGGCTGCGCGTGAAGCTGCCGGCGGGCGTGCTCACGAGCGGGGGCGAGCGCCTCCACGGCGAGAGTCGGGTGCCGCGGCTCGGCGAGGATGGCGCAGGGGCGTGGCTCGAGTCCGAGATCAGGAAGGGGCTGTGGCCGACCACCGCACCCTCGCAGCGTGCGACGCGCCGCCCCTTCGAGGGCGTGCGCGTGCTCGACTTCGGCGTGGGGGCCGTGGGCGTCGAGGTCGGCCGATTCTTCGCGGAGTACGGCGCGGACGTCGTGAAGTTCGAGAGCCGCGAGGCCCCGGACTTCATCCGCATCATCATGGGCACCGAGATGAACCCGAGCTTCGCGAGCTCGAGCCGTTCGAAGCGGAGCTTCGGCGTCAACGTGAAGTCCGAGCGCGGGCTCGCGCTCGTGCACGAGTTCGTGAAGCAGGCCGATGTGCTGATCGAGAACAACGCGGGCGGCGTCATGGAGCGCATCGGCCTCGGCTACGACGCGCTCCGCGAGCTGAACCCCCGCCTCGTCATGTTCTCGAGCCAGATGGTGGGGAGCTTCGGCCCCTGGGGCCGGTGGATCGGCTACGGCCCGAGCACGCATCCGGTGAGCGGCCTGCAGCATCTCTGGAACTACCCCGAGGACGTCGACGCGCCGGCGGGCTCGACCAACGTGTATCCCGATCACTTCGTCGGGCGCGTGGGCGCGTTCGCGGCCGTGGCGGGGATCCTGCAGCGCGAGCGCACGGGCGAGGGCGTGCACCTCGACGCGGCGCAGTTCGAGTCGGCAATGGAGATGATCGGCGACCTGCTCGCCAAGGAGAGCGAGGCGCCGGGCAGCGTCGCGCCACAGGGCAACGCGAGCTTGCGCGGCTCACCGTGGGGCTGCTTCCGTTGCGCGGGCGAGGACGAGTGGTGCGTCGTCTGCGTTCGCAGCGACGACGAGTGGCGTGCGCTCGCAGCGGCGATGGGCGAGCCCGAGTGGGCGATGCGCGACGACTTCGCGACCGAGACCGGCCGCCGCGCCGCCGCCGCCGAGATCGAAGAGGGCATCTCGGCTTGGACGTCGGAGCTCGAGCCCGGAGACGTGATGCACCGGCTGCAGGCGGCGGGCGTGCCGGCGGGCGTCGTGATGCACCCGGCCCACCTGAACGTCGATCCGCACCTCGAGGCGCGCGGCTTCCTCGCGCGCGTCGAGCAGCCGGAGCTCGGCACACTCACGCTCGAGGGCGAGGCCTTCCGCGCGTCGGGCTGGGACCCGGCGCGCATCGAGCGCGCACCGAAGCTCGGCGAGCACACGCGGGAGCTGGCGAAGGAGCGGCTCGGCCTCGACGACGCGGAGATCGACGCGCTCGTCGAGGAAGGCGTGCTCGAGGTGCCGGTCTGAGTCGCGGGCGCACTTCGAGTCGATGCCGCGGTCACGGGTCGGCGACGTAGCCCAGACCCTTCAGCGCCTCGCGCTGCTCCTCGTCGAGCTCGAGCGCCGGCACGTCCTCCTCGGCGCGCGTGGTGCCGAGTCGAGCCAGCTCTGCCTCGAGCTCGATGCGGAGCATCTCGTGTGAAGCAGATAGATCGTGCTGCTCTCCGGGGTCTGAGGCCAGATCGTAGAGCTTCGGCTCTGCTCCATCGGTGACGATCAGCTTGAAGGGCCAGCGGGTGATCGATCGCTGATCCGCGCCGTAGATCGTGCCGGCCGCGATGAGGGGTCGCGCGGGCCCCGGGGCCTCGCCGCGCAGGAGCGGCCAGAGCGACACGCCTCCGAGGGACGAGCGGTGGGGCTCGGGTACGCCTGCCGCTTCGAGGAGCGTCTGCGGCAGGTCCTGGATCGAGACCGCGTGGGACACGCGACGGGGCTTGAGGTCGAGGCCGCTCACGATCAGGGGGATTCGGAGCACCTCACCGTGCAGCGAGTGTCCGTGGTCGAAGCCGCCGCGGTCGAAGAGCTCCTCGCCGTGGTCGGACGTGACGACGACGAGCGTGTCTTCGGCGAGCCCCCGTTCTTCGATGCCCGAGATCAGCCGCGCGACGGCGCCGTCGGTGGACAGGACCTCTTCGTCATACGCGTCGGAGATGAACGCGCGCTGCCGCGCGGTGAGCTCGTCGACGACGGGCCAGACCTCCCAGGGAGTGACCGGGTAGGGTCCGCTCGGGTCTCCGCTGAACCGGCCTCGGGCCTTCGGGCCCGGAGCGTAGGGAGAGTGCGGCGTCATCAGATGGACGAACAGGAAGACCGGCTGCCCTCCCGGCTGCCCCCCCTGCTGCTCCCCTTGCCGCGCGTCGAGCCAATCGAGCGCGAGGCGCGTGATGCTCTCGCCCGGCGACATCCGCGTCTTCACGGTGTAGTCGTCGAAGCCCTTTTCGAACGCAGGCGTCGATTCGAGCCACGGGTTCGAGGCGATGGCTCCGGTCGCGTAGCCGTGCGCGCGTAGGATCTCGGCGAGCGTCGGCAGCGTCTCGTCGGGCTGGAGGAACTCCTTCTCCGCGTCGTGCGCAAGGAACTGCCCGCTGCGGCCCCGGATGCGGCCGGCGCCGTGTCGGCCTGCGGAGTGGCCCGTGAACATCGAGCCGATGCTCGGGACCGTCCACGAAGACGTGCTCTGGGCGTGATCGAAGACCACGCCTCGCGACGCGAGCGCATCGATCGACGGCGACGTCGGCCGCCCGTAGCCGTAGCAGCCCAGGCGATCGGCGCGGAGCGTGTCGATGACGACGAGCAGGATCGAGGGTCGGCTCGGTTCGGCTGCCGGCGAGATCGAGGGCTCGTCCGAGCACGCCGCCGCCGCCGCGATGACCAGCAGGCAGAGCCACGCCGGCGCGCCGGGGGGTCGCCGCATGGTCGGGCTCACTGGTGGGGACCGCCGGGGGTGCGTGCATCCTGTGCGCCGGATGCCGCGAGCCCCGTCGACTCGAGCTGCATCACCTTCCGCGCGAGCTTGGTCGCGAGCAACTGGTGCCCCACGGCATTCAAGTGCGTCGCATCGCCGTAGATCTCGTGGGGCGCGAGCCCCTCCGGCGCGTGCACCTCGACCATCCCGACGCCGGTGTCCGCCGGCACCCGCTCGAGCACGTCGATGTACGTCGCGTGATGGTAGAGGGGCGTGTGCCCTGCGGTGGACTTGAAGAGCTGAGCCGCGGGGACGGTCGTGCGGATCTCGTCCTCGCGCCCGCCCGCTCTCAGCACGTCGTTCAACGTCTTCTGCTGAAGCAGCCGGTAGATCGGCCCTCCCTTTCGCATGAGCTCCCGCTCGGCATCCCACAGGCGCCCCTCCGCGAGCGCTGCGCGTGCGCGAGAGATGTGGCCCATCATGGCGGGGTTGTCCGGCAGTCCGACCAGGATCACGTCCGCGCCGGAGGCGGCCGCGAGCTCGATGATCTCGCGCACGTTCTCCTCGTACCGCTCCGGCGAGACGCGGGCCGGCGCATCCACCGAGATCTCCTCGAGGGCGTAGCGTCCCGAAGAGGCCAGCGAGAGATCCTCCGCGAAAATCAGATGCCGCATGAGCATCACGAGCGCGCTCCAGTCGAAGAGCGCGAAGAGCTCGACCTGCTCCGACGGAGACGCGAAGTGGGCGCGAGAATCCGGTGCGGCCCCGGGCGCGACGGCGCGGCGGTCGTTGTAGTTCGACAGGAATACGATCACGTCGGGCTCGAGCGTGCTCATGTGCAGCTCGAGCAGGAGGCGGGCCTGCTCGCTCGTATAGCCGGGCGTCCCGAGGTTCACGACCTCCACGTCACGGTCGGTCAGGCTGGCGAGATCGCTCCGCAGCTGCTCCGTGAACGTCTCGTGCTGCTCGACGCCGTAGCCCATCACCGTGGGGTCTCCGACCGCGACGACCCGGAGCGTGCCATTGCGCTTCTGCTCGTCGAAGTCGGGCCCCTGAACCCCCTGGAGTTGGTCGTAGCCGTCGCGCCGCCCCGGGACCGGCTGTCGCCGGGCACCATCGACCAGCCGAGTACGGGGTCGACGATCCAACCGTCCGCCTCCCAGCGGTCGAGCGCCGAAGGGGCACCATACGTGTCGCCCATGACCACGGGCGCCGCGATGCGGGCGAAGCCTTCGAGTACGCCGTAGAAGACGACGAGTGTCAGCAGGCCGAACAGGAGCTTTCGGCTCGTGGAGAGGCCGGGCGTCTGCGAAGGGGCACTCACCGGATCGCGCTCGGGCTCACTCATGGGATCCAGTGTCTCGACTTCGCGTGTGTGGTCGCCGCGCTGCGCCTACGGAGTGGCTGAGCGAGACGATTCTCGTTCCGCCTGGACCCCGCGCGTGCGTCAATATACACACAGCCCGATTCGAAGAGAAGATGAACACCGGCTCGCCGCCGTGTCGACGCGCGAGATTCGCGCGCAGGCCCGTCGGGTTGCGGAGCTCGGCTGCGTTCGCGCGGGGGTGGGAGCGGCGCTGCGCCCCGAACCCGGATCAGGCCAGATACATCCCCGCGTTGACCTGATAGGTCTGACCCGTCACGAAGCCGAGCGTGCGGTCGTCGGCGAGCGCCGCCACCGCCGAGGCCAGCTCGTGGGGCTCGGCGATGCGGCCGAGCAGAGTGCTGCGCGCCATCGCCTGCTTGATCTCGGGCGGCACGGCGGCCAGCATCGGCGTGTCGACCGGGCCGGGCGCGACCGCGTTGACCCGGACGCGGTAGCCCGCGAACTCGAGGGCCGTAGTGCGCGTCATCGCCTCGATCGCGCCCTTCGCCGCGGTGTAGTCGATCTGCCCGATGTTGCCGCTGCGGGCGCTCACCGACGAGAAGTTCACGATGAATCGGTTGATCCCATCGTCGAGAGGCGTGTTGCCGTTCGCCTTGAAGAGCGGATGCCAGTGCTGCGCCGCGACCTCGCGGGTGAAGAGGAAGGTGCCGTGCACGTGCACGGCCATCACGAACTTGAAGTCGTCGTAGCTCTTCTTCGCGATGCGTGCGTCGCGGGTCACGCCGGCGACGTTCACGACACCGTTCACGCTGCCCGTCGCCTCGAGCGCGGTGGCGACGGCGCGCTGGACGTCCTCTTCCTCGGTCACGTTCGCGGCAGCGATGATCGGCTCGACCTGGGCGTCGTCCTTCAGCGCGGTGCGGGCTTCGCCGAGGCGACCTTCGTCGAGATCGACCATCACGACCTGGGCGCCATGCTTCGCGAGCATCGCGGCCACGGCGTGGCCGATGCCCTGGGCTGCGCCGGTGACGATGTGGGTCTGGCCGATGAAGGCGTCGCTGCGGAGGACGGGATCCATGTGCTCTCTCTCGTTGTGCTTTGTGTTGGGGGGTGTCCCGGCAGGTCGGGTGATCAGCCTTCGACGAGCGAGGCAAGCACCTTCAGCGCGCCACCGTAGGCGCCCGAGAGTGCGGGCTTCACGGCCTCGGCGTCGACGCCCTCGGGCGTCTCGAAGCGCGCGCGCCACTCGACCCTGCAGCCGTCGCCCTCGGGCTTCACCTCGATGGTGGCGAGGTAGTCGACGACCGGCGCCGGCCCTTCGGTAATCGAGTAGGAGAGGCTCTTTGCCGCCTCGTCGAGCGCCTCGAGCTTCTCGACGACGCAGGTCGTCTCGTTGAAGTAGAGCTTGCGGCTGGCGCCGATGCCTTCGCCCTCGACCTCGTTCTTCACGATGCCGGGCATCCAGTCGCCGAGCCCCTCGAAGTCGCCGAGCTTCGACCAGACGGTATCGGCATCGGCGCTGAAGCTGCGTTCGACGAGGAAGTCGGCCATGGGAGATCCTTTCGGGGAGGCTCGATCGGCGGCGCGGAGCGCCGTGCGGTGGAGTCGCGTCGAGTGAGGTGGCGCGGGGCGCCGTGCGGTGGAGTGGCGTCGATAGAGGTGGAGTGGGGCGCCGAGTCTAACGAATGCCGGCTCGTCCGCCGCCAGCGACCGCGCCGCTAGAAGTACTTCGCGTGCGAGGTACAGACGAGGAGCGCGCTGCGCTCGAGACCCTCGTCACGATCGGCGGTGGTCGGCGCGTACCGGGGCGCGGTGATCATGCCGACGAAGTCGGCTCGCGACGGATACTCCACGCAGACGAGCTCGTCCCAGCCCGTGGCGGGGCCCGCGCCGTCCATGCGTGCGCCATGCCCGCGCACACGGATGCGCCCGCCGAGGCCGACGATGAGCCGACCCGCCACGCGCCCGTAGCGCCCATAGGCCGCGCGCCCCGCGGTCTCGTCGCCGTGCGCGTCGCGCCGATACCGCAGCAGGTTCAACATCACGACCTTGCCGTGGATGCCGCAGGTCGCGTACTCGCGCAGCGCCGCCTCGGTGGGTCGCAGCGACGGATCACCATGGAGCGTCGGCTCGAAGTCGATCGATGCGGGGTCGGAGAGATCGGCGGTCGGCGTCTTCCGGCCGGCGAGGCGAAGCGCGGTGGTGGCGACGCGGAGCGCGCCCCGCTCGATCGCGCCCGGCGCGCGGTACGCGAAGGTCCGGACCGCGTCGACGAGCGCATCGAGCCCCCACTCGCGTCGCGCCGAGAGGACGTCGAGGGCCTGCTTCTTCGACGGGTAGGTGCTGACGAGGATCTCGTTGGGCTCGGACGCGGCGCTACCCGAGTCGATGTCACCAAAGAGGAGCTGATCGACGTGGCCGGCCCACTCGAGCCGGCCTCCGTGCTCGCTCGCGGCGCGCTCGGTGATGCCGGCCGCGGCGAGAGCCGCCTCGGGGCTCTTCGCATGAACGAGCTCGAGGAGGCCGATGCGTCCCGATGCGGGGAGATGCGTGAACGAGTCGTCTGAGTGGGGCATGAGTGGGGCAATCGAGGGTCCGTGAATCGCGCCTTGGGCGGCGCCGGCGCGTGAGTCTATCACGCGGCCGGTCGGGCTAGCCTCGGGGCATGGAGCAGGGCGCACACGCATCGCTCACTGGCCCCGACGTTCGTCGCCGCTGTCGGGGCGTCGCGGAGATCCGCGCGGCCTTCGAGGCCGGCGAGCCCGTCCGCATGCTGGTCGTCGACGAAGGCGCGCGACCCGGCGCGCTCGACGAGATCGTCGCGCTCGCGCAGGAGCGGCAGGTCGAGGTGCGTCGCGTCGCGAGTCGGGCGCTTCGCCGCATGGGCGGCCCCGGTCACGCCGTCGATGCACTGGCGCTCGTCGGCCCCGACCCGGGCGCGCCCCTCGACGAGACGCTGCGTCGAAGCGGCGCCGTGTGGCTGCTGGTGGGGACGGAGTACCCCGGCAACGCGGGGCTCGCGACGCGCACCGCCGAGGTGTCGGGGGCCGCGGGCGTGTGCATCGACGCGCCCTTCGATCAGGCCGGACGCAAGGCGTGTCTGCGCGCCTCGATGCGCTCCGATCGGCTCATGCCCGTGCACTTTCGATCGGCCGTGGAGGCCACGGCCGCGGCGCGCGAGGCGGGCCGCCGCATCGTGGTCGTCGAGGACGTCGGAGACCGCGCGCCGTGGGACGTCGACCTGACGCTGCCTTCGCTCTTCGTGGTGGGTGGCGAGGCCGAGGGCGTCCCGAGCGCACTCGTAGCCGATGCCGATGCATGCATCCGCATCCCGACTCCGGGCTTCGTCTCTTCCTACAACCTGCAGGCGGCGATGGCCGTGGTCGTCGGCGAGCAGCTACGTCAGCTGATCGGGAGATAGACGAGTACTCGCGTCCCCACGCCGGGCACGCTGTGCACGCGCATCGCGCCGCCGAGGCGCTCCGTGCGCGCCGAGGCGAGAGCGAGCGCGAGCGTGCGTGCGTCGCGGGGCTGCTCGCCTTCGCGTGTCTCCGCGAAGTGTCGCGCGTCGCGCGAGAGCGAGATCGCCGTGTCGTGGATCTCGACGAAGACGTGCGGCCGATCGTTCGTGAGCGGAAAACGGTCGATGGTGGGGTCGACCGTCGAAGCGAGCGCGAGGCCCGACTCGGCCACGCCCGTGGTCACGCTGATCGTGCCCCACTCGCCGCCGATGGCCGCGGCTGCGCTCTCGAGCAGGTCCGTCACGAGCTCGTCGAAGCCGCTCGGCTCGATCGTCGCGCCGGGCAGCTGCGGCGTGAGCACGACGTCCAGGCGAATGCTGTCGGACAGCTGTCTCGTGAGGTCGGCTGCGATCCACTGCGTGCGGCGGTTCACGTCGACGAGATCGTGCACGGCTTCGGGCCGCGCCTTGCGCGAGAGCTCGCCGGTGGCGTGCGCCATCACCTCGTCGAGCACGTCCTGCCAGTCGACTGGCTTCGCGTGGGGCCCACGTGCGCGCTCGATGGTCTCGGTGATCCTGGCCAGCGCGAGCGTCGGTTCGAGGCGGTCGAGGGCGGCCTCGACACTCGTGCGTGTCTCGGCATCGAGCTCTCGGGTGCTCCCCTCCGACTCGCTCTCGGCGAGCGCCTCGGCGATCCGGCTCTCGAGCGCGATCTCGCCTGCCCGCCGCGCGGTGATGTCGGTGGCGACGGCGACGAAGTCGGAGATCTCGCCGAGCGCATTCTTGAACGGCTCGACGTCGAGGTGGACCCAGATCGGTCGCCCGTCCGGCGTCGTGACCGGGAACTCGACCTCGCAGCGGCGGCCGGTGAGGAAGTGGCGCTGGACGAAGTCGACCACCGAGGGCTCGATCTCGGCGGCGTCGAGCAGCCAGCCGATGGGCTTCGCAATCGCATCGTCGACCGGATAGCCGGTCACCTTGGTCCACGCGGCGTTGGCCCACTCGATCACGCCGGCGCGGTTGCCAACGACGATGGCTTCGTCGGCGCCGGAGGCACG
Source organism: uncultured Spirochaetaceae bacterium (assembly GCA_964474355.1). Lineage (GTDB taxonomy): Bacteria > Myxococcota_A > UBA9160 > UBA9160 > UBA4427 > CAYYSY01. Next base: position 8,383 of record CAYYSY010000455.1, on the reverse strand, counting down.
GGCGGCGATCTTGCGTGCGATGACCGGTGAGATGTCTGCTTCGTCGATTCGGTTGGCCACTTCGAAATCCTCGTCAGTCCATTTCGGGCTTCGGGTCGAGACCAGGGGGGCAGGATGAGTCCCTCTCGCTTCGCCGCGTGGGCGAACGACGGGGGCACGCTCATCTCGAATCTCGGATGACGGGAGAGTAAGAGGCCCGGAACAGGTGCGCTGCGATCGTTGGACCATCTGGGGGTCGGAGTCGGACGATCCGGGTTTCTCGACCCCGTGATCTGGGCGACACCTTGCTGGGGGCATTGACCCGCACGAGTGTGTCGCACCGGGCTTCACCCGGGCTGCAGCGAGCCACGCGCTCCGGCATGCTTGGTGGAGTGGCTTCGAGGCAGAAGTGCTGAGGGTCGAGGGCGGCCACGACTCGAAGTGCCGCTCCGGATCTCGTTTCGGGACATCGATCACGAACGCGTCCGGCGTCGAACCGAGCCGTGAAGACGCATGGGGGCGCGGACGCCTTGAGCAACGCCACGAAGGAAGCCGTCGTCGACGCGAGCGGGATACCGCTCTCGGGCAAGGCGGCCACCCAGGAGCGGATCCTCCAGGCGGCCACTGCGCTCTTCCTCGAGCAGGGCTACGAGCAGACCACGGTCGCTCAGGTCGCGGAGCGCGCTGGCGTCAGCCGCGCCACGGTGTTCTGGCACTTCAGCGACAAGGCGGGGCTGTTTCGCGAGGCGTTCAACCGGCTGGTCGAGCCCTTCAGACGCAGCATCGAGCAGGGCTTCGAGGAGTCCGATCCAGAGGAGCGGCTCAAGGAGCTGCTGACCCGGTATCCGAGCTTCATCGCCGAGCACCGCGAGGCGATCCTCGGCTTCGTTCGCTGGGCGATGGAGGCGCAGGACTTTCGCAAGTCCCTCGTCGACACCTTGCTGGACATGCACCAGCGCTACATCGGGGCCATTACCGAGACGCTCGCCGAGATCACGCCCGAAGGCGAGGATCCCCGCGCCCTCGCCGTCGCGCTGATGGGGCTGCTCGACATCGACACCGTGCTCTCGGTCGTCGACGAGTCGAACCGTCGCGCCAAAGAGCGCAAGGACGCGGTCGCCGCGCTCCTGCGCATTCTACCGCGCAAGCCGCGCCCGGCAGGCTGATCGTCGAAGCCGCACCGCTCGTCCTGCAGAGCGCGTTCGCCCTGCTGGACGCCCTCAGCCCACCCGCGAGATGATGCGGTCGGCGCGCTCGAGCCGGTCGGCCGAGCCGCTCTTGATCCGGTTGCAGCGGCTCTCGAGGTCGACCATGCGGCGGTTGATCCACGACGCGGCGATGTCGAAGCGGCCGCGATCCGCCTTCGCCTGCTTCAGCAGCTCGGCCCCCGCGATCACGCTCGACACGACCTCGGCCAGGCTCTGCGCCGACATCAGCGCGTAGCTGAAGTCGGAGAGCAGGGCGCCGGATGCGTCGAGGATGTGCTGCATGCCCTCGAGCACCTTGTCGGCGTACTCCTTCAGCTCCGCATCCTCGAACGCCTTGAGCTCGGTCTCGAGCGCCTCGAACAGCGCTCCGAGTGCACCCTTGCCGATCTCCTTCAGCGCGAAGGAGACCTGGATCTCGCTCGTGCCCTCGTAGATCGTCGTGATGATCGCGTCGTTGTGGAGCTTGCCGACCTCGGACTCGCGCATGAAGCCCACACCGCCGTGCACCTGGATCGCGTCGCGGGTGATCTGGTCGGCCGCCTCTGTGCCCATGTACTTGGCGAGCGGCGTCAGCAGCCGGATGCGCGTCTCGTTGCTCTCGTACTCGGCCTGCAGCTCGCTCTTCTCTGCCTCGCTCGCATCACCCCGCGCGATCGCCTCCTGGATCGCCCGGTTGCGGTCGATCAGCGCGCCGGCGCGGTACAGGATCGCGCGCGCCCCCTCGAGCAGGATCGTCATCCCCGAGAGCTTGTCCTTCATGAGCGGCTGGTCGGCGATCGGCTGACCGAATTGCACGCGCTCGCGCGCGTAGCTCACGGCCGAGGCGAGGGCGGCCTCGCCGATGCCGATGCCCTGGGCCGCCACGCCCATGCGCGCATTGTTCATGAGCGTGAGCATGGCCTTGAAGCCCTTGCCCTTCTGGCCGATGAGGAAGCCCTTGCTGCCTTCGAAGTGGATCGCGGCCGTGGGCGACGAGTGGATGCCGAGCTTCTCTTCGAGTCGCGTCACGCTGACGTGGTTGTCGGTGCCGTCGATCAGCGTCCGCGGCACGAGGATCAGCGAGAGGCCGCGGGTCGTGCCCTTCGACTCGTCGTAGGTGTCGCCGTCGCGGGCGAGCACCAGGTGTACGCGGCAGCCGCCGTTGGTGATGAAGATCTTGTCGCCCGTGACGACCCAGTGGTCGCCCTGCTCGTCGGCGCGCGTCGTGATGGCGCCGAGGTCCGAGCCGGCCTGGGGCTCGGTGAGATCCATCGCGCCCATCGCCTCGCCGCTCGCGAAGAGCGGCAGCCACTGCTTCTTCAGCTCGTCGCTGCCATAGAGCTGGATGTCCTCGGCGACGCCCGCCTGCAGGCCGATCACCGTCATCAGCCCGGCGTCGGCGCGCGAGACCATCTGCATGATGAGGTTGCCGACGAAGCTCGGCAGACCGAAGCCGTCGTACTCCTCGGCCACGCCCCAGCTGACGAGCCCCGCTTCGGCGAGCTTGTCGTAGAAGGCCTGGATGTGCGGCGGCAGGATCACGGCGCCGTTCTCGATCGTCGGATGCTCCTCCCAGCCGCTGCGGCACGCGTCCTCCATCTCGGAGCAGATCGCAGCGGCGGTCTGGACGACGTCGTAGAGCGCGGCGCGCTCGGCCTCGACGTCGACGTCCGCACCCTTGCGCCAGGTGAAGTACGACTCCCAGTCGATCAGCTCGTTCAGGTACAGGCCGACGGTCTCGTTCATGTAATCGCTCACGGTGCACTCCAGGTCGCCCCGGTCGGGGAGGGGGACGGTTCTTCGCGAAGCTGTGCGGCACGCTCGCAGGCGGCCTCGGGCCCGCCGCCACGGGCGAGCGCGGAGAGCATATGGTGGGTTGCCTCGACTCCGAGTCAGGGAGCGCGAAGATGCTCACGGCTTCAACGCGACTGCAGCGTGCCGAAATCAAGCGAATCTGACATGCGGCTTCGTGTGCACGTCGCAGGCGAGCTTCAATGACCGGGATTCCACGCGCCCGGTGCCACGAGAGGTCCATGGGAGCTCGAGGTGGTCCGTGTGCCGTACCGGCGGCTCGTCGTGCGGCGGCGGTGGCCCCTCCGAGGAGCTGAGGAGCCACAGCGGCGCGGTCGCCGGGGTGGCGAGCACGAAGGCGAGCACGCGCCGCGTGTCGACGTCCGCATCGTCGAGCCCGGCGAGGTGGACGGTGAGGGGCCGGGCCTGCGCGCGCCGGACGAGCGCCCGGCTGAGTCCGTCCAGCAGGGCGAAGCGCGCCTGCCGCAACGGCGGCGTCGAGGGGTGGGGCGGTTCGGACGCGAGGTGCTCGATGCCGGCCACGATCCGGGTCCACTCGGCACACGCGTGCGCATCGCCTTCGCGCTCGGACGCCTCGCGCACGGAGGCCGCCACCTGCCACCAGGGCCAGAGCGCCGGGCAGGCGGCGTCGGTGCGGCAGCCGCGATGCAGCTGCCAGCCGCGGTCCGCTGCGATGTCCGCCCACTCGCGGGCGAACGCATCCGCCTCGGGGCCGCAGACCGAGAGATGCCTCGGGCCCCGGCGGCTCGCGGCCTCGAGAGATCGCTCTGCGCGATCCATCGCGATCTCGATGCCTGCCACGGTCGACGTCGCGACCGCGTCGCAGACGCGTGCCGCGTACGCCTCGCCGCTGTTCGATTCCTCGAGGGCGACCGGTGCAACGAAGCGATACCCGCGCCCCCGCTTCGTCCGGATGATGCGTTGGTGGTCGCCATCGTCGCCCAACGCCATTCGCAGCTCGGCCATCGCAGTCGAGACCGACGACCGGGTCACGCGTGCATCGCGCCAGAGGCGGGCCAGGATCTCCGTGGGTGCGACCCACCGCGCCCGGCGCTCGATCAGGTCGGTCAGCAGCTCGGCGACGCGTCGGCGCAACACGCTCGCCTGACCGGCGCGCTGCAGGACACCCGTCTCGGCTTCGAATCGGCAGTCGGAGAACGAGTAGATCATGGGGATCCGGCCGGGACCGGGGCGTGCAAGCTCGCGCCGCGGGCGGCGGGGCGCCAGTGTGGCGCGTCGTCCAGTCGTGGCTCGGGGTGCGCTCGCTCATCCGACTTCGGAATGGGACGCGCGGGTACGCACGTTCGTGACGCCTCGTGCGGCCCGCGACAGGAGCCTGTCTTCGTGGAGATCCCGACAGGCTCGAAGGCGGCTGTCGCGATCCCGGTTGGTGTAGGCTCTCCACGAAGGCCGGTCCGGTTCGATGAGGGAATATGCCGCTCGTCTACGACATCGAAGAATCGACGGGGTTCGTGGTGATCAACGCGATCAAACGGATCGGCACGGACGAATACATCGAGACGTGGAAGACGGCCGTCGCCGACGACCGGGCCCCGAGGTGCCCACGCATCCTGGTGGATCTGACGGGCGTCGAGATCCATCGAACCGGCCACGAGGTGAGAGCGGCCGCCGCTGACTCCAAGCGGTTCTTCGAGTCCATCGCGGGTGGGCGTCTCGCTCTGGTCGCGACCCAACAAGTTTCGTTCGGGATCGCGCGCATGTACGATGCGCTCGTGCAGGTCGAGGGCTTCGAGCTCCAGATCTTTCGTGACGTGGACTTAGCCCGCGCGTGGCTGGCCGAGGGTCGATGAAGGGCTGAGTGCCGGTCCCGATCGGCGTGCCGGAAGATGACCCGGCCGATCGGCCCGACCTCAGTCGGTCACGATCACTCGCCACAGCGGCGGCCCCAGCACCAGCAGACCGACGATGACCGCCGCGATGGCCGTGAGCAGCACGCCGCCCGCGGCGACGTCCTTGGCGCGCGCGATCAACGGGTGCTGCTCGGGGTGGAGCGCGTCGGCCAGCGCCTCGACGCCCGAGTTCATCGCCTCGGCGCAGAGCACGCAGCCCATGGTCAGCGCGAGCACCGCCCACTCGACGAGCGAGACGCCCAGCCACGACGCCATGCAGACGATCACCACGGCGACCGCCGCGTGGATACGCGCGTTGTGTTCGTGCACGAAGAGCGCGCCGATGCCGCGGAACGCGTAGACGAAGCTCCTCGCGCGGGCCCTCATGTCGAAGCGCTCGGTCACGGCGTCCCCTGCTCCCTCGGCGATTCTCGCGGACCGCCTCGCCCGCTGCCACGTCCGCCCGGTATCGTCCCCCCTTCATTCGATGGCCGGAGGAGGTCGCCATGCGCGCGGTGCGCTGTGTCGGAGATGGAGTGGGCGTGGTCGACGTGCCGGCGCCCGAAGGCGAGGGCGTGCGCGTGCGTGTCGCCTCGGCGGGCATCTGCGGGTCCGATCTGCATCTGGTGGGGGGGCCGTACCCGCTCGCGGCGACGCTCGGACACGAGGTCGCCGGTGTGTTGCCCGACGGCCGCGCCGTCGCGGTCGAGCCGCTCGCGCCGTGTGGCCACTGCCCGGCCTGCGTCGCGGGCGACTACAACCTCTGCGTGCGCGGGCCCGCCATCGTGATGGGCACCTCGCTCGACGGCGGGATGGCCGACGAGATGTGCGTGCCGGAGCGGAGCATCGTGCCGCTGCCGGCGGGCGTCTCGGCCTCGGACGCCTGCCTGGTCGAGCCGCTCGCCGTCGCGGTGCACGGGCTCCGCCGGGCGGGGCTTCGCGGGGACGAGCGCGTGGCGATCGTCGGCGCAGGCGCGATCGGCCTGTGTGCCGCTGCGGCGACGTGCGCTGCGGGCGCCGCGACGGCCATCGCCGCTCGCCACGATGCGCAGCGCGAGGCGGCCGCACGCATCGGGGCCGGCGACATCGACGAGGGCACCTTCGACCTCGTGATCGACGCGGCGGGCACGAAGTCGTCGCTCGAGCGCTGCGTCGAGCTCTGCCGCCCCGGCGGCCGCCTGCTGCTCCTCGCCACGTACTGGGAGGGCATGGAGCTGCCCGGCATCGCGCTCTGCATGAAGGAGGTGAACGTCGTCCCCGCGTCGATGTACGGGGCCTCGGGCGCCGGGCGCGACATCGACAGCGCGGCGGCCATCCTCGGCCGCCGGCCCGATCTCGCCGACGTGCTCATCACCCACCGGTTCCCGCTCGACGCGGCGGTCGAGGCGTTCGCGACCGCCCGCGACCGCTCGGCCGGAGCGATCAAGGTCGTGCTCGAGCCCTGAGGTCGCCCCGGAACGAAGACGGGGCGAAGGATCGCTCCTTCGCCCCGTCCCGTGTTGCGGTCCTGAAATCGGGCTAGTCGATGAAGCCGAGCGCCTTGTCCTGGGCCTCGGGGTCGGCGTCCTCGAACTGGATGATCTGCAGCTTCTCGAACGCCTCGCGCACGCGCGGCGTGATCAGGCCGAGCTTCTTGAGATTCGGCACCACGCGCATGAAGAGCATCCCGCGGAAGGCCTTCCCGAGCTCGCTCTCGAGCACGACGTCGCGAATCTCGTCCTGGTTCCAGCCCATGGTTCGGGCGATCTCGTCGCCGACCAGCCGGTTTCGCATGAGCTCGCAGGCGTAGATGATGAAGTCCTCGCGGTCGCTGAGCTCGTTCGCGGGCATGTCCTTGTAGTAGTCCTTCAGCGAAAGCACGCCGAAGGCCACGTGGCGCGACTCGTCCTTCATCACGTACTTGAGCAGATCCTTGATCAGCGGCTCCTGCGCCGCCTGGTACAGGTTGCCGAAGGCGGCCATCGCCAGGCCCTCGATGATGATCTGCATGCCGAGGTACTTGAAGTCCCAGCGGCTGTCCTGGATGGTGGCGTCGAGCAGCGACTTCAGGTTCGGGTTGATCGGCCACTCCCACTCGAGCTTGTCGTGCAGGTAGCGGTCGAACACCTCGACGTGGCGGGCCTCGTCCATGGTCTGCGTGCTCGCGTAGTACTTCGCGTCCATCCACGGCACCGCCGCCACGAGCTGTGATGCCACGATCATCGCCCCCTGCTCGCCATGCAGGAACTGCGAGAGCTGCAGCGAGATCTGCGCGTGGTCGAGCTTCGTCTTCTCCTTGTCGGTGAGCTTCAGGTACGGGCCGTAGTCCTTCAACGGATTGAAGACCGCGGGAATGATCGGCTTCTCGACGTCGACGTCGATCGACCAGTCGAGCTGGGTCGTGCCGTTCCACTGGTCGCGCTTCGCCTTCTCGTAGAGGTCGCGGAGCCCCTCCTTCACGCTGCCGTAGTTCCAGGCGTAGCTCGTGTCGAACGAGGTCAGGATCGTCTCGAGCTCTTCGTCGGTCTGCGCGCTCACGCTCGGCTCGTCAGGTGCGGTGGCCACGGGGGTCTTCCTCTCTTGTCTCTTCTGGCGCGGACTCGTCTCGGGGGAGGCAAGCCGGCTCAGGCTCTGGAGTCGGGCTCGAAGGGCTGGGATGGGGCGCCGCTCCTCGACCCGGCCGCAGCGCTGCACTCACTGCTTCGGCCGATGAACGGCATTTCTTGGTTGCGAATCCGACGTTGGATTCGTATTTTCTGGAAGGATTCCAGATTCGGGGCGTGCGTCAAGCCTTGAGCGAGGTCGAGTGGCCGATGACCGAAGATGCGAGCGCTGCGAGAAGGACGCCGGGCGGGACGGTGCCGACACCCCCCGCGGGAGGCCGTGGGTCGGGCGTTCGAAGGGCCCGCGTCGTGCGCGTGCCCCAGCAGGCCCGCAGCCGGCGCACGCGCCGGAAGGTCGTCGAGGCCGCCATGCTCTGCTTCGAGGAGGGCGGCTATGACGAGACGACCACCGCCCTCATCGCAAAGCGCGCGGGCATCGCGGTGGGCACGCTCTACGGCTACTTCGAGAACAAGCGCGACATCCTGCTCGAGGTGGTCGACCACACGCTCGGCGAGGTGAGCGATCTCGTGGTCGAGCAGCTCGACCCGGCCGTGTGGCGCGGCCGCGATCCACGCGACGTCGTGCGCACGCTGATCGACACGATCTTCCACATCCAGACGGTCCGGCCGGGCACCCAGCGCGTCATCTACGAGCGCTACTTCAAGGACGACGCCTTTCACGATCTCGTCGAGGCGCGGCAGCTGCCCGTACGCGAGGCCATCGTGCGTTTCCTGGAGGGCGTCGGCCCGGGTCACGGCCTGCGTGCGCTCGATCGCCAGGCGGCGGCACTGGCGATCTACAACACGGTCCAGTGGAACGCGACCCAGGCGATCATGAGCTTCACCGGCGCCCCTGCGGCCATCGATGCCGCGGCTCGCGAGGCGGCCGACATGATCGATCGGTACCTGTTCGCGTAGGCGAGGGCGGGGCGCCTAGCCCGGTTGCGAATCGATCGACTCGAGCACCTCGATC
>CAYYSY010000454.1:0-5013 GCA_964474355.1 uncultured Spirochaetaceae bacterium | reverse complement strand
GAGCGACGGCGGCATCGCGCCGCTCGCGGGCCAGTCGGTGTACGCGGCGAGCAAGGCCGCGGTGTCGATCCTCACCGAGTGCCTCGATGCCCAGCTCTCGCAGGAGACGAAGCTGCGCGCTTCGATCTTCTACCCGTCGGGCGGCATGCTCGCGACCGGCATCTGGACGACCAAGCGCAACCGCCCCGACGAGCTCAGCCGCGAGCGCCCGGTACCCGAAGGCTCGGAGACCACCTTCGACGACTTCATGGCCGGCATGAAGGCGGCCGGCATCGAGCTGCCCGTGCAAGATCTCGACGAGCTCGCCGCCCACACCGTCGCCGGCATCAAGAACGGCGACTTCGTGATCATGATCAACCGCGAAGGCATGGAAGACCAGCTCGTCGACCGCGCCAAGAAGCTCGCAGCGGGCGAGAACCCGACCGTGGTGATCCCGGGGATCTAGCGGGCGGCGCGGCCGCTAGAGAATCTCGAGCAGGATCATCAAGAGCCCGACCAGGCTGACGGCGAAGGCACCGGTGCGCACCCACGGCACGCCGGCGATGTAGACCACGGCGTGCACGACCCGCGCCCAGAAGTAGAGCGTCGCGCCGAGCGCCGTGGTCTCGTTCGCGGCGCCCGAGACGGCGGCCACCAGCACGAACGCCGCGAAGACCGGCAGGTTCTCGAGCGCATTGCGATGCGCCCGCAGTGCGCGCTCGGCCCAGGGCGAGAGATCGATGGGCTCGTCGCGATTGCCCGCGGCATAGGGCAGCCCCTTCTCGAGGACGAGGGCCACTGTGCCGGGCAACGCCAGCAACGCGGTCAGCAACGCAGAGAAGGTCAGCATCGTGAGGTCGGTCGTCATGGTCGACTCCTTGGTCATGGGCGATGAGGCACGCGAGCGCGCCACGAGAGCATAGAAGGTCGGCGGGCCTCGAGTCGTGAGCGGGCTCCGGCGCACGGTCGTATCCTGCCTGCATGCCCCCCTCGGCCCACATCTCGCCGGCACCGGAGCAACGCTTCGCCGTCGCTGTGCCCGGCCTGGCCGAGCGCGCGCAGCTCTTCACGGCGGTGCTGCTGCTCGCGCTGGCGTCGTGCTGGGCAGGCGTGGCGATGGCCGACGACGACGCCGTGATCGTGCTTCCCGAGCCGCGGCGCGATGGCACCGTCTCGGTCGAGCGCGCACTCGAGCAGCGGCGCTCGGTGCGCGAGTTCGCGCCCGGGCCTCTGCCGCTCTCCGCCGTGTCGCAGATCCTGTGGGCCGCACAGGGCATCACGGACCCCACCGGCCTGCGCACCGCGCCCTCCGCGGGTGCGCTCTATCCGCTCGAGGTCTACCTCGTCGCCGGTACTGTCTCGGGGCTCGAGCCCGGCGTGTACCACTACGATCCGCGACGCCATCGTCTGATCCGCGTGGCAGAGGGCGACGCGAGGCCGGCCCTCGCTCGCGCCGCGCTCAGTCAGGACTGGATCGCCGATGCGCCCGCCATCGTCCTGCTCGGCGCGGTGTACGAGCGCACCACGCGCAAGTACGGCGAGCGGTCTACGCGCTACGTCCACATCGAGGTGGGCCATGCCGCGCAGAACGTCTACCTCCAGGCCTTCTCGCTGGGGCTCGGCACCACGATGGTCGGCGCCTTTCGCGACGGCGATGTCGCGCAGGTGACAGGCCTCCCCGGCCGCGTGAAGCCGCTCGCCCTGCTCCCGATCGGCCAGCCGCGCTGAAAGCCGGTCTCTGCGCCGATTCGGCGCGGCCTCGACGAGCGGACGAGCAGTGCGATACTGACGGGCCCTCGAGCTGGAGACTGAACGAGTCATGAATGCGAAAGTTGCCGATCTGATGACCGAGAAGGTCATCACCACCGAGCCCCACACCCCGATCGACCGCGTGCGCGGGATCCTGCAGCGAAACAAGGTCGGCGCCGTTCCGGTCGTCGACACCGAGAACCGGCCGGTGGGCATCGTCTCTGCCACCGATCTCGTATCGGACCTCAAGCCCGATTCGCCGGTCAGCAAGATCATGACCGAGAAGGTCTACACCGTCCCCAAGTACGACGACGTGAGCGTCGCCGCCCGCGTGATGCGAAACCACAAAGTGCATCGCGTCGTCGTGACCCACGAGCAGAAGGTGGTCGGCATGATCAGCGCCTACGACCTGCTGAAGCTCGTCGAAGACCACCGCTGGGTGCCCAAGAACCCCCCCTCCGAGTCGAAGCGCAAGAAGTCGAAGCGCGAGTAGCGACACCCCGCCGCCGCCGTCGCATCGGCGGTAGCCTCTCGAGCATGGACCCCGACGCCCGCCTTGTCACCGTGCGCCAGGCCCTGCTCGAGGAGCTGCTCGCCAGCCCTGCGACGGCGCGCGACCTCTCTCGCCTGGTGGGGATCCCCGAACGCGACGTGGCGGAGCACCTGAGCCACCTGGAACGCTCGGTGCGGCGCCAAGGGCAGCGACTGGTGGTCGAGCCGCCCGTCTGTCTCGCGTGCGGCTTCGCCTTCACGCATCGTGGGCCCCACCGCTACACGCGGCCCGGGCGCTGCCCCGAGTGCCACGGTCGACGCATCACGCTGCCGGTGTTTCGGGTCGAGTAGCTCCGGCCGCGCCGAGCGCGACCGGCGTCTCAACGATCGCCCGCGAGCGGCCACACAGAGCAGACCACACGCCGCTCGTCGCGCGGCCCGTCGAACTCGCAGAAGAAGACGTTCTGCCACCGCGAAAGCCCCAGTCGAGCGTCGATCACCGGGATCGTCTCCGATGGACCGACGAGGCCGGCCTTCAGGTGTGCATCACCGTTGCCGTCCTGTCGGTCGTGCTCCCACACGCCTCTCGGAATCAGCTTCTGGAGCAGATGCACGACGTCGGTCTGCACGCTCTCGTCCCAGTTCTCCTGGATCATGATCGCGGCCGTGGCGCCCTGGGCATAGACGGAGACCAGCCCCTCGCTCACTCCGCTCTCGGCGACGACGCCTGCGACCTGGTCGGTGATGTCGACGAGCTTCTCGCGACGGTCGGTCTTCAGCCGAATCGTCTGCCTCATGATCTCTCCTCCGCGTCCAGCCGCCCGAGGCTATCGTACGGTCGTGTCTTCGCTCGCCAACACCGACGTGCGTGGGTTTGGGCTCTCCGGCCGCGTGATGCCGCTCGGCCTGCTCGCGATCGGCAAGCCGCGGTGAGCGCCGATCCATGGCGTCGTCGGAGACAGAGCGTGCGGCGCTCGACTACCTCGCGCGTGGCTGGAGCGTGGTCGTCGCCGAGGCGCGCGGCAAGCGCCCCATCGTTCGCTGGGAGGAGTTCCAGCGGCGCCTCCCCGAAGAGCACGAGCTGCGGGCGTGGCTGACGCGTCATGCGAGCGCCAACGTCGCGATCGTGACGGGCAGCATCTCCGACCTCGTGGTACTCGACATCGACCCGCGCCACGGAGGCATCGCCAGCTTCGCGCAGTGGGAGCACGATCATGGCGAGCTGCCGCACACCGTCGAGGTGCAGACGGGGGGCGGAGGGCGCCACCTCTACTTCGCCCATCCGGGCGGCGAGCTCCGCAACCGCGTCGGCCTCGCTCCGGGCATCGACCTCCGCGGCGACGGAGGCGTCGTGGTGGCACCGCCGTCCGTGCATCCCTCCGGCGGCCGCTACCGCTGGCTGCCAGGCCATGCGCCCGAAGAGCGCGCGACCGCGCCCATGCCCGGCTGGCTGCTCGAGCTCGCTCGCGGTCCGTCAGCGGGCGGAGCCTCGTCGGACGGTGGCGGCTGGCGCCAGCGCGCGAGCGAGATCGTGCCCGAGGGCCAGCGCAATCAGGCGATCGCGTCGTTCACCGGACACCTGCTCTGGCACGGCATCGATCCGGCCATCGCCCGCGAGCTGCTGCTCGCCTGGAACCGCACGCACTGCCGACCTCCACTCTCCGACGACGAGGTCGTGCGCACGGTGGTGAGCATCACGCGCACCCACCGGCGACACCACGGTGAGTCGGAGGCGGACAGCGAAGAGAGTGAGGAGATATAGATAGAAGGAAGCAACCCGGCCGAGCGCCACCGCCCGCTACGCGCTCCAGCCGAGCTCGAGCCCGCCGGTCGCGTTCGGCTCCACGCGTGCTCCGAAGCGGCCGCACTCGCGAGCGAGCCGCTCCCGCACCCAGCGGGCGTCGTCTGGCGATGGCCGCTCGAGCCGCATGCGGGCGATGCGCAGCGGCACGAGCTCGAGACGCTCGAGCCTTCCCGTCGCCACCTCGAGGGTCACGAGGTACATGAGCACGAGCTCGCTGCGAAACCCCTCGTACCCCTCGATGCCCTCGTAGTCGTTCAAGAAGTCGCCGCAGCCATAGAAGATCGGCTTGCCCCGGTGCACCTCGATGGCCTTGAAGTGGTGCGACGAGTGGCCGTGCACCACGTCGACCCCGGCCTCGCCGACGAGCGCGCGCGCGAGGTCGAGCTGCTCTCTCGGGACCTCATAGCCCCAGTTGCCACCCCAGTGGATCGACGCGACGACCAGGTCGCCCGGCCGGCGAACCCCCCGGATGCGCGCCGCGATGTCGTCGACGCTCGTCGCCTCGAGCACGCTCACGCCCGGCCGGTCGGCGGTGGCACCCCAGCCGCGTGGCACGCCGCTCGAGCTCGCGCCGAACGCGAACACGAGCACGCGTCGTCCGGCGCCGAGGTCGAGGATCGCGGGCGCCTCGGCCTCCGCGCGATCCCGGCCCGCGCCCACTGTCACGAGCCCGGCCCCCTGTAGCACGTCGAGGGTCTCCACCAGGCCGGCGCGTCCGAGATCGAGGACGTGATTGTTGGCGAGCACGCAGCAGTCGATGCCCGCGGCCGTCAGCACGCCCACGTTGTCGGGATGCATGCGGTAGTGGATCGACTTGCGCGCGAAGTCGTGCGAGCGCGTGACACTCGTCTCGAAGTTGATGATCCGTGCGTCGGGCCCGGCGCGCTCGAGCTCCTCGAGCGCCGCCCCCCAGCAGTAGGCGAAGTCGACGGGCCGCGAGATGTGCCCGTTCTTCCACTGGGCGAGCGCCACGTAGTCGAGCGCCGAGC
>CAYYSY010000453.1:0-40353 GCA_964474355.1 uncultured Spirochaetaceae bacterium | reverse complement strand
CCGTTGCTCTGGATCCCGGGCGCCACGCTCCTGCTGACGCTCGGGTTCGTCGCCGAGATCACCGCAGCCACGACCGCCGCCGCCACCGCCACCCGCTGGCTCCTGAACCGCTTCACCCGAAACCGATCCCCACACACGCGCCTGCCTCCGCCAGCGCAGAGCAACCCTCCCCCTCCTTCTCGCACGAGACCCACGAGCGCATCCGCCAGATCGAGACGAAGCGGCACCCACGGAACACCGTCGACAGATCGCAGCATCGCGTGCACGGATGAAGGGATGTCGAAGCGAAGACGCCGACCGGATTCGCGAAGCACCGCGGTCCGAGCGCGGGGGGCGGCGGCGCTCGCCTCAGCGAAGTAGAGCGCAGCGCCGCCCCGCACCCGGCCGTGAGCGCAGACGCGTGGCGTCAGGCGCGAAGCGCCCGGCGCCACGGGACGAAGCAGAGGTATGCGGAGACCAGGCCGGCAGCGAGCCATTCGCAGAGGCGAGCGCCGCCGCCCCCCGCGCTCGGCTCATGACCGAGCAGTCACGCGAAGCAACCAGCCGCCACCTAGCCTTCGAGGAAGGTCTTCAGCACCCGGCTGCGCGAAGGATGCCGCAGCTTCCGCAGCGCCTTCGCCTCGATCTGGCGGATGCGCTCGCGGGTCACGTCGAAGTCCTGTCCTACCTCTTCGAGCGTGTGGTTCGACTTCTCCCCGATCCCGAAGCGCATCTTCAGCACCCGCGCCTCGCGAGGAGCCAGCGTCGCGAGCACGCGCCGCGTCTGCTCCGCGAGGTTCGAGTGGATGACCGCCTCCTGGGGGCTGACCGCGTTGGGGTCCTCGATGAAGTCGGACAGGCTGCTGTCGTCCTCCTCGCCCACCGGCGTCTCGAGGCTGATCGGCTCCTTCGCGATCTTGAGCACCTGCTTGACCTTGTCGAGCGGCAGCTGCAGCCGCTCCGAGAGCTCCTCGGGCGCCGGCTCGCGTCCGAGCACCTGCACGAGGTGGCGGGTCGCGCGCACGAGCTTGTTGATCGTCTCGATCATGTGCACGGGGATCCGGATCGTGCGCGCTTGATCGGCGATGGCGCGCGTGATCGCCTGGCGGATCCACCACGTGGCGTAGGTCGAGAACTTGTAGCCGCGCTGGTACTCGAACTTGTCGACCGCCTTCATCAGGCCGATGTTGCCCTCCTGGATGAGGTCCAGGAACTGCAGGCCGCGGTTCGTGTACTTCTTCGCGATCGACACGACGAGCCGGAGGTTCGCCTCGATGAGCTCGCTCTTCGCCTGATGGGCGCGTCGCGAGGCCTCGCTGTAGCGGTCGATCTGCAATGCCACCTCGGCGGCGGTCATGCGCGCGTCGGTCTCGAGCCGTGTGCGCATCTGGTCGATCTCGGCGAGGGCGGAGCTCGCCGCGGCGATCCGCTCGGCATCGTCGCCGAGCTGGGCGAGCGCCGCCTTGCCCTTCGCGCTCTTCTTCACCGAGCACTTCGCGAGCTCCCGGAACTCGTCGGGCGTGCAGCCGAAGCCGCGCACGGCCGGCCGCGACCGCTCGTTGAGCAGCTGGTGGGCCTCGCCGAGCTTGCTGAAGTTCTCGGTGATCTCGGCGATGCGCGCCTTCGCGAAGCGGGCGCGACGGAGCCCGTCCACGCACTGCCGATAGCGATCCTCGACCTCGCCCACGAGCCGTTCGCGCGTCGCTTCGGTCGTGCGCTTGTTCGCGATCGAGCCGAGCTTCTTCGTGATCTCGCTCTCGAGCTCGTCCATCTCCGAGATGGCCTTCGCGAAGGTCTCACGGCGGTCTGCCTCGGGCGGAGCGCCCTCGTCATCGAGGCCGTCGAGCACCTGCTTCGGCTCGAGCTCGCCCCGCGAGAACAGTGCGACCACCTCGCGCACCTGTGCCAGCCCGTAGGGCGTGCCGAGGATCGCGCACTCCTGATCGTGTATGCCCGACTCGATGCGCTTGGCGATCTCGACCTCGCCCTCGCGCGTCAGCAGGCTGACCTGACCCATCTCGCGCAGGTAGACGCGCACGGGATCAGCGCCGCTGGTCTCGCCGTCGCCGGCCACGCCGCGCACGCGGCCGTTGCTCTTGCGGCGCAGCGGCTTGCCGGCTGCGTCGGTCTGCGGCGGCTTCTTCTTGCCGCGAGCCTTCACGACCTTGGACATCGCGTCGCCGCTGATGCGGGCGCCGACGTCGGCGCTGGCGGCGTCCATCTCGGCGCCGACCTGTGCCTTCGCTGGAGTGGTCTTCGACGCCTTGACCGAGCGACCGACGCGGTCGGTCTCGTCGGTCTCCTTCTTTCGCTTCGCGGCCGGTTCGGCAACCGGGGCGAGCTCGGCACGCGTGGACGACGTGGGCGCATTCGAGGCCATGGGGGGGTCTCCTTCGGTTCGTCCTGACGGCAGCTTCCGCTCAGCTCCACTACTTGCCAGTCGTGCGCGGGCGGGGTGCTTCCGGTGCAGATTCAGATTCAGCAGTTGCTTCGACTTCTACTTCATTGGCTGGTAGGCCAAAGGCTCGAGGCTTCGTTTTTCGATCGGTCGGTCGTTCTCTTCGTCTCTCATTCTTCGCAGTCGCATCCCGGCCAGTCTGGTCCAGGTGCTCGGTGCGGCTTCAGGTCTGGCTCGATACGCGAGCCGAGGCCGGGAGCTGCTCGCGCTTCTTCTTCAGGATCTCGTTGAGCGCGTCGATGTCGTCATGACCGCCCTCGCGGATCCGGCGCTTCACGTCGCTGGCCTCCGCGCCGATCTTCTTCTTCTCGAATCGAGCGACGAGATCCTCGATCTCCTTGCGTCGCACCTCTTCGCTCTCCTCGGGCAGCTCGTCCATGAGCGCGGCTCGCAGCCGGATCTCGAGGTCGTCGGGGATGCGGCCATCGAGCCGGTTCACGTCGATGGCGCCGGTATCGTCCAGCAGGCCATCGCTTGCCGCGACCTGCAGCTCGAGGATCAGCTCACGCTGCGGCGTAGCCGGCAAGACCCCGCGCAGCCGGTCGTAGAGCTCGGACGCCACGTCGAGCGGATGCCGGGCAATGAGTCCGACGAGACGCTGCAGATGTCGCTCGTCGTTGTCGACACGCCCAGGGCGCACGACAGTCGACCGGAGCGAGTCGAACTCCTCCTGCGACCGGCCCGATCGGATGCTGCGAATGGTGGCCTCGACCGCCGTCACGTCGACGCTGGTCGCCACGGCGAGCCGCCGGGCCCACTCCGCGCTCTCGACCGCATTGGGGATGAGCGCAACGAGAGTGGCCACGCGCCGCACGACGTCGGCCTTCTGGTCGGGCGTCTCGCAGCCCTGGCTCATCGCGCGGCGGATCACCGTGTCGAGCGCGGCCGGCGCCGAATCGACGAGGCTTCGGAGCGCCTCGGCGCCGTGCGCGTTCAGATGGTCATCGGGGTCCTGGCCTTCGGGCAGGAGCACGGCACGCACGCGCAGGCCCTGGGGCAGCAGCACGACGAGCGCCTTCTCCATCGCGTTCTGCCCGGCCTCGTCGCCGTCGAAGAGCAGGTGAACGCTCTGGGTGCGCCGCATCAGCTCGCGGGCGTGATCCTCGGTCAGCGCCGTGCCACAGGTCGCGAGCGCCTCGCCGACACCGGCGCGTGAGAGCGCGATGGCATCGAAGTAGCCCTCGCAGATGATCGCCCGCTTCGCGCGACGGATGTGCTCGAGCGCCGCGGGCAGGCCGTAGAACGAGCGCCGCTTGTGGAACACGGGGCTCTCCGCCGTGTTCATGTACTTGGCGGGATCGTCGTTGGAGAGCGTGCGGCCGCCGAACGCGATGAAGCGGCCGCGCACGTCCTGGATCGGGAACGTCACGCGGTCGCGGAGCCGGTCGTAGTGGCCGCCCTTCTTGCCCTCGAGCAGGAGCCCGGCCTCGACGCCGATCGCAGCGGAGATGCCCGCGCGACGGAGCGCCGACTCGACCGTGTCCCATGCGTCGGGCACGTAGCCCAGGCCGAACGCGTCGATGGTCTCGCGGTCGAGGCCGCGCGCCTCGAGGTATTCGCGGCCGCGCCGGCCTGCGTCGCCGGCGAGGCCGCGGCGGTAGCAGTCCTGCGCGAGCTTCAACGCGGCGAAGATCTTCTCGGAACGCGAGGCCTGCTCGCGGTTCCCCTGCGTCTCGGGGATCTCGACCCCGACCTCCGCGGCGATCTGACGCACCGCTTCGGGGAACGTCAGGTTCTCGTGCAGCATCAGGAACTTGAAGATGCCGCCGCCGGCCTGGCAGCCGAAGCAGTAGAAGGTCCCGCGATCGGGGCTGACGTTGAAGCTGGGCGTCTTCTCTTCGTGGAAGGGGCAACGGCCCTTGTGGTTGCGGCCCGCCGGCTTCAGCTCGACGTACCGGCCGATCAAGCCGACGATGTCGGCCCGGCTCTCGATTTCTCGGAGCGTGTCGTCCGGGATCAGCCCCAAATCCACCCTCGCCCAATGCGGTGCATGCAGCTCAGCGAGCCATGCGCCTCATCTTCTTCAGCGCGCGCTTGCGCGCTGCGGCGGCCTTCTTCTTCTTGCGGATGCTGGGCTTGTCGTAGTACTCGCGCCGCCGCAGCTCCGTAAGCGTGCCCGCCTTCTCAACAGTCTTCTTGAAACGCTTGAGCGCCTGCTCGAACGATTCGTTGTCCTTGACTTTCACGACCGGCATTGACTCTCTTTGCTCCCGATCACCGCCTCGCGTTCGAAGTCGTCGCTTGCTGACCGAAGTCTTCGCTGAGCGACCCGACCCGATCGGCCGGCGGCGTTGTATGAGTGGCTCGAGCACCCCCGGTGTGTCGACCAGGGCAGTGCACGTTCCGTCTGTTTGACACGATTTGCAGCACGGCGGTCTTCTTCCGCCCTGGCTGCTTCTTCGCTCCGCTCTGCTTCCGCTTGATTCCAACGACTTCGAACTGCTTCGAAGTACGTCCGACTTCTCTCTTCCTCTCTCCACCGCGTTCCTACGTCATCGCACTTCCGAAACGGCGGTGTTTGTTCCCTGCTGCTGCTTCAGCTGTCCCCGACCGAGCTGAACGCTCGATCAAACGTTCCGCGCTCGGGATTCACACCTCGAAACCGATGGCCGAGCCCAGGAATTGTCTGTTGATGATCCGGAGACGAACCGCGTTGTGACCCCGCCTACACCGGCGAGTGCCGCTCCGCGAAAAACCCTTATCCGACGCCTGATTAGCGGCCCTATCGCGCCGGATCGCGCAAGCTAGCGCAGGCCTGCCGGGGGCTCAAGACAACGCTCGGTGTGCACGTGGAATGCATGAAGAGTGCAATTGCCGAGCCATCGTTCCGATCTCGATCGAATTCGGAACATCCCCCCTGGGTCGGAGTGAGAGCGGGCTAGATCGCGTCCGGGCTCGGCGGACGCACGGGGATGCCCCACTCCATGAACCGGCGCTTCACATCGCCCACCGTGTACTCGCCGAAATGGAAGATCGACGCGGCGAGCGCGGCCTGGGCGTGTCCGCCTTCGGGCCCGTCGTCGAGTGCGGCCGCGAGGTCCTCAGGCCGGCCTCCACCCCCCGACGCCACGACGGGAACCGACACCCGGTGTGTCACAGCGCGCAACATCGCGAGGTCATAGCCGCTCTTGGTGCCGTCGCGGTCCATGCTCGTCAGCAGGATCTCGCCGGCGCCGGCCTCGGCCATGCGCCCGGCCCACTCGACGGCATCGATGCCGGTCGGCCGGCGGCCGCCATGCGTGCAGACCTCCCAGTGGCAGGGAGTGCCATCGGTCTCGAACTCGGTCGCCTTCGCGTCGATCGCGACGACGAGGTTGGCGCTGCCGATCTTGTACGCCGCTTCTTCGACGAGCTCCGGGTTCTTCACTGCCGCAGTCATGATCGACACCTTGTCGGCGCCCGCGTTCAGCAGATCGCGGATGTCCTGCAGCGAGCGCACGCCGCCGCCGACGGTGAGCGGCATGAAGACCGTCTCTGCGGTGCGTGACACGACGTCGAGCAGGATGCCCCGCTCCTCGTGACTCGCGGTGATGTCGAGGAAGCAGATCTCGTCCGCCTCCTGGCGGTCATAGAGCTGCGCCACCTCGACGGGGTCGCCGCAATCGACATGGTCGACGTACTTGACGCCCTTCACGACGCGGCCCTGGTCGACGTCGAGGCACGGAATGATTCGCTTGGTCAACATCGGTCTCAGGCGCCTCCGCCGTCGTCGTCGCCTTCGCGTTCGCCCGTGGCATCGCGCGTACCCGAAAGACGGGCGAGCGCGGAGGGCAGCGACACGTCCCCCGTATAGATCGCGCGCCCGACGATCACGCCCGCGATGCCACGGGGCGCGAGCGACGCGCTGCGGATGATGTCGGTCTCGCTCGCCACGCCCCCCGAGACGATCACCGGGATCGTGAGCGCGTCCGCGAGCGCGGCGGTCTGCTCGAGGTTCGGCCCCGTCAGCATGCCGTCGCGTGCGATGTCGGTGTAGACGATCGCCGCGACACCCGCGTCCTCGAAGCGCTTCGCGACCTCGATCGCGGTGGTCTCACTCGCCTCGAGCCAGCCTTCGACGGCGACGCGTCCATCGCGCGCGTCGATGCCGACGACGATGCGCCCGGGGTGGCGGCCCGCCACATCCTTCACCAGCTCGGGGTCGCGCAGCGCCACCGTGCCGAGGATCGCGCGCTGCACGCCGTCCTCGAACGCGGCCTCGATGCGCGCGACGTCACGGAGCCCGCCACCGAGCTGCACCGGCACCGCGCGCGCCGCGGCGACGATCGCGGCGATCGCCTCGCGATTCACGGGGCTGCCCGACTTCGCACCGTCGAGATCGACGACGTGGATCCGCGTCACGCCGGCCGACCGAAAGCCGCCGGCCACCCTCGCGGGATCGCCGTCGTAGACCGTGGCGTCGTCGTAGCGGCCTTGGGTGAGCCGCACACATTGCCCGCCCAGCAGGTCGATCGCGGGGATCAGCTCGAATGCACTCATCGCGCCTGCTCCACTCCGTGCCCTGAAGCCGTCATCGCGCCTGCTCCACTCCGTGCCCTGAAGTCATCATCGCGCCTGCTCCACCCATGCCTTGTACGCGTCTAGCAGCCGCTTGCCCGAGGCCTGGCTCTTCTCGGGATGGAACTGCACTGCGAAGAGGTTCGGCGTCGCCACGGCGGCCGCGAACGCCCCGCCATAGTCGGTGCGCCCGATGACGATCGAGTCGTCGGTGGGCACGGGCCGGTACGAATGCACGAAGTAGTAGTAGTCGCGCGCCGGCAGGTGCTCGAGCATCGGGTGCGTCCCCTGCCACTCCACCTCGTTCCAGCCGATCTGCGGCACGCGCAGCGCCTCGCCGCTCTCGTCCTTGTCCGGAAAACGTTCGACGCGGCCACCGAGCAGACCGAAGCCTGCGGTCAAGCCGTGCTCGTCGCCCTCTTCGAAGAGAAGCTGCAGACCGAAGCACATGCCGAGGTACGGCTTGTCGGTCTCGACCGCCTCCTTCACCGCGTCTTCGAGTCCACTGTCGCGCAGCTGCAGCACCGCGTCACGAAACGCGCCGACACCGGGCAGCACGACGCCATCGGCGGCGCGCACGGTCGCGGGATCGTCGGTGACGACGACCTCGAGGCCCGTTCGCTCGATGGCCTTCGCGACGCTTCGGAGGTTGCCGGCGCCGTAGTCGACGACCGCGACCTTCGCCGGCCGCTCGCCAGGCGTGCTGGGCTTGCTCATGAGGGGGACTTTCCGTTGTGCGTGAGGAGGCTCGTGGCGAATGCCGGCGCATCGGCCCGCGCGGGTGGGATCAGAGCGCGCCCTTCACCGTGGGCAGCCCGGACTCGCGGGGATCGATGGCGACTGCGTCGCGCAGCGCCCTCGCGAGGCCCTTGAAGACCGCCTCGACGACGTGATGCGGGCTGCGCCCGTATTGCTTCACCACGTGCAGGTCGAGGCCCGCGTTGTGCGCGAACGCGTATGCGAAGTCTTCGGTGAGCGTGGCGTCGAAGTCGCCCACGCGGTCGTTGTCGAGCTCGACGTCATACACCAGATAGGGTCGGTTCGAGACGTCGAGGGCCACCTCGACCTTCGCCTCGGCCATCGGCAGCACGAAGAACCCGTAGCGCCGGATGCCCGCGGCCGAGCCGAGCGCCTCGCGGAACGCTTGACCCAGGGCGATGCCGACGTCCTCGACCGTGTGGTGGAGATCGACGTCGAGATCACCCCGCGCGGTGAGCTCGAGATCGAAGAGGCCGTGCTTGGTGAAGGACTCGAGCATGTGGTCGAAGAAGGGGACGCCCGTCTCGACGGCGTACTGACCGCTGCCATCCAGCCGAAGGCTCAGCTGGATGTCGGTCTCCTTCGTCTTGCGAGCGAGCGTGGCGACGCGTTCGCGGCGGTCGCCCGTCTTCTCATTCGCCATGGCTCAATCCTCTCGGCTCCATCAGGCCCCGCCAGGCCCCATCAGGCCCCATCAGGCCCCGGAATCGGGTGCGCCCGGCACCCGTTCATGCAGGGCGCCCGGTCGGGCCGGTGCTTCGGGGGGTCTGGGGAGCGCGACCAGGCCTCACGGGCCGGGCGCGGCGATCGGGAGATTAGCCGGGTTCGCCCTCGGCTGCCCGTCGCGCGGGATGGGCGCCGGTGAGCCGGGGCGCCATGAATCGAGCGTAGAGAGCCGGTGGGGAGAAGGCGAGCACCACGGTCGTCGAGGCCACGAGGCCGAGCGTGGCCCGCGCGACGCCGAGCACCGCCGGGATCGTGCGGCCCACTACGACTTCGGGCGCTGCGCTAGAGCTCGGCCTCGCGCGCAGCTTCACGCTCGCGCCGAGCCCGGCGGATACGCTGCAGCCGGAGGTCGATCGCCTTGCCATGGGCCAGATTGCCTTCGACCTCGGCGAGGCGGATCACATCGAGCCCGAGCTCGCGGAGCTTGGGCGGCTCGAACTTCACGAAGCTCGTACGCTTGAGGAAGTCGTCCACACCGAGCGGCGAGAAGAAGCGCGCCGTCCCGCCACGCGGCAGCACGTGATTCGGGCCTGCGAGGTACTCGCCGACGGCGACGGGCGTGTAGTGGCCCATGTAGATGGCGCCTGCGTTCTCGACGAGCTTGCTCACGATCTCGGGCTGATCGACGGCGAGCACCAGATGCTCCGGTGCGTACTCGTTGGCGAGCGCGATCGAGTCCTCGAGCTTCTTCGTCACGATGGCGATGCCGCCGCTCGCGAGCACCTTCTTCGCACTCTTGCCGGCGGGACCGAGCGCCTTCAGCTGACGCGTGAGCTGATCGACCACCTTCGTGACGAGGCCCTTCACGTGGGTCACGAAGAGGATCCGACCGTCCTCGGCATGCTCGGCCTGGCTGATCAGATCCGCGGCGATCCACGAAGGCGTCGCGCCCTTGTCGGCGATGATGCAGAGCTCTCGGGGCCCGCCCGACTCGGCGGCGACGGAGATCACGCCATAGAGCTGCTGCTTGGCCGCAGCGACGTCGGCGCCGCCCGAGCCGACGATCTTGTCGACGCGCGGGACCGAGACGGTGCCGTGGGCGAGGGCGGCCAGCGCGTGCGCGCCGCCCATCTTGAATACGCGATGCACGCCGGACACGCGTGCGGCCATGAGGATCTCGGGCGGCACGTTGCCGCTCTCGTCCGCGGGCGTCGCGAGCACGATCTCGGGCACCTCGACGACCGAGGCAGGCGTGGTGTTCATGATGACGGAAGAGGGGTTCTGACGTTCGGCACCACACACGAACACGCCGACCCGGGCGAGGGGCCGAACGCGCTGGCCCATGTAGCCGCCGCCCTCCTCACGCATCTCCCAGCTCGACGGGATGCGCTTGCGATGGAACTCGCGGATCCGCATCGCGGCCTTGCCGATCGCCGCGCGGTCGCCGCTCGGGACCGACTCGCAGCCCAGGTCCCACTCGGCGGGCGTCACCTCGACGCGGTCGAGCTCGACGCCGTCGTGCTGCTCGATCGCTGCGATGAGCGCGCGATCGCCGCCGACACGGATCTTCTCGATACGCTCGGCGACCTCTTCGAAGAGCGCGGTATTCGCGGCGGCGCGGCGATCGCAGATCTTGCGCCAGCTCTCCTCGAACTCGGTGTCGCCTTGCTTGATGACCTTCAGGGCCTTCGCGGCCGTCGTCGCTGCCATTCTCGTGTTCCTTACGACCTCCTGGCAGCAACCCCCCTCGGTCGCCCAGCCAGGTCGCGCAGGGTCTCAACTTCGACCAATCCCGCTTCTGCGAACCACTCCGCGAGTTGCTGCGCCTGTCCGGGGTCGATCTCAACGAGAACGTGCCCACCGGACGCCAAGTGCCCGAACACGCCGGCCGCCAGCGGCCGGAGCACCTCGTACCCGTCGGGCCCCCCGAAGAGCGCTTCGTCGGGCTCGTGGGCGAGCTCCGGCGGCAGCGTCTGGCGGGCCGACCCGGCCAGATACGGGGGGTTCGAAACGATCAGATCGAAGGTCTCCCCCTCGACGGGCTCGAACAGAGCCCCTTCGAGGAAGCGCACTCTCTCTCCGACCTGCAGCTGATCGGCATTTTCCCGGGCAATCTGAAGCGCAGCGGACGAAATATCCGTAGCCGTGACGGTGGCCTGGGGCCTTTCTCGGGCCAGGCTGAGGGCGATGGCCCCCGATCCGGTGCCGATGTCGAGGATCCGCCACTCCCGGTCGGGGTCGGCGAGCCGCGCGAGGGCCGCCTCGACGAGCGTCTCGGTCTCCGGACGCGGGGTCAGGACGTCGCCGGTGACCTTGAACGAGAGCGACCAGAACTCGCGCTCGCCCAGCAGCTGGCTGACCGGCACCCGGTCGCTCGCGCGGCGCTTCACGAGCTCGCGAAACCGGGCGCGCTCGTCGGGCAGCACGGGCTTGTCGAAGTCGACGTAGAGCTTCAGACGGTCGGTGCCGAGCGCCTGGGCGAGCAGCAGCTCTGCGTCGAGGCGCGCCGACTCGATGCCCTTCGTGGAGAAGTGCTCGGTGGTCCAGCGCAGCAGCTCGAGGACGGTCCAGGTCTGCGCGGTGCCCGGGGCGTCGCTCATGCGTCTCCGCGCTCGGCTTCCTGCTCGGCGAGGATCTGCTTCTTCACCCCGTCGAGCAGCTCGCCGAGATCGCCCGCCATCACCTGATCGAGCTTGTGGAGCGTGATGTTCGCGCGGTGATCGGTGACGCGGCTCTGCGGAAAGTTGTAGGTGCGGATCTTCTCGCTTCGCTCGCCCGTGCCGACCTGAGCCCGGCGGTCCTGGGCCCGCTCACTCGCGAGGCGCTCCTCTTCCAATGCATAGAGTCGCGCACGGAGCACCGTCATCGCCTTGGCCTTGTTCTTGTGCTGGCTCTTCTCGTCCTGGCACTGCACGACGAGGCCGCTGGGGATGTGCGTGATCCGCACCGCGGAGTCGGTGGTGTTGACGCTCTGGCCGCCCGGGCCGCCCGCGCGCATCACGTCGATCCGCAGATCGTTCTGGTCGATGTCGACGTCGACCTCCTCGGCCTCGGGCATCACGGCCACGGTCACCGTCGACGTGTGGATGCGGCCCTGGCTCTCGGTCGCGGGCACACGCTGCACGCGGTGCACGCCGCGCTCGTACTTGAAGCGGCTGAAGACGTCGGGGCCCTTCACCATGGCCACGACCTCCTTGAAGCCGCCGCCCGGCGTCTCGCTCGACGAGAGGAGCTCGATCTTCCAGCCGAGCGTCTCCGCGTAGCGCGTGTACATGCGGAAGAGGTCGGCGGCGAAGAGCGCCGCCTCGTCGCCGCCGGCGCCGGCGCGGATCTCCAGCAGGGCGTTCTTGCTGTCGTTCGGGTCCTTCGGTGCCATCAGGTCGTGCAGCTCGGTCTCGAGCGACTCGACCTCCGCCTCGAGCTCGGTCGCCTCGGCGCGGGCCATCTCGGCCATCTCGGCGTCGTCGTCCTCGGCCATGGCGCGGGCGTCGTCGAGCTGGGAGACGACGCTCATGTAGCGCTCGCCGGCCTCGACGATCGGACGCAGGTCGCCCAGCTCGCGGGCGAGCTTCTGGAACTGACCGGCGTCCTTCGCGACGTCGGGATTCGAGAGCTGTCCCTCGAGCTCGCGGGCGCGCTCGGTCGCCTCGCGAATGCGGTTCACGTACTTGGACATGGCGGCCTATGGTGCCGAAGCGCGGCTCGGCAAGCGAGCGTGATCGGTGCGGGCGGCCCGATTTCGAGCCGGCTCGCGCCGCTTCGCCCGCGCGCGCCCCCGGGCGCCGGGGCCCGTTTGCGCCCTGCGCCGTGGCGAATTCGTTGCCCCGATCCCCGCTCGGACCCGTGTATGATGGCTCGATGCGGCGCTGGCTCCTCGTTGTCTCCGTGGCCCTCCTGGGCCTGGCCCCGACCCTGTTCGCGCGACCGGCGTCAGCGGGCCCGCAGGTCGAGCTCACCGTCCTCGGGGGCGGCATGTTCGGCGGCGACTTCCAGACGGAAGAGGTCGACGGGCAGTTCGGCAACACGTGGAACGTCAGCGGAATGCTCGGGCTCCGGCCCAGCGAGGACGACCACCAGGTCTTCTTCGTCAGCTACCAGTATCAGCTCTCCGATCTGGAGCTCGACTTCGAGACGCGCCCCGACCTCACCGTCCCCCTCCACATCGGTCGCGTGCACGCCGGCATCGAGGCCGACGGCCGGCTCAAGAAGTGGATCCACCCCTTTCTCGGCTTGAGCCTCGGCGCGACGCACTACACGCCCGACTTCGAGGACACCAAGACGACCTGGTTCTTCTCGACGGCTCTCTACGGCGGAGTGAAGGTCCCCCTCGCCAGCTGGGTCGGACTGCGCCTGCAGGGCGGCATGGTGGCGACGGTCATCGGCGAGGACGCGGGGATCGTCTGCCTCTCGAACACCGGGACGTGCATCACCGCGGAGCAGGCGCTGGGCGTGATCCAGGCCGAGGCCGCAGGCGGGCTCTACTTCCGCTTCTAGCTAGCGGAGGGCCGCGCTCCTGCTCCGGCGACGTGACCGCATCGCGCGTGCCAGCACGAGCGGGATCAGCAGCTCCGGCCCGACGAGCCCGCACCGCTCGAGCGAAGACTCGAGCTCGTCATGGAAGCGCTCGGCATCGGAGCGCAGGTCGAGCCCCAGCAGATACCCGATCGATTTCTCGACGTCGATCCGCTGCCTCAAGAGGCCGGACTCCGGGTCGCGAATCGGCTCGCCGGTGGTGCGGAGCGCCACGAGGATCTGGTCGGAGTCCGCCTCGGGCACTGCGTCCATGATCGTGGCGAAGGCACCGGCGACCAGCGGAGCAGCCAACGACGTGCCGGCGAAACCGGCCGCGAAGCCTCCGCCCGTCGTGGACGTCGTGATGTCCGTGCCCGGAGCCAGCAGATCCAGCTCGTTCGATACGTTGGTGAACGTCGCGACCTCGTCGGACTTGGTCGTCGCCCCGACGGCGATCACGCTGTCGACGCAGGCCGGCCAGGCGATCCGGCCGCTCAGGCCTTCGTTGCCGCTCGCCGCGACGACCGCGATGCCCGCGTCGTCGAGCTGCCGCGCCGCGGCTCGGAAGGCCGGCGAGATGCCGTTGCAGGGTGGGCCGTCGATCGGGAACACCTCACCCAGGCTCAGATTCACCGCGGCGATCGAGTACTGCGCGCGCTGCTGGTAGAGCTTCTCGAGCGCGGCGGTGAGATCGTCCGTCGTGTACTCGGCGGTGACGTTGTCATCCGCGATCGAGGCGGCCATGACCGAGATGAGCGTGGCGCCGGGCGCCGAGCCCGTGCGCTGCACGGAGTCGCCGGCGACGGCGCCCGCCACCTCGGTGCCGTGGGCGCACTCGAGAACATTGCAGGGCGCACCGGCGTCGACGTCGTCGGTCTGGCTCGTCTCGCCATTCGGACA
Organism: uncultured Spirochaetaceae bacterium; assembly: GCA_964474355.1. GTDB lineage: Bacteria > Myxococcota_A > UBA9160 > UBA9160 > UBA4427 > CAYYSY01. Next base: position 26,582 of record CAYYSY010000453.1, on the reverse strand, counting down.
CAGGCTGTCGACGGAGAAGCAGTGACCATCGACGATCCGGCCGCCGAAGAACGGGTGGGCGAGCTCGATTCCCGAGTCGACCACCGCCACGGTGAAGCCCGTGCCATCGTCGCCGGCAGCGATGGGCGTCACGACGTCGATCAGCACCGTCGCGTCTTCGAGCGCGGCACCCACGGCGCGTCTGATCTCGATCGAGGTGATCCGTCCGGAGAGCAGAAGCTGCTCGACGGCCTGGGGTCCCGCCTCGAAGCGCGTGTAGGGAAGGGTCGCGAAGTCGCGGGGTGCGTCGTGCCATCCCCCTTCGAGCACCGGCTCGATCGCAGCTCCAGGATCCGCGAGCCCGACGATCAGATGCGCCGATCCCCGATCGCGCAGCCGGTCGAGCAGCTCGGGATCGACGTGCACGTCATCGGCCGCGCGGGCGTAGTCGATGGCGGCCGTCAGGCGCCGCTCGATCTCCGGCCACGAAGCATGATCGAGGTTCTCGGGCTCGGGGCGCGCCGGCGCAGCCTCCGAAGCAGCAGGACGATCGGCGAGCGTCTCGTGTGTCGTCGGATCCGGAGCCGCGTCGGTGCCCCGGGCGTCATGATCGGACGAAGCGCTCGGCGCGTCCGTGTCTCGCGGCGAAGCCGCCACAGCCGACGGCGACTCGCGCACGGAGTCGGCACGACCGTGCCGCTGCGACTCGAACGAGACGAATGCAACCACGACCACGCAGACGACCACCACCGCCCACGCAAGGAACCGGACGACCCGCTCCACCAACTTCTCCACCTCGCCCAGGTCGCCGCCACCGGCAGCGATTCCGCATCAGCCAGCAAACCAGACCGATTCTCTCACGAGCAGAGAGAAGGAAACAAGCGAAACGGAGGGGGCCGGCAAGTGGAGCTCGCGAGCCGAAGCGTTCGAGCCCTCCTCCGGGAAGAGCGCCCCGCGAAGCAAAGCGTTCGGATCTCGGTCGGGATCGAGGCGCGCGCGCAGCCGTACTTTCGTACGGCGAGCACGGCAACGGCGAGCCCGGCCGAAAGCCGGACGCGGCCCCTCAAGAATTCATCGACTCGAGGAACTCGGCGTTGTCTTCCGTGGCCTTGATCTTGCCGAGGAGGAACTCCATCGAGTCCACGGGGCTGAGCGGCGCGAGCACCTTTCGCAGGATGTACATCCGGTTCAGGGTGTTCTCGTCCATCAGCAGCTCCTCGCGTCGAGTCGCCGACCGGTTGATGTCGATGGCCGGGTAGGTCCGGCGATCCGCCAGCTTGCGGTCGAGCACGATCTCGCTGTTGCCGGTGCCCTTGAACTCCTCGAAGATGACCTCGTCCATGCGCGAGCCCGTGTCGATGAGCGCGGTGCCCACGATCGTGAGGCTGCCGCCCTCTTCGACGTTGCGCGCCGAGCCGAAGAAGCGCTTCGGCTTGTGCAGCGCATTCGAGTCGACGCCGCCGGACAGGATCTTGCCCGAGTGCGGCACGACCGTGTTGTGGGCGCGTGCGAGGCGTGTGATCGAGTCGAGCAGGATGACGACGTCACGGCCGTGCTCCACGAGGCGCTTGGCCTTCGCGATGACCATGTCGGCCACCTGCACGTGGCGCGTGGCCGGCTCGTCGAAGGTCGACGAGATGACCTCGGCCGCGACCGTGCGTCGCATGTCGGTCACTTCCTCGGGCCGCTCATCGATCAACAGAACGATGAGGTAGGCCTCGGGGTTGTTGGCGGCGATGGCGTTGGCGATGTCCTTGATCACCATCGTCTTGCCGGCCTTGGGCGGCGACGTGATGAGCGCGCGCTGCCCCTTCCCGATCGGTGCGATGAGGTCGATGATCCTCGTCGTCAGCCCGCCTTCCTTGCACTCGAGGTTGAACTTCTGCTCGGGATACAGGGGCGTCAGGTTGTCGAACAGGATCTTGTGCTTCGCCTTGCCGGGCTCTTCGAAGTTGATCGACTCGACCTTGAGGAGTGCGAAGTAGCGTTCGCCCTCCTTCGGCGGTCGAACCTGACCCTCCACCGAATCGCCCGTGCGAAGGTTGAAGCGCCGGATCTGCGACGGCGACACGTAGATGTCGTCGGGTCCAGCGAGGTAGTTCTGATCGGGGGCGCGCAGGAAGCCGAAGCCGTCCTGCAGGATCTCGACCACGCCCTCGGCGAAGATCTTCACCTTCTGCTCGGTCTGGGCCTTGAGCACTGCGAAGAGCAGGTCCTGCTTGCGCAGGCCACCGGCGTTCTCGACGCCGATCTCTTCCGCGAGCTCGGTGAGCTCCTGCATGGTCTTGGACTTCAGCTCGCGGACATAGACCTTCTCGGCGCCCTCTTCGTTCGAGAGCGCGGCCTCGTCCTCCGCCAGCTCGGCATCGGAGGGCAGGTAGTCGCGCTTGGGCGAGCCGTCATGTCCACCGCGGCGGCCGCCGCCGCCACCGCCGCCGCCCGAGCGGCTGCGCCGCCCCCGGCCCCTCCGGCTGCGGTTCGGCTTGTCCTTGTTGTCCTGGGAGCTCGATTCTGATCGCTCGGCCAACTTCATTCTCGCTTTCGTGGTCCGGCATCATGCCGGGTGGTGTTTCGGGATTCGGGTCTTCGACCCGGGTCGGGTGGGGTGGGGAGTGACGGATCCGTTCAGCGTGTCGGATTGCTTCCAGCTGGAGGGAGGGGCCTGCTCTCGCTGACTCTCGTTGTCACGATGGGCGTGTCGCCCGGGGTGGGACCGCGGCCTGTGCCGCGGAAGATCGATGCTCGTGATCGGGGGGTGTCTTGGGTGGGGAGGACGGTGCGTCCGTTCCGATCGCTGCCGACCGCTCTGGCCGGCCGTCTCGGTTGCGTCCTTCGAGGCCGCGGCATCCGTCGCACGCTCTCGACGTGCCGCTGCCACGGCTGACGCGCTCTGCCTGGCCCGGGCGGCTCTTCGCCTCGCCCTGCGGCCGGATCGTCCCTGGTCTACCCGCCTGTCTGCCGGCCTGGCTTCGAGCCTGCTGGCCGGGGTGTGGTGGACGGGGTGGCGTCTTCGTGAGCGGGCGCTTCGCTTCGAGCGCCTCGCTGGATCTGCCACTCTGGACCGCTTCGGTTACCCGTGTCGGTCACTCGCCCTGAAAAGTTGAACGGAAAGATTCGACTGAAGAGATCTCGCCGGGAACGCGCCCGCGGCGCACATCGAGCCCACCGATCGTCTTCTTGCCTTTAGCCTCGTCGGCTTCATCCACGACTCGCTCGGCTCGCTCGAGCCCTGGATGATTCGGCATGAGAAGGGGGTGGAGGGGACCGTCACGGCCCGAGATGCTGTCAACGTAGAGACCGCTCGCGAGACTGTCAAGCCGGATCGTTCCGCGACGCTCACGCCGCTGCTCGGGGTGTGATCGCGTGCACGAGCCTCGCCGCCCGCTCGCCGTCGCGACGAAACGACTCGAAGAGGTCCGGATTGCAGACCGTACATGCCCCTTCGACCTCGCCGATGTCGGCAGCGTCGATGCCGGCGCGTCGCAGCGCCGCGCGGGTCAGCAACGACAGATCGAGCATCCAGTGTCCAGGGCGGCTCTCCGTGAAGGCGGCCTCGCCGATGGTCGCCTCGACTTCGTGGAAGGCTCGCTCGACCGGGGCGTCGACCTCGTAGCAGCAGGCCCGTGCGTGGGGGCCGATGACCGCGGCGACGCCCTCCGTCGATGCCCATCGCACCCGCCAGGCGGCCAGCGCCGAGTCGACCACCCCAGCCGCAAGTCCCCGCCAACCCGCGTGAATCGCACCCACGCAGCCGCCGTCTCTCGAAGCGAGCAGGATCGGCACGCAGTCGGCCGTGACGACCCCCACCGGCGGCTCGTCCTGCCCGGAGAGCACGGCGTCGGCGGCCTCCGGCTCGAGAGCGCCGCCGGGTGAGATCGTCGCGACCGCGACGCCGTGCACCTGCCTGGGCCGCAGTAGCCCCGCGGGGCCAATCCAGCCCTTCACGCCGAAGCCGTGCGATACGCCCCGGTCCGCGAGCAGCGGGTGAATGATCGGCTCCGAGTCCGCGCTCATCCCGCAGGCTCCCGGTCGCGCAGCGCCTCGAGCAGCGCCTCGAGGTCGGGGGGCAGGGGGGACTCGAACGCGAGGCGCTCGCCCGTCGCCGGATGGGTGAACCCGAGCCGGGCCGCGTGGAGGGCAGGGCGGGCCGGCACCGGGAGCCCGACCGACCGGCTCGCGCGTGCGCGCCCATAGACGCGATCGCCTGCGAGCGGCAGCCCGATCGACGCGAGGTGAACGCGGATCTGGTGTGTGCGCCCCGTCTCGGGTCGCACCGCGAGCAGCGCGTGGTGCGAAGCGGCGAAGCGTTCGACCACCTCCCAGTTCGTGACCGCCGCGCGACCGGAGCGCGACCGCACCGACATGCGCTTGCGATCGCTCGGGTGTCGCCCGATCGGTTGGTCGACGCGGCCCGACGACGCCTTCGGCGTGCCGCGCGCGATCGCGATGTAGAGCCGATCGATCGAGTGATCCTCGAACTGGCGCGCGAGGCCCTGGTGGGTCGCGTCGTCCTTCGCGACGACGAGGATGCCGGTCGTGCCCTGGTCGAGCCGGTGCACGATGCCCGGCCGAAGTCGGCCGCCGATCCCGGCCAGATCGGTGCAGTGATGGAGCAGCGCGTTCACGAGCGTGCCGCCGCGATGGCCCGGTGCGGGGTGGACGACCATGCCCGCGGCCTTGTCGACGACGACGAGGTGGGCGTCCTCGAAGACCACGTCGAGCGGGATCGGCTCCGGCGCGACGTCCCAGACCTCGGGCTCGGGCCGCTCGAGCTCGAGCTGCTCACCGATGTGGACCTTGCGCGAGGGACGCGTGCACGGCGCGCCGCCGACGCGCACCCGCCCGTCCTTGATCCACCGCCCCGACTGGCTGCGCGAGGCGCCGGCGAGGTCGGCCACCGCCTGGTCGAGCCGCTGATCCATGCGCTCCTCGTCGACGACGAAGCGCTCGACGGGCATCTCGTCGCCGAGCTCGTCGGGGGCGAGCCCATCGCCATCGGGCTCGGCATCATCGAGCTTGGCATCATCGGGCTCGGCATCGAGTTCGCGCGGCATGCGTGCTCCCATCTGGAGACGTTGCATCGGAGCCGGAAAGCGTAGATGCCGCGGGCGCTTCCGGCCCGGCCCCGGAGCCCGCACACGAAATGCGAACACGTTCACGCGGTGGCCGGGCGCGCGAAGCCGCGTCAGCTCCGGCCGAGGAATCGCGAGCGGCCCTGCTGCTCGCGGGCCTGCTCGAAGCGCTCGATGTAGCTCGAGGCGACGCGCTGGGGATCGAGGCCGATGGTGCTCGCATAGGCCTTCAGGAAGCCGCGGACGTAGACCGTGGCGGGCAGGTCCTCGAAGCGCTCCTCCTCGATGTGGCGGAGGTTCGCCATGCTGACCTTCGTCACGTCGGAGATGGTCTCCAGCTCGATGCCGCGGCGAAGGCGCGCACGGCGAAGCGTGCTGCCGTCGAACTCGCCGCCTTCGTCCTCGACGTCCGCCTCGAGCTCGCGGAACGACTCGCTCGCCCCCGGCAGCTCGGCCTCGGCACCCGGCGCCGCCAGCGGCACCTCGCGCCATCCACCCGGATCGACCTCGATGGTGGACGACGCGGTGGTGGAGGCGGCTGCCGCGTCGCCGATGGCGCGATCGTAAGCCGCTCGCGCTTCGGCGTCGGAGAGCACGTTGTAGGCGGTCTCGATGCGATCGCGCAGCGCCTCGATGTCGCGCTCGTCGTAGATCGAGTAGCAGGCCAGCGAGCGCTCGGCGTACGTCGACGACGCGAGCCTGTAAGCGCGCTCGACCTCGTCGGCATCGGCCGACCGCGAGACGTCGAGCACCTCGTAGTGGTTCTGGTCGTGAAGCGACTTCATTTGGCGATCGGGCCCGGCACGCTCTGCGCTTGCGACCCCTCCGCGCTCGCAGCGTCGCCGCGTTGCGCGTCCGAGATCAGCTTGCGCGCGATGCGCTGCAGATAGATCGCGGCGTCGGAGCTCGCCTGGTAGTCGACGACGGGCTTGCGCGCGACGACCGAGCGGCGCGCAGCCTCGTCGTGATTCACGTAGCCGAGATAGTCCGCCTCGATGCCGAAGTAGCGGCGACACACACCGGCCACCGCGAAGCCGAGCTTCACGTCCTCGGCCGTACGCACCTCGTTCACGATGAGGCGCGGGCGAAACGACTTCATGGTTTCGACGAAGCGCCGTCCCTCGCCGGGATCGCGCCGCTCGATCTCCTTCAGCAGATCGTTCGGTGAGCGCAGCCCGCTCTCGTTGCGCTGGTCCATCGCCTCGCTCACGAGCTTTCGAACGCCGTGGCCGACCATGGCCAGCCGGAGCCTGCGATAGAAGGCGGCGCGAAGGAAGGAGTATGCGTTCTCGACCGACGTGGGCTCCGGCTGCAGCACGAGCAGCCCATCGTCACCGGTCAGGAAGTAGTCGAGCACCGAGCTGTGCGTGCCGGCGCCGAGGTCGATCACGACGAAGTCGGTGGGCAGCTGGCGCAGCTCGCGCATGAGCCGCACGCGTCGCAGGTGACTCGGCTGTGCGTCACCGAGGTTTGCGTGCGTCCCGGCGAGGAGCTGCAGCCCCGGCTCGGGCGTCGGGACGAGGAGCTTCGAGAGATCGTCTTCGCGCTGTGCGACGAAGTCGGCGAGCGACACGTCCGGCGTCGCGACGCCGAGGCAGGTGTGCAGGTTCGCACCTTCGAGATCGGCGTCGACGGCCACCACGCGATGGCCCATGCGCGTGAGAGTCACGGCGAGGTTCGCGGAGATGAAGGTCTTGCCGACACCGCCCTTGCCACCGCCGATCGCGATCACGCGCACGGCAGGCGCGGCCGATCGACCAGGGCCGGTCGAGCTCGTGGCCGAAGGCGTCGGCAATCCCGCTTGCGTCGTTGCCCGCTCCGTGGCGCACCCCCCAGTGAGACCCGGCAGAAGAAAGAGACGTCGCTCGTGAGGTCGCGTCGCCTGAGTCACGGGTCGTCTCGAGACCCGCGCTCTCGTACACCGGGCTCCGCCCGGGACCGGCCCGGTGCTTCGTCACCCGATGCTCTTTGATGGACTGCCCCGCGCGCGAAAGCTACAGGATGGCCCCGAGGGCATCAACGAAGAAGGTGTCATCGAAGCGCGAACGCGAACGCGTCGGCGAAGGACGGGTCACCGAAGCACCGACGCGAGCGCGTCGGCGAAGGACGGGTCACCGAAGCACCGACGCGAGCGCGTCGGCGAGATCGTCCATCTCGTCGTCGAAGACCGTGCGGACGTCGACGCGCACGGCGTCGTCACGCACGCGCGCGACGATGGGCGTCGACCACTGGCGAAGCCGCCGAAGCGTCTCCTCCGGTGAATGCCGTCCCCTCATCTCCAGCACCCTGCTCTCGAGCTCGAACCCGGGCAGGCTGCCGCCGCCCACGGGTGCGCGATCGGCGACCAGCTCGATCGAGGCCGCGGGGGCCTCGGCGCGCACGCGGTCGGCCAGGGCCGTCGCGCGCGCCTCGATCTCCGATGTGGAGGCGAGGAGCTGGGCCAGTGCCGGCAGCGCCTCTTCGGCGCGGCCCTCGAGCATGGCACCGAGGGTCCAGTCGAGGGCGGCGAGCGTCATTGCGTCGAGGCGGAGGGCCCGGGCGAGGGGATTTGCGCGCATGGCGTCGATGACGGCGCGGCGGCCGAGCGCGAGCCCGGCCTGGGGTCCGCCGAGCAGCTTGTCGCCCGAGAAGCAGACGAGGTCGACACCGGTCGCGACGCGGCTCGCGGCGTGGGTCTCGGGCGGGAAGCCATGGGGCGTGAGATCGACCAGGCTGCCGCTCCCGAGATCCTCCATCACGGGCAGATCGTGCTCGCGGCCGAGCGCCACGAGCTCGGGCAGCGCCACCTCCTTCACGAACCCGCGCTGCTCGAAGTTGCTGCGGTGGACCTTGAGCAGCAGCGCCGTGTCGGGGCCGATCGCCTGCTCGTAGTCGCGCAGATGGGTGCGGTTGGTCGAGCCGACCTCGACGAGCCGCACGCCGGCTCTCTCCATGATCTCCGGCACCCGGAACGAGCCGCCGATCTCGACGAGCTCGCCCCGCGAGACCACGACCTCTTGCCCCGCAGCGAGGGTCGCGAGACCGAGCAGCACCGCACCCGCGCCGTTGTTGCAGGCGAAGCCCGCCTCGGCGCCCGAGAGGCGCGAGAGCTTGGCGTCGAGCGGGCCGAGCCGCTGGCCACGGCGGCCGGTCTCGAGATCGAGCTCGAGATCGGAGGGCCGGGTGGCTGCGCGTGCCGCGGCCCGGGCCGCGCCCTCGGCCATCGGCGCGCGACCGAGGTTGGTGTGGAGGACGATGCCCGTGGCATTCACGACGCGCTGCGGATGGGGCCGGCCGAGCCGCCGAGCCGCGCTGCGGGCCTCGGCCCGCAGCTCTTCCGCCCCGGGCAGCTCGAATGTGCCCCCGGGGGCCAGGCTCGAAAAACGGTCACGAACGGCGGCGATGGCGCTGCGCGCGCCCTCGATGGCCGCCCAGACCGGAATCTCGGGCGCTTCGGTGCGCAGCTCGGCCGCAAGCCGATCGACCGAAGGCAGATCGCGACGGGGATCCTGGTTGACGGCGACGCCTCCATTCACCATGGTTTCGCACGGATTTGGACGGCCGACCCTAGGTCACCGTCCGACCGGTGGTTCAGCTCGAACCTCCCCTGGCCCGCGCCGGGGTCCGGAACATCGCCGAAGGTCGCAAATCTCGAACCGAAGATCGAAGCCGATCCGAGGTCGATTTCCACACCGATCCCAGGCGGCCGCACCGGACCTCCCGACGGTCGAGCTCGATTCGATTCGACTCGATCCGAACGGGGCGCGCGAGCTCGGGGTCTCGAGCCTTGTCTGACCGAAGGTCCGACGCACCACCGCCGGGTCCACGCTCGGTGGCAAGCTCGGTCGCTCCGCGGACTTCAGTCCGCAGAGAAGAACGACCGAAGCGTGTCGCCATCGCGCGAGCGTCGCGAATGCCGCGACGAGGGCCCGGTCGTTCGGATGGAATCCGCGAGATGAACGGCGGCGGGGAGCTGACTCGTTCACATGGGGCTCGCGGAACACGACCAAGGCGATCGACCGTAGGTCGAGAACGAATGCGAGTCAGAGAACACATCGAAATACCTCTGGTTTTCGGGAGACTACGAGGAGTCTCCGTTCGACGGCGGCGCCGGCACGGCGCTGACGTTCCCATTCCCTGAAGCTCCCCGCCCCTGCCGGCTGGCCCGGTGGGACAAGGCCCTCTGGCATCTCGAGACGGCTCGCCAACGCCGGAAGGCGGACGTGCGCGCGGAGATCGGACCCGATCGGGTCCTTCGCCGCGATCACGCCCGCCACGCTGGCCCGCGAAGCGGGATTGAATGCAGAACGAAATCGTGATCAACGCCGAGGGCGGGGAGACCCGCGTGGCGCTGCTCGAGCGCTCGGTCTTCACCGAGCTCCACATCGAACGCGAGGGTGACAAGAACGTCGCTGGCAACGTCGTGAAGGGGCGCGTGATGCGCGTCCTGCCCGGCATGCAGGCGGCCTTCGTCGACATCGGCCTCGAGAAGGCCGCGTTCCTCTACGTCGGCGACTACTTCGACAACACCGGCACCTCGTCGACCGGCGATGGCAAGTCGAAGGGCGGGGCGAAGGGCGCAAAGAACGGCAAGGGCGCGCCCAAGGAGCCCCGCCGCGGTGGCCGCTTCCGGCGCGCCGCGCCGCCGCCGATCGAGACGGTCCTCAGAGAGGGCCAGGAGATCGTGGTGCAGATCGCCAAGGAGCCGATCGGCACCAAGGGCGCGCGCATCACGTCGAACATCTCGATCCCGGGCCGGCACCTCGTGCTGACGCCGTGGTCGAAGCGCGTCGGCGTGTCACGCCGCATCGGCTCGGACAAAGAGCGCAGGCGGCTGCGCGACATCGTCGACAAGCTGAAGCCGAAGGACATCGGCTTCATCATCCGCACGGCCGGCGACGGCGTGCGCGAGGCCGATCTCGAGGCGGACATCCGCTACCTGACGACGGTGTGGACGCGCATCCGCCAGCGCAACGCCGAGAAGCCCGCGCCCGCCGTGCTGCACGAAGAGCACGACATCTCGCTGCGGATCATCCGTGACCTCGCGAACCACGAGACGAAGCGGATCGTGATCGACGGCGACGAGGCGTACGACCAGATCAAGGACTTCGCCGAGGAGTTCATGGCCGAGCCGCGGCCCGAGATCGAGCGCTACGAGGGCTTCGAGCCGATCTTCGATCACTTCGATCTCGAGAGTCAGATCCACGCGAACCTCGAGCGGAAGGTCTGGCTCAAGAGCGGCGGCTCGCTGGTGATCGATCAGAGCGAGGCGCTGACGGCGATCGACGTGAACACCGGCCGCTTCGTGGGCAAGAGCGATCTCGAGGAGACGGTGTTCAAGAACAACCTCGAGGCCGTCCGCGAGGTCGTGAACCAGCTGCGCTTCCGCAACATCGGCGGGCTCATCATCATCGACCTGATCGACATGGAGAAGGCCGAGCACCGCGACAAGGTGTACCGGGCCCTCCAGGATGCGATCCGCTCGGACAAGGCGCGGACCAACATCCTCAAGATCAGCGAGCTCGGCCTGGTCGAGATGACGCGCAAGCGCACGCGCGAGAGCCTGGTGCAGACGCTCTGCGAGCCGTGCGCGCACTGCGAGGGCCGCGGCTACATCCTCTCGGCCGAGACCGTCGGCTACAAGGTGCTGCGCGAGATCCGCACCGACCTGCCGCGCTTCTGCGGCCGCCAGGTGGGGATCGCCGTCAGCCCGCGGCTCGCCGACCAGATGCGGGGGCCGCTCGCTTCGGCGGTGCGCGCGTTGTCGGAGGAGCTCGGCCGCGAGATCGAGATCATCTCGCGCCCGGGCATGCACCAGGAGCAGTTCGAGATCACCGCCCTCGACGAGGGACCGTCGGTCGAGATCGCGCTGGACTGGCTGCGCGATCCGAAGGAGGTCGCCGAGGCCGAGGAGGCGAAGAAGACCGAGGCACGCGAGCGCAAGAACGGACGCCGCTCGCGCAAGCGCGGTGGACGCGACGCAGAAGCGGACGAAGAAGACGCGGCCTCCAACGAGGAGGGCGGCGGCGAGAAGAAGAAGAAGAAGGCCGCCCGGAAGCGCCGGGGGCGAAAGAAGCCCGACGCAGCCGAGGCTGCTGCCGAGGACGAGGCGGGCGACGAGGCCAAGGCGCCCCAGGCAGCCGAGCCGAGCGACGCCGAGGCCCGGGAGGACGACGCGCAGGTCGAGGCCGCCGAGGACCGCGCCGAAGCCAGTGCCGAAGCCAGCGCGGAGGTCGAAGCCCCGATCGATGCGGACGAAGGCGACACGAAGGCCGCGGCCGAGGCGACGGAGGCCGCTGAGGAGCCCCAGCCCGAGCCGGCCGCCGAAGAGGCGCCTTCGCCGGAGCCCCTGCCCGAGCCCGTGGCGGACGAGCCGCCGCTCGTGGTCGCCAGCGGCGACGGCTCCCAGCCGGCACCCGACGCCGGCGAGGAGGCACAGGAGCCGGAGCCCGAGCGCAAGACGGGCGGAACCGGCTTCGCCGCATCCCCCGGGGCCGAAGAGCCCCTGCCGATGACGTCTGCGGTGCCGGAACCGCTTGACGCCAAAGCGGAATCGCCCATAATCCGGCGTTCCGAAAAACCAGAGGATTGATCATGTACGCCGTCATTCGCACCGGTGGTAAGCAGGTTCGTGTCGAGCCCGGCCAGGCCGTTCGCATCGAGAAGATCGAGGGCGACGTGGGCCAGGGCGTGACGCTGCCCGAGGTGCTGCTCGTGGGCGAAGAGGATTCGGTCAAGATCGGCCAGCCTCTCGTCGAAGGTGCCGAGGTTCAGGGCACGATCACCGCTCAGGCGCGCCACCCGAAGATCCGAGTCTTCAAGATGAAGCGCCGCAAGGGCTACCGCCGGACCCAGGGCCATCGCCAGGCCTACACCGAGGTCCGCATCGACGCGATCCAGGGCTAGGGCCCGATCGCCCATCTCGCCAGCGACCCGTTCGCTGGAGCTGAAGGAAGCACGTCATGTCGCACAAGAAGGGACAGGGCAGCTCGCGCAACGGTCGCGACTCGAATGGTCAGCGCCGGGGCATGAAGGTCTTCGGTGGCCAGACGGTCACCGCCGGCTCGATCCTCGTCCGCCAGGTCGGAACGAAGATCCACCCGGGCAAGAACGTCGGGCTGGGCAAGGACTACACGCTCTTCGCGCTCTGCGACGGCCAGGTCAGCTACGGCGACTCGCGCGGCCGCAAGCTCGCGCACATCGAGCCGTCGCCCGAGAGCTAGTCGGGGTCCGCGGCCTACTCGCCGCGCATGGCCCGGTGCATCGGGCCTGCGGGCTCGAGTTCGCCACCGGGTCGATGCCGGTTCATCCTCCCCCCGATCTGCCTCGTACGAGGCAAGGGGAGAGTCGAGAGCCCGCGGTCACGAAGAATCCATCGGGCGGCGTCGCCGCCCGATCTTCCACCGCCACCGCATCGGCCTGAACATGAAGAGCGATCACTCCTTCGTAGACGAAGCTCGTCTGACCGTCCGCTCCGGCGATGGCGGCAACGGGATGGCTTCGTTCCGGCGCGAGAAGTTCGTAGCGAAGGGTGGGCCGAACGGCGGCGACGGCGGGCGCGGCGGCGACGTCGTGCTCGTGGCCGATCGCAACCGCAACACGCTCTCCGAGTTCCACTACCGCCAGAAGATGGCGGCGAAGAACGGCGAGGGCGGCGGCTCGTCGGGCAAGACCGGCGCGCACGGAGCGGACCTGGTGATCAAGCTGCCGGTGGGCACCGTGGTGTACGACGCCGAGGCGCCCGAAGACACGGAGCCCATCGTCGATCTCGCCGAGGACGGCCAGCGCTTCGTCGTGGCGAAGGGCGGGAAGGGCGGGCTCGGCAACATCCACTTCAAGAGCAGCCGGCGCCAGGCGCCCGATTTCGCGCTGCCCGGGCTGCCCGGCGAGGCGCTCTCGCTCAAGCTCGCACTCAAGCTGCTCGCCGACGTCGGGCTCGTCGGGTTTCCGAACGCCGGCAAGTCGACCTTGCTCGGACGCGTGTCCGAGGCGCGGCCCCGGGTGGCTGCGTATCCCTTCACGACCCTCACGCCCTCGCTCGGTGTCGTCGAGCGCGGCGACGATCGCCTCGTCGTCGCCGACATCCCCGGCCTCATCGAAGGTGCGGCCGACGGCGCGGGGCTCGGGCATCGCTTCCTGCGCCACGTCGAGCGCACGCGGGTGCTGGTGCATCTGCTCGACCTCGGCGCGATGACCATGGAGGGGCGCGACCTCCTCGACGACTACGACAAGCTCCGCCGCGAGCTCGGGCGCTACGACGCGCGGCTCCTCGACCGGCCCGAGATCGTCGTGCTCTCGAAGACCGACGTCGCGGACGAAGACGTGATTGCGCGAGCACGCGACGCGCTCGCGACGCGGGGCATCGAGCCGCTCGAGCTCTCGTCGGCGACCAGCGAGGGCATCGACGCCCTGGTCGGTCGGATCTTCGAGACCGTGGCGCGCGTGCGACGCGAAGACGAGGTCGAAGCCGAGAGAACGGCCGAGAAGACAGCCGATGCAGCGAACGTCAGAGAGCCGAACGGGTCGGAGACCATGCCGTCATGACCGACGCACATCGCAGCGTGCAAAAGGAGGCGCAGTGCATCGTCGTGAAGGTCGGCAGCAGCACGCTCACCGAGCGTGGCCTGATTCGTGACGAGGCGTTCGGTGACATCGCGCGCCAGCTGTCGGCGCTCTGCGACGAAGGCAGGCAGGTCGTGCTCGTGTCGTCGGGCGCCATCGCGGCGGGCAGCCATCAGCTCGGGTGGGATCATTTCGGTCGCTCGATCCCCGAGAAGCAGGCCGCCGCAGCCGTCGGACAGATCTCGCTCGTCGAAACCTACAAGCAGCGCTTCGCCGAGCACGGGCGCCACGTGGGTCAGCTGCTGCTGACGCGTGTCGGGCTCGAAGACCGCGAGCGCTTCTTGAATGCACGTCACACGCTGACCGAGCTGCTCGCCCGAGGCGTCGTGCCCATCGTGAACGAGAACGACACGGTCGCCACCGACGAGATCCGCTTCGGTGACAACGACAATCTCTCGGCCAGCATCGTGAACCTCGTCGGAGCCGACCTGCTCGTCATCCTGACCGATGTCGCCGGTCTCTATCGCGAGCCGCCCGTCGAAGGCCAGCCCGAGCCGCCGCTCTTCGACGTCGTCGACAAGATCACGACCGAGGTCGAGCAGTGCGCGCAGGGCTCGAACAACGTGTTCGGGCGCGGCGGCATGATCACGAAGCTCGAGGCGGCGAAGGCCGCGGCCCGCTCGGGCGCGGCGACCCTGCTCTGCGACGGCCGCGCGGACGACGTGCTCAGGCGCGTCGCTGCGGGCGAAGCGCTCGGCACGCTCTTTCTCGCCGGCGACCGGCTCAGCTCGCGCAAGCACTGGCTCGCGTTCACGACGCGCTCGCGTGGCGAGCTGCACCTCGACCCGGGCGCGGTGCGCGCGATCTGCGAGAGCGGGAAGAGTCTCCTGCCCGCGGGCGTCGCAAAGGTGTCGGGCGAGTTCGCCCGGGGCGACGTGGTCGGCCTCTACGCTCCCGACGGCCGCGAGGTCGCACGCGGGCTCGTGGCCTACGACGCCGAGGCGTCGGGTCGGCTCGCGGGTCTTTCGACACGCGAGATCGAGCCAGTGCTAGGCTACTCGAACGGCGATGCGATCATCCATCGCGACGATCTCGTGGTGCTGGACGCCTGAGCGACCCCCCACGCGGCGTGACTCGCGATCCCCGTCGAGACCAGGGGAACGATCCAGAACACTCGCAGAGAGCAGATTGCCATGAGCTTCGAAACCGACATCCTGAGCCTGGCCGAGCGCACGCGCCGGGCGGCCGAGACGCTGGGCTCGCTGAGCACGGCGACCAAGGACGCGTGGCTGTCGTGCGCAGCCGAGCGGCTCGAGGCGGCGCGTGAAACGATCCGCGAGGCGAACGAGCGCGACATGCAGGCGGCGCGTGACAACGGCGTGCCCGACCCCCTCGTCAACCGACTCGGGCTCTCGGACGACAAGTGGAACGACATGATCCAGGGTCTCCACGACGTGGCGGCGCTGCAGGATCCCGTCGGCCGCATCAGCGACTTCAACGTGCGGCCCAACGGCCTGCGCGTCGGGCGCATGGCGATCCCCCTCGGCGTCATCTGCATGATCTACGAAGCGCGGCCCAACGTGACGGTCGACGCAGCGGCACTCTGCGTGAAGGCGGGCAACGGCGTCATCCTGCGCGGCGGCAGCGAGGCGTTCCACTCGAACCAGGCGCTCGGCAAGGTGCTGCGCGAGGCGGCCGATGAGGTCGGGCTGCCCGCGGACGCGATCACCCTGCTGCCCACCACCGACCGCGCGGCGATCGACGTGCTGCTGAAGGCGCGTCAGTTCATCGACATGGTGATTCCCCGCGGCGGCTCGGCGCTGATCGAGAAGGTGATGAGCGAGTCGACGATCCCCGTCGTCGCGCACGACGCCGGCGTGTGTCACGTGTACATCGACGCGAGCGCCGACGTCGAGATGGCGACCGGGATCGTGCGGCAGTCGAAGATCCGGCAGATGCCCGTCTGCAACGGGCTCGAGACGCTGCTCTGTCATCGCGACGCGTCGGCGACGACCCTGCCCACGGTGCTGAAGGCGCTGCACGAGGACGGCGTCGAGATTCGCGGCGATGAAACCGTGTGCGAGGTGTTCAGCGAGGCGAAGCCCGCGACCAACGAGGACTGGCCTGCCGAGTATCTGGCGCCGATCCTCGCCGTGCGCGTCGTCGACGACATGAGCGAGGCGATCGATCACATCCGCACGTACGGCTCCGACCACACGGACATCATCATCACGAACGACTACGCCAACAGTCAGGAGTGGCTGCGCCGCGTGCAGTCGTCGTGCGTCGGCGTGAACTGCTCGACCGGCTTCGCCGACGGGTTCCAGCTCGGGCTCGGGGCCGAGATCGGCATCTCGACCTCGAGGCTCCACGCCTACGGACCCATGGGCCTCGAGGGGCTCACGACCCGGAAGTTCGTGCTTTTGGGAGACGGTCAGCTGCGCGAATGACCGGCCTCTTCGGCGGCACCTTCAACCCGATCCACGTCGGCCACCTGCAGGCGGCACGAGACGTCGCCGACACGCTCTCCCTCGACCGCGTCGTATTCATCCCGAACGCCAGCCCCCCGCACAAGGACACGACCGCCGTCGAGCCTGCCGCGCGCCTCGCTCCTGCGGAAGAGCGCTTCGCCTGGGTCGAGGCCTCCATCGCCGGGGACGATCGCTTCGAGGCGAGCCGCTGCGAGGTCGACCGCGAAGGCCCTTCCTACCTGATCGACACGCTGGCCGAGCTGACCGGCGGCGATGCCGCGGGCTTCGTCTTCATCGTCGGCCAGGACGCGTTCCGCGAGATGGGCGAGTGGCGGGCGCCGCGCGAGCTGCTCGCCGCCTGCTCGTGGGCGGTCTGCACGCGGCCGCCGCTGCTCGAGGGGCACCTCAGGGACTGGCTGCCGGAGGTGGCCCGCGACGATTTCGAGGTGGCCGAGGACGGCCGCTCGGCTCGCCATCGCACGGCGGGGACCTGGATTCGCCTCGTCGAGATCACCCCGGTGGACATCTCGGCATCGGAGCTGCGGGCGCGGCTCGCGACCGGTGGCGGAGCCGACCGCTGGCTCCCCGAGCCAATTCGCGATGCAGTGCGAGAGAGCGGGTGCTACACACCCGGGCCCGCGTCCGCCATAGCCCCGCCCCGGGCGGCCGCGCAGGAGACCCCCCGATGAGCGATCTAGGTCGCATCGACAAGGCGCGGCTCGTCACCGAAGCGGCGCTCGAGCTCAAGGGCGAGGAGCCCGTGCTCCTCGACATGCGCGAGGTGAGCTCGTTCGCCGACACGTTCCTCATCGTGTCGGGCCGCTCGGACCGGCACGTCCGCTCGGTGGCCGAGGCGGTGATCCACGCGCTGCGCCAGGCGGGCGAAGAGCTGCTCGGCAACGAAGGGCTCGACGATGGCCGCTGGGTCCTGATCGACGCGAACGACGTGATCGTGCACGTCTTCGATCCCGAGTCCCGCGAGCACTTCGACCTCGAGCGGCTCTGGGCCGATGCGCCCCGACTGGACCTCGCGGCCGACCTCGGCATCGAGACGGAGCAGCTGGCCGAGCCGGCCTGACGCGCGTCACCACCGAGCCACTCTCATCCGACGTGACGGTGAGCGAGCGATCGCGCATCGAACGGTTGCGGCCGCTCGAGCCGCCAGCGTGCCGGTGCGCTCGTCGCATGCGCTGCCCGCCACCAGCGCGCCTGCGACAAACCACCGCATCGTCCACCCCCCAGCCCCGCACTAGCGTGAGCCGCCTTCGCCACACGGGCGCGCTGCATCTGCATTGGCTCGCGCACACGCTCACGGCACGGTCCCAGGAGGATGATTCGGGAATGGCTGGCAACAGGATGGTTCGGTTCTTCTCTGCGAGCGCGGCGGCGCTCCTTCTCTTCTTCGCGGGCGGCAGCGCCCACGCGACGTTCGACGGAAGCAGCGTCACGACGACGTTCGAGCTGTGGAGCGGGGCGAGCCCCGGCGCGGGCGGCTCGCTGATCGCAACCACCGACACCGCGACCGTGACCGCGAGCGATGCCGTCGTGCCCGATCTCCTCGGCTTCCACGACAGCACGGGCAACGACCGCGAGCTCTGGGACGTCGACTTCGACGGCAGCCAGATCATCCTGACGTACACGAGCATCTACGCCTGGGACATGGACCACCAGTACATGTACATGGATCCGCGAGGCTTCCACTTCGCGGATATCGCCGGCGACTGGCCCGCCATCGCGGCCATCGCCGTCGACGACTCGATCGCGCCGATGGGCTTCGACGCTTCGAAGGTCGCGTTCGGTGCGAACGACGTCTGGGTGAGCCTGCAGGGCACGATGTGCCACTACACCGGCATGCCGATGCCCGAGTGCACGAACGCCGCGAGCCCCACCGGCTACGACAACCGCATCGTGCTCGACGTGACCTTCGTCCCCGAGCCGACGACGGCGCTGCTCGTGGGGATCGGTCTCGTCGGGCTCGCGCGGCACGGTCGCGTGCGCAGGCATCACGGCTGATCGAGTGCGCCAGCGGGCGGCCTCGCTGGCGGCCGTTGCCGCGTATCCCTCGAACGTGGAAGACGTGCGACGAGCCGGGCTCGAACGATGCCGTGCGCAGCGATCGCACCCGCTCGGCCTCGTGGCCGCGTCGCTCCTCCTCGCGCTCCTCGCGCCCCTCTCACCGCTGCCCGCAGCGGGCGAGCCCGGCGATGCGGCGCCGGACCCCGCCGCGAGCGAAGCAGGGGAGGAAGCCGAGGCGGCGCCCCCCTCGCGCTTCGACGGCATCGAGGTCATGACCGTCGTCGGTCACGGCCCCAGCCGCGCGGCCGAGAGCTGGGTGGACATCCGCGTCGACAAGCAGCCACGCGCGGACGGCGCGGAGGTCCTGAGGCGGCTGCCCGGCTTCGCCGTCATCCGACAGGGCGGCATCGGCAACGACCCCGTGCTTCGCGGGCTCGGCGGCAGCCGGCTCGGGATCGTGGTGGACGGCGTGCCCTATGCCGGGGCCTGCAATCACGGCATGGACCCGGCGACGACGTACGTCGACCCCGGCAGCTTCAGTGAGCTCCTCGTCCTGCACGGCCCCCAGTCGGTGCGTCACGCGGCGACGATCAGCGGCGCCGTCGAGTTCAAGCGCGCCCGCGTCGAGCTCCACGAGCCCGGCGGTGAGATCTACGCGTCGGGTCTCGCCGGCAGCTTCGGCCAGTGGGAGGCCTCGGGCGACGCGGCGGTCGGCTCCCAGCACGGCTACGTGCGGGGCAGCGGCAGCTACGCCACGAGCGACGACTACCTCGACGGCGACGGCGACCCCGTCTTCTCGCGCTACGAGCGCTGGAGCGGGCGTGGTGCGATGGGATGGACGCCCGGCGACGACACGCTGCTCGAAGCGAGCGCCGAGTTCAGCGACGGGCAGATGGCGAACCCGACGATCCACATGGACGCGACGAAGCTCGCGCGCCGCGCCTTCGGTGGGCAATTCGAGAAGCGCGAGGTCGGTCCCGTCTTCGACAGCGTCGAGCTGCGCTTCAGCTACGTCGCCGTCGACCACGAGATGGACGACTACACGCTCCGCCCGACGCGGACGCCGCCGCCCGACTCCACGTCCCCCTTCGTCCGCTACGACCTGCTCGGCATGGGGCAGGCCTGGAAGGAGTACTACGGCCGGGCCGCCACGCACCTGCAGCCGCTCGAAGACGACGCGCTCGACATCGAGATCGGCGGCGAAGCGCGATGGAGCGACTACCACGCCCGGGCCGCGTTCGGGTCCGAGAGCTTCCTGCGCGTGCCGCCCGACGACGCCTACACGCTCATCGACCAGACCCTGCCGGGTCTCGACGCCGAGCCGTGGAACCCGATCGTCGACTTCCTCGACGTCGGCGTCTACGCCGAGGCCCACTGGAGACCCCGAGCCGGCTCGCTCGTGGTCGGAGGCTTCCGCTACGACCGCTATCGCACCCGCACGGGCACGATGCACGGCGCCGGCGAGATCACGAGCGAGGTGCTCCCGGGCTCGAACGAGGAGCGCGCGCTGAATCTCTTCGCCGGCTTCGCGCGCTACGAACATCGCTTCAAGCGGCTCCCACTCCTCGCCGCGGTCGGCATCGGACACGCTCAGCGCGCGGCCGACTACTGGGAGGTCTACAGCTACGCCGAAGCGATCGTCGACGACGCAGGTGAGACGGTCTCGGTCGGAGGCATCTACCTCGATCCCGAGAAGAACACCGAGCTCGACGTATCGACCTACTACGGGGGCGAGAAGCTGACCGCTCAGCTGTCGTTCTTTCTGAGTCGGGTCGACGACTTCATCCTCACGTACAACGGTGTCTCCTCGTACAACGTGCTCGCCCGGCGCATCGGCGGCGAGGCGGGCCTCGGCTATCGCGTCGTACCCGAGCTCGAGGCGAGGGCCGATCTCTCGTTCGTGATCGCCGAGAACGTGACCGAGTCGGTGCCGCTCGCGCAGACGCCGCCCGCCGAGATCACGCTCTCACTCAGGTACGAGATCGATCGCTTCTCGCTCGGCTTCGCCTCGCGATTCGTGCGCTGGCAGAACCGGATCCATCCCGATCACGGCAACCGGCTCGGCGTCGACACGACGTCGACGCCCGGCTTCGCGGTGCTCTCGACCGATGCGTCCTTCCAGCCCTGGAGCTGGCTCGACGTGAGCTTCGGCATCGACAACCTGCTCGACCACAAATACTACGAGCACCTCTCGCGCAACCCCTCGCCCGTGCCCGGCTACGTGAGCCGCGAGCACGTGAACGAGCCGGGTCAGCGCTTCTGGCTCCGAGTGAGCGCCGACTACGACATCTGACGACGACGCCCGGCCGTCGACGAGGAGATACACATGAAGAATGAACGATCCGTGCGCCATCGACGCATTGCCGCCGCGAGCGCGGCGACCTTCGTGGCGATCTGTCTCGCGCCCTTCGTTGCGGCTGCCGTCTCTCCCTTCCAGAGCAGAGACATCACGGTGACGTGGGAGTACTGGTCGGGCGGCAGTCCCGGCGCCGGCGGAACGTACGTCGCCACCACCGACGCGGCCGCCGTGCAGGCCAGCGACTTCACCGACCCCGACCTGCCCGACTTCCACTCGAGCACCGGCACCACCTTCGAGCTCTGGGACGTGGACTTCTTCGAGAACGAGATCCGCCTCGCCTACACGAGCATCTACGTGCAGGACCACGACCACCAGTACATGTACCTGAGCCCCGTCGGCCTCCACTTCGAAGACACCGAGGGCGTGGTCGGCGAGATCACGAACGTCCAGGTGGACACGTCGATCGCGCCCTTCGGCTTCGACCCCGCGCTCGTCCACTTCGACGCGGACAACATCTGGGTCGATCTCCAGGGATCGATGTGCCACTTCGGCAGCATGGGCAGCATGCCGAGCTGCACGAACCCGTCGAGCCCGACCGGCTACGACAACGAGATCGTGCTCCTCGTGACCGTGCCCGAGCCCACCGCGGCGGTGGCGCTCCCGGCCGGTCTGACCATCCTCATCGGGATGGCCCGGCGGCGGACGCGTCTCGCCCGCACTCGCGACGAGGCTGCCGCGCGGCCACTATCATGAGCGGATGAGCAGCCATGAGCCGACGAGACGAGCAGCCATGAGCCGAACAGAAGCCATGAGCCCACGAGAAGCCATGAGCCCAACAGCAGCCATGAGCCGACGAGCAGCCCCGACGCACGCAGCCCGGCACCCGGCAGCCCGGAGCTCACGCGCCAGACCTGGCTCGTGCGCGTGCGCGTGCTGGCCGCGCTCACCGGCTTCGCAGTGCTCGCGGCGGTCGGCCTGTTCGACGAGTGGCCGGGCCACGCCGCGACCGTGGCGGCCGTCCTCGCGCTCCTGCTCGCGAGCAACTTGCCGCTGGCGCGCCGGCTCGGCTCGAGACAGAGCCTCTCCGACGGCATGGTCGCGGGCATCCTCGCCGTCGACGTCGCGCTCTTCACCGTCGTGCTCTCATTGACCGGCGGCTCGGCGAACCCGTTCAGCTCGGGCTACCTGCTCTACGTCGCCGTGGCTGCGCTGCTGCTGCCTCCCGCATGGACGTCGTGCGTCGTCGCCGTGGCCGTCGCCGCCTATGGCGGCCTCTACTGGCTCGACTCCACCTCGCCGCATCACGGCCACCACTCGATGCAGCTCCATCTGCTCGGCATGTGGGTGGCGTTCGTCGTGGTCGGTCCGGTGGTCGCGTACGCGATCACGCGTCTTCGCAACGAGGCCGACGCCGCCGAGCACGAGCTCGCACTCGCACGCCGTCGCCAGGAGCGAGCGGAGAAGCTGAGCGCCCTCGCCACCCTCTCGGCGGGCGCCGCACACGAGCTCGCGACGCCGCTCGGGACGATCGCGGTGGTCGCCAAGGACCTCGAGCACCGCGATCTCGACCCGGAGCTCACCGAGGACGCGCGCCTGATTCGCGACGAGATCGACCGCTGCTCGGAGATCCTCTCTCAGCTCGCGGTCGACGTCGGCGCGGGCATCGGCGAAGCGTCGCAGGAGATGCGCCTCGGCCAGCTCGCCGACGAGCTCGCCACCACCGTCCCGGGTGTGCATCTCGAGGTCGACACCGACCAGCGCGACCACCGCATCGCGTTGCCCCGGCGCCTCAGCACCCAGGCCATCGCAGGCCTCCTGAAGAACGCCCGCCAGGCTTCGCCCGAAGCCGAGGCCGTCCTTCTGCGGCTTCACATCGAGAGCGGCGATCTGGTGATCGAGGTAGAGGATCACGGGCACGGCATGAGCGGCCATGTCCAGGAGCGCGCAGGGGAGCCCTTCTTCACGACGAAGCCGACGGGCGAGGGGATGGGCCTGGGCCTCTTCTTCGCCGGGTCCGTGATCGAGCATCTCGGCGGCACACTCTCGATCGACTCGGAGCCCCTACGTGGCACCATCGTCTCCGTGCGAATCCCACCGCAGGCCACGTTCATGGGGGGCCCACACCGATGAGTGACGACGGAGCTGCCGTGACCGGCTCCGAGACGCCCCGGCCTCGAGAGGGGGACGAGCTCTTCATCGTCGACGACGACGAACGCTTCGCGCAGCGCCTGGCCCGATCGTTCGAGAGCCGCGGCTTCCGCGTGCGCGTCGCACACGACTACGACCAGGCGCTCGAAGAGGCACGGCGCGCCCCGGTGACGTGGTGCGTCCTCGATCTGCGCCTGCCCGAGCGATCCGGCCTCGAGCTGACACGCGACCTCCTCGAGATCTGCCCGGATGCGCGCATCGTGATGCTCACGGGCTATGGAAGCATCTCGACGGCCGTCGACGCGGGCCGCCTCGGCGCCATCAACTACCTCGCGAAGCCCGCCGACGCGGACATGATCCTCGCGGCATTCACGCACGACGACCCGTCCGGTGCGTCGCCGACCGAGGTCGAGTACCAGCCGCCTTCGCTCGCCCGTGCCGAGTGGGAGCACATCAATCGCGTGCTGACCGATTGCGGGGGCAACATCAGCGAGGCCGCGCGGCGGCTCGGGCTGCATCGGCGCACGCTGCAGCGCAAGCTGAAGGCGTTTCCGCCGAACGGCTGAGTCGGTGGGGGGGCTGCCCGGACGCTGTGCTAAGCAAGTCGGCCCCGGTCCCCGCCAGAGCCACGATGTCATCGGCTTCGAGATCCGACCCCGCGCGCCTCGCGCCGGGCTCGCCGCACGTCGGCCAGAGTGAGCGTCCCGTCATCGCCGCCTGGCATCGGCGTCTCGAGGGTGCCCTGGCGCTGCTGGCACCCGGGCGCTGCCACGGCTGCAGTCAGCGCATCGCCGGTGGGCCCGCCGCCAGCGACTCCAGCCGCCGCCTGCCCGAGCGCTTCTGCGCGCGCTGCGAAGCCGGACTCGGACTCGAGCCGCGATCCCGAGCGCCACTGCGGGCCGGCCGCATGCCGTGGCCCGTGTACGCGTCGCTTCGCTACGCGGGCACCGGCGAGGAGTGGGTGCGGCGCATCAAGTACCCGGCGCCGGGGCTGGCCGGTCTCGATGGCGACGCGCGCGGGCTGCTCTTCGCGCTCGCGCGCGATGTCACTGCAGTGCTGCCGCGCCCCGACGCCATCGTGCCGGTGCCGCTCCACCGCTCGGCGTACGTGCGGCGCGAGTTCAACCCCGCGCTGCTCTGGGCTCGCGCGCTCGCGCGCGCGACTGCGGCACCGGTGTGGCCGCGTGCGCTCACGAAGCTTCGGCCGACGCGGCCGCAGAAGGGGCTCGGCGTGGCGGCGCGGCGCGCAAACGTCGCCGACGCGTTCGTAGCGCATCCGCGCGGCGCAGCGTCGCTGCAGGGTTCACCGCTCGTGCTGCTGGTCGACGACGTGGTGACGACGGGTGCGACGCTCGAGGCGTGCATCCGCGCGCTGCGCGCGGGCGGGCTCGCGCGGCCGGGTATCGCGGTGTGTCTCGCGAGGACGCCGGCGCTGCGGGGCGGCGACGACACCCGAGCCGCTGGCAGCGGCTGACGCCGAGTGCGCGGCCGCCGTCAACCGTCGAGGAGCTTTCGCACGGCGAAGAGCAGCGCCTCGTTCGCGAAGGGCTTCTCGAGAATCTCGGCCCCCTGCGTCGCGACCGTCTCGCTCAGCATTCCATTCTGGGCGTATCCCGACATGAAGACGACCTTCAGCTCGGGGCGCTCCGCGCGAAGCTCGGCTACGAGCTCCGGGCCGGAGAGCTGCGGCATGACGACGTCGGTCACGACGAGGTCGATCGGATCTGCATGCCGACGCGCCAGCTCGAGGGCCTCCGCACCGTTCGACGCATCGATGACGCGGTAGCCCTGAGCCTCCAGGATCTTCTTCACGAGCCTGCGAATCGCCGCCTCGTCCTCGACGACCAGGATCGACTCGGTGCCTTCGAGCGAGATGGGGGACCGGATCGGCTCGCTCGCGAGCGCGGGCTCGGTCTCCGAGAGCGGGAGACGCACGAACACCGACGTGCCCTTCCCGGGGACGCTCTCGATGTGCGTGCTGCCTCCACACTGCTCGGCGATCGAATGCACCGTGGCCAGGCCGAGCCCCGAGCCCGAGCCGGGTGGCTTGGTCGTGTAGAAGGGATCGAAGACGCGTTCGATCTGGTCCGGCTCGATCCCCTCTCCCGAATCGCTCACACGAATCAGTGCGTCGAAGCCGGACGCCTGGCTGGGCGCCGCGCCCGCGCCGGTCTGCGGCGCGCGCGACAGATCGATCTCGAGACGACCGCCGCCCGGCATCGCGTCGCGACTGTTGGCGACCAGGTTGATGATGAGCTGCTCGAGCTGCGTCGCATCGGCCACGACGACGATGGGTGCGTCCGGCAGGATCGTCTCGAACTCGATGTCCTCGCCGATCAGGCGCTCGAGCAGCGAGGTCAAGCCACGCAGCACCTGCACGAGATCGGTGGGTGTCGGCTGCGTGGGCTTGCCCCTGCTGAAGGTCAGCAGCTGCCGGGTCAGGTTCGATGCCCGCTCGCCCGCTTCGACGATCTCGGTCGCGGCATCGGCATCCTCGAGCATGCCTGCAGCGATGAGCCGCTCGCGCAGGATCTCCGCATGGATGAGGATCACGACGAGCAGGTTGTTGAAGTCGTGGGCGATGCCGCCCGCCAATCGGCCGACCGACTCGAGGCGCTGTGACTGACGAAGCTGCTGCTCGAGCTTCTTGCGCTCGCCGATTTCGCGCCACGCCACGTGGATCACGGGCTTGGGGCCACGATCGACGGCCGTCAGCAGTACCTCGACCTGGAAGATCTCGCCGTCGGCGCGAACGTGATCCCACTCGAATCGATGGCTCCCCTCCCTGACGGCGATCTCCATCATCTCATCCGCCTTCTCGAAGGAGTCCCGGCCATCGGACTGCCTGGGCGGAGAGAGCTCGGCGGGATGGGCGCGGAGGGTTCCCTCCCTGTCGCCCCCGGAGAAGCGTTCGAGCAGAGCCTGCTTGCTCGGGTAGCGAAGCATCCGCACGGCGGCCGGATTGCACTCGACGAAGCGCTCGTCCTCGATGACGAGGATCGCATCCGGCGAGTGCTCGAAGAGCTCCCTGTAGATGTCGTTCGACTCGGCCATCGGTCTCGCCTTCGCCCCGGGGAGCGTCACGGGGAACACTCCGGAGAATACGAGACCTCGATCAAAGCACACAGACGCAGAAAAGTGACAGGAGGGCTGCCGATTCACGGGGGGCGAGGGGATGGGGATTCGGTGACCGCGGGGATCGAGCCGGAGCGCCCGTCGCAGGAGGCGCCTCTGGCCGGCCGAATGGAGGCGGCGCCTCAGTCGGCTTCGTCCGACGAGCGCCCCACGGTGTCGGCGATGACCTGGCGCAGCCGCGCGGGATCGACCGGCTTCTTGAAGATCACGCCGTCGAGGCCTTCGATGCGGCTTCGCTTGATGATGTGATCCTTGTCGTAGTGGAACGCGGTCATCATCAGGACGGGCAGCTTCGGGTAGAGATCCTGCACCCTGAGATAGAGCTCGTGGCCGTCCATGTTCGGCATGACCACGTCGGACAGCATGAGATCGAACCGCTCCGAGCCGAGACGCGCGAGCGCCTTCTCACCGTCGCCGGCCGTCTTCACGACGCAGCCGTCGGCCGAGAGCATCTCCTTCATCGTGCGACAGATGCCCTCGTCGTCGTCGACGACGAGGATCTTCAGCCCGCGCAGCCGCTCGTCCGTGCCCTTGCCCCGGGCCTGGTCGCTGCGCAGGTCGATCATGCGCGCAGGGCCCACGTAGTTGATCGTCTCGTAGGTGTCGGTGCGCACCATCTCGCCGAGGCGTTCGAGGATCTCGCTGATCCGCGCGACCTCACGGCGCACGGCATCGAGGCGCTCGCACTCCACCGACGTGTCGACCTCACCCGCGAGCTGCGCCACGTCGCCTTCGAGCAGCTCGACCTGGTTCAGGATCACGGCGAGGGGATTGTTGATCTCGTGGGATAGACCGATCCCCACCTCGCCGAGGGTCGCGAGCTCCTCCTGATGGAGCAGCTCGCGGAGATCCTTCGCGTAGCCAATGGTGCCGTTCTCGGTGCCATCGTCGTCATAGAGCAGGGTGCCCGAGATCGCGACC
>CAYYSY010000452.1:0-4680 GCA_964474355.1 uncultured Spirochaetaceae bacterium | reverse complement strand
TCTCCGCTTTGGGGGTTCTCGTCCCGTGACGCCGGGCGCTTCGCGCCTGACGTCACGCGCTTCTGCTCACGGCCGGTTGCGGGGAGGCGCTGCGCTCTACTTTGCTGCGCCCACACGCCGCCGCGAGCGAGCGCCGGGGTGCGGGGTACGCGGGCGGGCTTGCACGTCTTCGGTGCGGGGCGCCGGGGGGGGGAGTAGGCGCTCGGGTCCGCGCTCTCTTTGTAGTCGTTAGGGCTTCGGCGTGGCGTCGGGGTGATCCGATGCGTCGCGGTGATCAGGGGGGGTCAGGGGGCTTCCGTTGACTCCGGGGCTTCTTCGATGTCCTCGTCGGCGGCTGCTCGTTCGGCTTTTCGGCGGTCCTGGGCGGGGATCACGTAGCCCAGGGCTCTCAGCTGGTTTCGCTTCATTTCGTCCAGCTCGACCTCGAGGGCGCCGCCCCATTCGGGCTTCTCCGTCTCGAGGTAGAGGTCGATGGCGCCCTGGAGCTCGGCGCGCTTCTCCTCGTCGCGGGTCGCGACGTTCTGGCGCTCGAGCGCGTCGTCGCGGCGGTCGAAGAGCTGGCCCTTCTCGCGCTTCAGCGTGAACTCGACGTAGCGGTAGTCCTCGTGCACGGCCGCGACGATGGGGTTCGGGTCCTTGTCGGTCCAGCCCCACGACCGGTCGAGCTGCGAGAAGAGCGTGCGGCTGCGGAGGGCCTCGGCCTCCGGTGAGTCGATGCCCGCCGACGCGAGAATCAGCGGCACCATCGACTTGCCGTCCATCTCCTCGGGGCCCTCGATGCCGACCAGGTCATAGATCGTCGGCCAGACGTCGACGTTGGCCACACGCTCCGTGACGTCGATCCGCTCGAGCTCGAAGGGTGGCACGATGATCCACGGCACCTCCTGGGTCTCGCGGTAGAGCGTGCGCGCATGCCCCTCCATGCCGTGCTCCCAGAACGCCTCGCCGTGGTCGGACGAGAGGACGACCAGCGTCCGGTCGAGCAGGCCCTGCTCCTCGAGCAGCTCCATCAGGAGCTTGATGTTGCGGTCGGTCCAGTGGATCGAAGAGTCGTAGATGTCGGGGAAGTCGGTGCCGAAGTCGGGCGACGTGTCGGAGTAGAGGTACTGATGCACGTCCATGTAGTGCACGTACAGGAAGAAGCGCTGATGCGCGTTGCCGATGATGAATTCCATCGCCGACTCGGTGGCGTCGAGGTCGGTGCCGGGAATGCGATAGACGCCCGGGTTGTGGGTGCGCACGGCATTGACAGGCCGGTTTCGCGAAGGCCTGTAGTAGAGATCGAAGCCCTGGTCGAAGCCGAAGTTGTTCGCGACCCAGCCGTTGCGCCAGATGCCGGCGGTCACGAAGCCGTTCTCCTTGAACAGCTCGGCAGGCATCGTCGCTTCGGGCGGCACGCCGTGCATGAAGCGCTGCACGCCCGTGCGCTCGGGATACATCCCGAGCCAGAGCGACGCCATCGACGCCTTCGTCCAGCTCGATTGGCTCTCGACGTGCTTGAAGACGATGCCCCGACTGGCGAGCTCGTTCAGGTACGGGCTGGTGTTGCGGTGGTAGCCGTACGGCGTGAGCCGATCGGAGCGCAGGGTGTCGACGAGGATGAAGATGACGTTCAGGTCGTCGCGCTCGCGCAGGTCGAGCAGCGCCTCGGGCCCCTTGCGCGGCGGCTTCGGGCGATCGAATTGGATCTGGGAGAGGACGCCGACGACGAGCAGCACCCCGGCGAGCACGAAATACGGCCAGGGTGAATCGAGGATCTTTCTCAGCAAGTGGGCCGCCTCCAATGCGGCTGCCCGAGACCGGGGCGCCAGCGAGAGAATTTGATTAACAAAATCGCGCCTTTAGGGCAAGGAAAACGGCGGGCGCCGTGTGCCGCGACGCGAGGGTGACGTAGCGGGTCGCAGA
Organism: uncultured Spirochaetaceae bacterium; assembly: GCA_964474355.1. Taxonomy (GTDB): domain Bacteria; phylum Myxococcota_A; class UBA9160; order UBA9160; family UBA4427; genus CAYYSY01. The sequence goes on along the minus strand of CAYYSY010000452.1, from coordinate 2,775 downwards.
GACGGCGCGCCACCGGCGTCGAGAACACGAGCCTGCACGCGATCGCGGGAAGCCGCAAATGAAGAAGGGCGGCCACCCCGTACGGGATGACCGCCCTGACTTCATCGCTGATCAGCGGGTCGCCGACGCGACCTGCTACAGCCGGCGCCGTCCGATGAGGACGAGGCCAGCAGCGCCCGAGGCGAGCAGCAGCAGCGTGCCCGGCTCCGGAGCGAAGACGAAGGTCTCCCTCACCGAGCCGGGGATGTTGCCGACGCCGAGCGGGCCGGTGTCGATGCGCAGCGGCGAGACCAGCGTCACCTGACCGGCGTTCGAGGCAGAGGCCAGCGTGTTCGTGCCGCTGATCGTCACGGTCGCGACCGTCTCGAGCTGGCCAGTGGGGTTCGTCGTGATGAACCCACCACCCGTGGTGAAGGTCTTCACCTCCTCCATCGAGGTCGGCGCCAGCGTGAAGGCGAGGCCCGTCTCGACCGGCGAGCGGTTCGGCAGCTGCACCACGTTCGACGTGACGTTCGTGATGCGGACCTTGCCCGTCACGAAGGGACCACCCGTCGCAGCGATCGTCGCGGGGCCGACCATGATCGTGCCGGTGCCGCCGATGCCGATGATGCTGTTGTCGAACGCAAGCTCGAGGCCCGAGATCTTGACGACCGTCTGGCCCGTCACGCTCTGGTTGCCGCCGAGGCAGCCCGTCGGGCAGATCGTGCCCGAGTAGACCGTCTGGTTGGCGTTCGTCAGGTTGCCGGCCACCGAGTTCGGCGCCGAGAAGCTCGGGGTGAAGGTGGCAGAGCCATTGCTCGCGGTCAGGATCAGGTCGGTGATCAGCGCCACGCCCGTGAAGAGGCTGGTGCCCGGCGAGTTGCCGACAGTCGACCAGATGCCCGCGCCGGCAGCGAGGTCATGGGCGCCACCGTTGTCGCTGAGCGTCGCGTTGCCGCCGTTCTGGTACGTGCCGGTCACCACGATCGGCGCCAGGGCACCCAGCTGCACCGTGAACGTGGATTCGGGCGCGGAGAGGACTCCGGCCACCGCCGTGCTGGCGGTCCCCACGATCAGGCCGAAGCTGACCAGCGCCATTAATAAGATGCTTCGTAACATGTGTTTCTTTCCTCGATCGGTTGGTTGTTTCGGCCGGGAAACGACCGTGCGTCGCGCCCTTGCCCACTGCGTGCCTGCCCGATCGGACCCTTTGACGGCCCGCCTCGAGATCCCATACCCCGCGTCCGAGCACGGCTCGGCCCCCGGGTGTGGGTTTCGCAGCCGGGCGAGTCTGCCGCCCCCACCGGCATATGTCGATACCCCCGCGGATCGTTTTCCCCATATTTCGGGAGATCTCGGATCGCGCTCAGGGTCCAGCCAGCTCCACCAGAGCTCACCCGATGTGATGCAGATCATGATGGGTGTTTTTCAATACGGACCGTCGGTCTACGGAGTGAAGGCGAATCTGTTCGCACTCTCTGGGACCGCCCGCCTCGTCGCGCTGACTTGGAGCTGGGCAAGAAAAAGCGGCCACCCCTTGGAGGGATGGCCGCTTCGATGCAGGCCAGCTGCACCTGGATCTCACACTACTTGCGGCTGCGCCGCCGACCCACGAGCACGAGGCCCGCAGCGCCCGAAGCGAGCAGCAGCAGCGTGCCCGGCTCGGGGGCGAACACGTACTTCGCCTCCACCTTGCCGGGGATGTTGCCGACGCCGAGCGGGCCGGTGTCGATGCGCAGGGGCGACACGAGCGTCACCTGACCCGCATTCGAAGCCGAGGCCAGCTGGTTCGTGCCGCTGACCGTCGCGCTCGCGCGCGTCTCGAGCTGGCCAGTGGGGTTCGTCGTGCGGAAGCCGCCGCCGGTCGTGAAGGTCTTGACCTCCTCCATCGACGTGGGCTCGAGGGTGATGCCGATGCCGATCTCGCCACCGCGGCCGGGCATCGAGATCACGTTCGTCGTGATGTTCGTGATCCGCACCTTGCCCGTCACCCACGGAGCGCCCGTCGCGGCGATCGTCGCCGGACCGATCATCAGCGTCGCCGTGCCACCCACACCGATGACGGTGTTCTGGAACGCGAAGGGGACACCAGCGATCTTCACCACGGTCTGGCCGTCGACGCTCGCGATGCCACCGAGGCAGCCCGTCGGGCAGATCGTGCCCGAGTAGACCGTCTGGTTGGCGTTCGTCAGGTTGCCAGCCAGCGAGTTCGCCGCCGAGAAGCTCGGGGTGAACGTGCCCGCGTTGTTTGCCGCCGTGACGACGAGATCAGTGATCAGCGCCACGCCGGTGAACAGACTCGTGCCGGCAGCGAGGTTGGTGGTCTTGAAGATGTCGTCACCGATCGTGAGATCATGCGAGCCACCGTTGTCGGTCAGCGTCGCATAGCCCCCGTTCTGGTACGTAGCGTTGTACGTGATGCCCTGGCCGCCGCCCAGCTGGACGAAGGTCGTGCTTTCGGGCGCGGAGAACGCACCCGCCATGGCGATCCCGGATACCGAGAACACCAGGGCCAGCGCGGCACCGGTTGCCAATAACTTCTTCAGCATTTTGAGTCAGTCCTAATCAAGTGCAGTGCTCTCGCAGTCGTGCACCGTCGAGAGCGACACGTAGCCAAACCGTGCCTGCCGCATTCCTGGCGCGCGGCCGACACGGCCCACCGGACCTTCCGGCATTCTTCATTCTGAACACATGGATCGAGCATGTCGAGGACATTCAGCGACACTGCAATGATGACCCCGCGGGGGGGGGGGGGGGGGGGGGGGGTGGAGGGGGGGGGGGCCGGGGGGGGAGGCG
>CAYYSY010000451.1:0-31699 GCA_964474355.1 uncultured Spirochaetaceae bacterium | reverse complement strand
GCGCTCGATTCTCAGCTCGCCCTCGTGCCGAGCGCGATCCCCGAGCCGATCCCCGACAAGCTCAAGACGATGAGCCCCGACCGTCGCGGGAACCAGAACGTGCTCTACTCGGCGTGGAGCTCGGTCTTCCGGGTGGACGTGCTGGCCTTCCCACGCAGCGTCAATCAGTACACGCTTCACCACGACGGCAACATCGGCTCTGCGCTTCACGCCTGGGATGGCAAGAAGGGGAGCCTGCTCCGCTACATCCGCAACTTCCGTTCGCTGCCCTTCACGGTGCTCGACCCCGAGCCGAAGGTGCTGATCATCGGCGCGGCCGGCGGCCAGGAGCTGCAGGCTTCGCTCGCCTTCGGCGCCGGACACGTCACCGGCGTCGAGCTCAACCCGGTGACGGTCTCACTGCTGACCGACGTCTTCGCCGACTTCACGGGCAACGTCGCGAACCACCCGAAGGTCGACCTCGTAAACGCGGAGGGCCGCTCCTTCATCGAGCGCAGCGACGAGAAGTACGATCTCATCTGGCTGGTCGCACCGGACAGCTACGCCGCCATGAACGCCGCCAGCTCGGGTGCCTTCGTGCTGTCGGAGTCCTACCTCTACACCGTCGAGATGGTGCAGGAGGTGCTCGACCACCTGAAGCCGAACGGCATCATGGCCGCGCAATTCGGCGAGCTCTTCCTCCACAAGCGGCCCAACCGCACGCCCCGCTTCGTATCGACGGCACGGCACGCGCTGGAGGAGTCGGGGGTCGAGGACTTCCGCGAGCACATCATCGTGGCGACGGCACCGGCATTCGTGCCCGGGTCCACCACGCTCATCAGCAAGACGCCATTCGACGAGATCCGGCTCGAACGGTTCCGCAAGCACCTGGACCAGTACATCGACGACTCGCAGATCTGGTACCCGTTCTACGGCGAGGCGCCGGCCGAGAAGAACAGCGTGCAGTCGGTGATCCTCGCCGAGGGAGAGCAGGGCTTCGACGCCTTCAACGCGACCTACGCATTCGACCTCTCGCCGGTACGGGACGACTCACCGTTCTTCTGGCACTTCACGTCGTTTCGCGACGCCCTCTTCGGCCGGATCGAGAAGCACAAGGGCATCAACGACTGGGAGGTTGCGACCGGCGAGCGCATGCTCGTGATCCTGCTCGTCTTCGCGAGCGGCTTCGCCGCCATCTTCATCCTGCTCCCGACCGTCAAGATCCGCGACGTGTGGCAGGCGATTCCCTACAAGCTGAACGCGGGGCTCTACTTCGCGGCGCTCGGGCTGGGCTTCATGTTCATCGAGGTCTGCCTGATCCAGAAGCTGACACTCTTTCTCGGCTACCCGAGCTACTCGCTCACCGTGACGCTCTTCGCCATCCTGATCTTCTCCGGCGTGGGCAGCCTCGTGTCGAGCGCGTACTCGGCCGCGCGCAACCGGGCGCTCTGGGTGCTGCTCGGGTGCCTGGCCGTGCTCACCGTCGGCATGCAGTTCGGGCACGAGCCCGTGATGGCGCTCTTCTCCGATGCGGGCCTGCCCGTACGCATCGCCGTGGCGATCACCCTGCTCGCGCCGGTGGGCCTCTGCCTCGGCGCATTCATGCCGATCGGCGTGCAGACGATCTCGGCGCTCTCGGAGCACGAGCGCGAGTACGTGGCGTGGGGCTGGGCGGTGAACGGCTTCTTCTCGGTGGTCAGCTCGGTCTCGGCGACCATCCTCTCGATGACGTTCGGCTTCCGCTGGGTGCTGCTGCTGGCGCTGCTCGTCTACGCGGTCGGCGTGTTCGCGCTGACCCGCATCCCCGAGCAGCGCTCGGTCTGACCGGTCCGGCCCCGAACGCAGAACGGCGGCGGGGCCCATGGCCTCCGCCGCCGTCTTCGGCTCGAAAGTCGGTGCGGGCGGGTGTCTACGCGTCCTCGCCCTGATTGTTCAGCCGCTCGATCTCCGCGATCTCTTCTTCGGTGATCGGCATGTAGACCGTGGTCACGCCATAGGGCGCCTTCTTGTCGCTGCCCGGAGGCTGCCGTAGCAGGACGACGACCGTCTCACCCGAGGCGATAAGTTCCTGCAGCTTGGCCGGAACCCAGGTCTTGTCGTCGATGTCGTTCAGCATCTTGCCGCTGAAGTTCGCGCGCACCTGCGTGATGCTCATGCGGCCTCCCGACACGTTGACCGCGAAGCTGTCCTGGCTCAGGACCTTCGACTTGCACTTCGACGGGATCTTCGAGGTGCTCGGCGCGCCGTCCGTCTTCGGGAAGTACTTGGTCTGGCTCCCCTTCTGCTTCTCGAACGTGATCGACTTGCTGGCCTCGTCGTAGCCCGTGATCTTCGCGAACGTCGAGCAGCTCTTGCCCGCCTGGGCACTGCCCGCTGCGAAGAGCACGGCGGCGATGGCGATGAGGATGGTGAGAAGTCGCATGGTGTCCTCCTGGAGATTTGCGGGCCGGATCCTAGCCAATGATTCGCCCGCGCAAGTAGGGCATTTCTCGCCGCGAACGCGACCCGAATCGCGCTCGTCGGCGGGCGACCGGCCCGCCCGTGAAGCCCGTCCCCGCATCCGCGGGATGGCCCCTCGGGCGCGCTGAAAGCCGCCTCATTGGCTCCTTCGGGCGAACGCGGCCCGGCGGCACGGACGCCCGTCGAGTGGACGGTGCTTCCGGGGGTTCGGTTCCTTCGGCCACCCCGGGTCGCCGCGATTCGCTGCACCGCCCCACGCGACCTCGCTTCGCGCGAGGCCCGGCCCGTGGCCCGGGATCGCCGGGGGACCCGGCGGGATCGCCTACTGGCTCGGCTCACTCCGCGCTCTCCGACAGCGAATCCGACACGATCCAGCTGACTGGTTTCGCCCTCGGCCCGCAGGCACCCGTTCGTACAGCTCCTACCTGGTCAACCCGTCTGTGTGTCGAACCGCGGTGGCGCTCGCTGGAAGCCCCTCGATAGGATCGCCGAATCGCTCGACTGAGTCGCATCTCACCGCGATCGAAAGGCAAGCCGTTGACCGCCCGCCGCCTCGCCTTCGTGATCCTTCTCGCATGCGCTGCCCCCTGCCTCATCGCGACCTCCGCATCGGCACAGCCGATCGCCCTGGAGACGACGCTGTTGTGGTACGGCCCCGATCCGGCGCAGGAGCTCGCGCTGATCCGCCCGGCCGATCGATCCGCCGGTCCTCTCCCGACCCTGCTGCTCGCGCACGGCGGCCTGTGGCAGACCGGCAGCCATGCGAGCCTCGACCCGACCTGCGAGGCCATCGTCGAAGCGAGCGGGGGCACCCTCGCGTGCGCATCGATGAGCTATCGGCTCAGCATGGACCTGGGCGGTATGTGCGCGCCCGAGGCGAACCGACCCGACACCTACGGCGAGCAGGTGCGCGACATGGCCTCGGCCATGGCGACGCTGCAACACGACGCATCGAGCCATGGCCTCGATCCGCATCGCTTCTTCGTCGGCGGACACAGCGCCGGCGGGCACCTCGCACAGCTGCTGAACCTGCGATTCGATGCTTTCGCGCCCCCCTGCCCGCCCGGTGCGATCTGTCCGCCGCCCATCGGTGCGATCGGGCTCGAGGGCATCTACGACATCCGGGCATGGGATGCGTATGACGCCGCATACTGGAGTGGCGCCTTCTTCTGCGCCACCCGGCGTGCCTTCGGCACCGGGCCGCAGTACGAGGGCCCGTGCTACGACGCGACCTTCACCAGCGACTACTGCTGGGACGTGGGCGCGCCGCGCTTCGTGGCGGCCGACGCCGCGCGCTTCGGAGCAGCACCGAGCGGAGACGTGCTGCTGATCCACTCGCCGGGCGACCTCGCGGTCGATCCCGCCGAGGCCACACGCTTCGCCGCGACCCTCGCGAGCACGTTCCCCACCCTCGACGTGCGTGTCTTCACCGATGGCAGCTGCGGCACCGGCGACCACGGGGCGGTGGTCACCGAGCCCGCACTCGTTCAGTGCGTGACGGACTTCGTGCTGGAGAAATCTGCGGCCCCGAGCGTTCCGCTCTCGCCCTGGCTGTCGGTCTGCGGCACGGCCGTGGCGCTGGCTGCCGCAGGCGTGCGTCGGGCCCGCGAGGCGAGCGCGATGGCCGGAGCGTCACGGCCCCCCCGCTCAGTCCCGCAGCAGCCGCTTCGGGTCGCGGCCGTTCACGAAGCCGATGAACGGGAACTGCATGCTGTAGCCGAGCAGTGACTGCACGGTGTCGCTGCACTGCCGCGCGCGCTCGCGCGAGATGGCCAGGCTGTAGTTCTCCTGCTGCCTGGCCCAGGGCTCGCAGTACTGCGTGGTGGCCGCGAGCCGAGGTCGGTCGGTGCGATTCGCGCCCGCGCAGTGCCAGAGCGTACCGAGGAAGAACACCGCCGAGCCCGCCGACATCACGGCCGGCACCATCTGCTCGACGTCGATGTCGGCGGCCGGCACGTCGCCCCAGAGATGGCTCTTCGGGTAGACGAGGGTGGCGCCGTTGTCTGCGGTGAAGTCGTCGAGCGCCCAGATGAGCGCGGCGCCGATGGGCGGACGCGGCCGCGGGATGGGGTAGAAGCCGTCGTCGTGGTGCAGCGGCTGGCGCACCTCGCCGGGCCCGACCTCGATCACCTGCAGCTGCGAGAGCAGGTAGTTCGGCATCAGCACCTGATCGAGCAGGGCCATCACGAGCGGATGCTCGACGATCGGGTTGCACGCGAACGTCTTCTCGATGACCGAGTAGATGCGGCGCGTCTTGAACCCTTCGAACTCGGTGCGGCCATCGTGCTCGAGGAGCGGCGCCGACTCGGTGCGGATCCGATCGATGACGTCTTCGCCGATGAGATCGCGCACGATCACGTAGCCGTTCTCGTGCACCTCGGAGACGAGCGACTGCACCCGATCGGCGTCGACGCCGTGCCGCTTGGCCGACGCCGCGAGCGCGTCCTGCTGCTCGGCGACGATCTCTTCGCGGACCGTGCCGTCCTCGTTGATGTACTGGCGCTTCCCGATCATGTCGCTTCCTGAGTCAGCTCGCCTCGCGTAAGCACCAAGCGAGGACATGCAGTGTACGCCGATGCGCGGCGGATCTCATTCGCGCAGAATGCACCGCTAGACGATGGCGCCGAAGATCCGCCCCACCACGGCCGTCATCCACATCGCGAGCGCCCCCCAGAACCCCACGCGGGCGGCGCCGATCATCGGGTTGGCGCCGCCGGCGTTCGCCGCGAGCGCGCCGAGCAGGCCCAGCGAGACCAGCGACGTCAGGGCGACCGTCGCGATGATCGCAGACGCCGGGACGAACGCGGCCGTGAGCACCGGCAACGCCGCGCCGACGGTGAACGTCGCAGCAGAGCTGGCCGCTGCGAGCATCGGGCGCGCGGCCGTCACCTCGGAGAAGCCCAGCTCGTCGCGTGCGTGCGCGGCGAGCGCGTCGTGCTCCATCATCTGGTGCGCCACGCTGGCCGCCGTTGCCGGGTCGACGCCGCGGTCGATGTAGATCTGCGTGAGCTCGGCGGCCTCGTACTCGGGGTCGTGCTCGAGGTGGGCGCGCTCGAGCTCGAGATCGGCCCGCTCGACGTCGCGCTGCGAGCTGACGGACACGTACTCGCCCGCCGCCATCGACATCGCACCGGCGACCAGCCCCGCGATGCCGGCCATGAGCACCGTCTCCGAGCTCGCGCTCGCGGCAGCGACGCCGATGACGAGGCTCGCCGTCGAGACGATGCCGTCGTTTGCCCCCAGCACGGCGGCGCGAAGCCAGCTGACGCGATGCGAACGATGATCCTCGGGATGGGCCACCGGGCCTCCTCATGCGTTGGCCCGTAGCCTAATGAAAGTGTGCCCGGACTTCTGCGCCGGCCTGCTAGCGGCAGGCGGGCCGGTGGCGACTCCGCTCAGGGCAGCCATGTCGCGAAGAACCGGAAGGCGTTCTCGCCCATGACCTTGCGGATCTCCTCCTGGCTGAAGCCTTCTTCGAGCATCGTCTGCGTCAGTACCGCGAGCTCCGACGCATCGAAGAGCACGCGCGTCGCGCCGTCATAGTCGGAGCCCAGGGCGATGTGATCGACGCCCAGCAGGTCGATCCCATAGCGGATCGCGCGCACGACGCCCCTGGGCGACTCGTCGCACACCGCGCCGTCCCAGAAGCCGACGCCCACGAGACCACCGTCACGCGCGATCTCGACCATCAGGTCGTCTTCGAGATTGCGCGCACTGTCGCAGATCGTCTTGAAGCCGCCGTGCGAGAGGATCACCGGCCGATCAGAGAGCGCGAGGACCTCGCGCACGCTCGCGGGCGAGGCGTGCGCGACGTCGATCACCATGCGGCGCTGCCCCGCCTCGGCGACCAGCGCGCGGCCGAGGTCGCTGAGTCCCGCGCCCGAGACGCCGTGCAGCGAGCCGCCGACGCGGTTGTCGAAGAAGTGCGTGAGGCCGACGACGCGCAGCCCCAGCTCGTCGAGCGCATCGAGATTCACGATGTCGCCGTCGAGCGCATGGGCGCCCTCGATGCCGAAGATCGCGCCCACGGCGCGGCCGCCATTCGCGCGCGACGCCTGCAGCTCGGCGAGATCGGCGCGGCTGCGGACGAGCCGGAGCTCACCGCCGGAGCGCTCCACCCAGTCCTGAAGGCGGCGCCCCTGGTGCACCGCGCGCTGGAAGGGGCTCGACCACGTCGCCACCGGCCACCGCTGCGCGATCGTGAGCCAGGTGATCGTGTCGCTGTCGGCTTCGTTGCGCTCGTAGTTCTGGCCCGAGGGCGCCTTCGTGACGGCCGTCATCACCTGGAGCGCCACGCCGCCGGCCTGGGCGCGGGGCAGATCGGTGTGGCCGCGATCGGCGCGCTCCAGCCAGTCGCGCTGCCAGAGCAGCGGATCGGCGTGGAGATCGGCCACCGCGAGCGTGTCGTGCAGCGCGCGCGCGCGCTCGCCGACGGGCCACGGCTCGTGCGGCGCGACGCGGTTCAAGCCGCGCTCCAGCACACCCGGCGCCAGCGCGAAGAACGCGACGATCGACAGCAGCAGCACGATCACGACGATCTGGAGCACGCGTTTCACGAGTCGACCCCCATCAGAAGATGCGCTCGGCAGCTTGGTGGGCTGTGGGCGCACGCACCTACGCCCGCTCCGACTCGGGCAGCCCCGACCAGTGGCCCGGGTCGGCCGGCCCCGCAGCCGGCGTCACCTCGACCGGGATCCCCGTCAGCCGCGACATGCCGCTCACCGGCTCCACCGCGTCGGCGCCATCAGCCGCTAGCAGGTTCACGTTCACGCCACTCGTGCGGCTCGCCACCGACAGGCCCGGCGCACCCTGGTGCCCCCAGCCATGCGGCAACGCGACGGTGCCCGGCAGCAGATCATCGAGCAGCTGGACCCCGACGCGGACCGTCGCCGTCGCGCTCTTCACGTCGGCGAGCCCACCCGGCTCGAGCCCGGCCGCCTTCGCGTCGTCTGAGTGCATGTAGAGATAGTTCGTATGCAGCGCGCCGCGGACGAACTCGGGGTCGTTGTGCGTCCACGAGTTGTGCGTCTTGACGTGGCGCTTGGTGATGAGCCGAAGCTGGCCGAGGCTCCGCCGCTCCGCCTCGAAGGCCTGCTCGACGACGGCCGCCCGCTCGACGAGCGCCTTCGGCGCGAGCGCGATCTTGCCGTCTTCGGTCGAGACACCGCCCGCGCGCAGCTCGCCCACCGGATGCGGCGGTCTCTCCCGGCCGTGCGGCTCGCGCTCGAGCGCGTCGAAGCCGCCGTTTCGTGTGAGCCGCAGGATCGTCGACATGAGCCACTTCTGCGGCACCGAGCGCTGGCGCTCGGCGTGCTTCTTCGAGTGTCGAGCAGTCCCCCACTCGAGCAGGCGCTGCGTGAGCCTCGACCCGAAGAGCGGCGCGCCGCAGGCGCTTGCCAGGTCGAGGTAGATCGTCGCCTCGTCGCGCTGCTCGCCAGCAGGCGCGCTGACCGGCTCGGTCGCTTGCAGATAAGGCCGCGACTGCATCCCCATGAGCAGCGGAAACGCAAAGGGCAGGTCGAAGCGCTCGAAAGGCGTCGTGGCCGGCAGCTGCCAGTGTGCGAGATGGCCCGTCTCGGTCGGCAGGATGTCGATCGTCACGAGCAGCTCGAGCTGCTCGAAGGCGCGCTTCAGCCGCTCGCTGTTCGCCATCGTGATGAGCGGGTTGCCGCCGGTCACGATGAGCGCCTTCAGCTGGCCGGGCCCCTCGGTCAGGATCTCGTCGGCCATGACGCCGCCCGGAAACGCGTCGTTCACCGCCTGGAAGCCACCGATGCGCGAGGTCTCGCGCGAGAGCCCGAAGCCGCTCCGCTCACCGAGCTTCGCGAAGTCGAGGATCCCCTTGCCGATGAGCGTTCCGCCCCGGCGATCGAGGTTGCCGCTGACGGCGTTGATCACCTCCTGCAGCCAGAACGCGAGCGCGCCCTGCCCGCCCATGTTGACGCCGGTCGAGCTGTAGAGCACGGCGCCGTCGGCCTCGGCGTACGCGCGCACCATGGCGCGCAGGGTCGCAGCGGGGATGCGGGTCACGTCCTCGGTGCGCTCTGGCGTCCAGGGCGCCGCGAGACGCTCGATCTCGTCGAAGCCCGTCGTCAGCGCGTCGACCTGCGCGCGGTCGACGCCGCCGATGGCGACGAGCTCGTTCAGGAACGAGAGGTAGAAGAACACGTCGGTGCCCGGCTGGATCGGCACGTACTCGCCGGCCGTCTTCGCGGTCTCGGTGCGCCGCGGATCGACGACGAAGATGCGCCCGCCCCGGGCCTCGATCTCCTTCAGCCGCTTCCCCGGGTTCGGGACCTGCAAGAAGCTCCACTTCGAGACGACCGGGTTTGCGCCGACGATGACGAGGCATTGCGCGTGGTCGAGGTCGGGGAAGGGCTGGGTGAAGGGGAAGCCGTAGATCTCGCGCGCCACGGCGAACTTGTTGCTGCAGTCCTGGGTGGCCGAGGCGTAGATGCTCTTCGAGCCGAGCCCCGTCATGAAGCCCTGGGCGAAGATCGGGTGCAGCAGGCTGAACCCGGCCGCGGTGCCGACGTACATCCCGATCGAATCGGGGCCGTGGTCGCGGACGAGCTGCTTCACCTTTCCACCGATCGAGCCGAGTGCATCGTCCCAGGTGGCGTCGGCGAAGCCGCCCCCCGGCAGGCGCTTACGAGGATGCGTCAGCCGATCGGGCGATGCGTAGAGCTGGTGCTGCTTCAGCCCCTTCACGCAGCCGAAGCCGTCGGTGGCCACATGAGCATCGTCGGGACGGATGCGGGTGATCTCACCTCGATCGAGCGTCACCTCGAGGCCGCAGAGCGACTCGCAGATGCGGCAGAAGGTGTGGCGGGTCTCGGCGGTGCGGGGCGGGGCTGCGGTCACGGACGGCCTCCGGGCAGACGCGCAATATAGCGGCGCCGGCTCATCGGATGCCGCGGCCGGGGAGGAGGGGTCGCGCTCACCTCGACTACAGCTCGCCTAGAGCTCGACTGCACCTCGACTACAGCTTGAAGCGCGCGCTCTGGACCAGCTCCTCGAAGCCTGATCGCCCCGCCTCGAAGTAGTGCTGCTCCGCCGCGCGGTACTCGAAGCGGTAGATCCACTTGTCGACCGCGCAGCCGACCTCGACGGTGCGGATGCGGAGACCCGTCTCACCGCGAAACCGGTAGTCGATCTCGTAGCAGTCACGGCCGTCGACCTCGGCCGGCGCGTTGCGGAGCACCTCGAGCCCGCCGACTCCCTCGTCGAGGCGGCGGCTGTCGAGCGAGATCTCGGCGATCTCGTACGGCAGGAGCTCCCCTTCGAGGTTGCGGCCGGTGCCCTTCACCTCGACCTTGCGATCCCAGCGCCGCACGTGGATCGATTCGAGCTCGAGGCCGTGGTAGGTCGCGAAGAGCCCTTCGGAGAACGTCGCGACCATCCAGCCAGCCGGGATCATCAGCTCGAGCTGCAGCCAGGGATGTTGGATCGCGCTGGACTTCGCCGGCGTCCACAGCGCGCAGCCCGTGCCGCCGCCGAGCACCAGCGCCACCAGGGCCGCGGCGACCAGCCCGATCGATCGCTTCGTGTGCACGCGCCTCATCGTGTCTCCCCCTCACCCTCGAGCCGCTCGAGGTAGTGGCGCACGTGGCCGGCGTCGGGTGCATCGGGTGCGACGCTCAGGTAGCGCGCGAGGTGCACCTCCGCCTCGCCGCCGTGCTCGCCGCTCTTCTTGAAGTCGCGGTAGTAGAGCAGCCCGAGCGCCCGGTTCGCAGCGGCATGATCGCGGTCGAGCTGTGTCGCACGCTGCCACGCGGCGATCGCGCCGTCGCGATCCGAGCTCTGCTTCGAGCGCAGCTTCGCCTCGCCGACGATCACCCACGCGTCCGCGTCGTCGGGCCGGGTCTCGAGCGCGCGCTCCGCCGTGCGCAGCGCCGAGTCGAAGCGACCACGGTCGAGCTCGAGCCCCGCCTGGTGGACGGCGGCGCGGTGCACCTTCTCGCGGAAGAGCGCCTCGTTGCGCTTGCGGTTCGTCGCCGCTGCCGCCTCGGCGTAGTCGGTCGCGAGCAGCTTGTCATAGGCGGCGATCCGGTTCCTCATGTGGACCGGAGTGCTGAACGCGAACGGCAGCGGCGACGGGGGGCGCTGCGTGTGCACCTCGGCGAGATAGTCGACCGTCATCTTGAACAGACGCGGTGCCTCGTTCAGGTCGTAGCCGGCCGAGTCCATCATCGCGAGGCCCGTGCTGTCCGACCGCATCTCGAGCACGTGGTGGTAGCCGCCCATCGACGACCAGCTGCCCGCCTCGAAGAACATCTGCGCGTATCCCCCGCCCTGGACGAGACCCGCGAAGACCCGTGTCGTCGCGACCGCGTTCTGGGTGGCGCGGTCGCTTCGATGCTTCATCAGCGCATGGCGATGGATCACGTGCGCGTACTCGCGGGAGAGCATCGTCGCGAGCTGCGCCTCGTTCTGCATGCGCGCGAGGAGCGCCGTGTGCACGTAGACCACGCCGTTCGGGAATGCGAAGGCGTTCATGTCGGGATTCGAGAGCACCCGCACGTCCGGCTCGAGTCCGGCGGCGGCGAGCTGCTCGCCTGCGAGCTCCACGGCGACCGACTCCAGGTACGTTTCGAGCTCGGCGTCCACGAAGCGCATGCCGCTGCCGTCGAGCACGACCTGCGTCTCCCGCGCCTTCTTCCAGACGTGCTGCTCGTCCTCGGCGAGCCCCTCGCTCGGAAGCGTCTCGTCCAGAGACGCCACCGGCACCTGGAGGCAGGCCACACCGAGGACCGAGACGCAGAGCAGCGCGGCGATGCAGAGTAGACGGCGTGCGGCGTGCGCGTTCATTGCGAGAGCCCCTTCATCACCGAGTCGATCAGCACCTGATCGGTCTTCGCGTCACGCAGATCCGACAGTGGCAGCGAGAGCGTGTTGAACCAGAGGATGTCTCCCGAATCGGCCTCGACGAGTGCGAGCGTCAGCTTCGCCGGGGTCGCGCTCGGCCCCGAGTAGCTCGCGGTCATCGCCGCCATCGCGAGACCCGCCGCGACCAGCGCGGCGCGCTCGCGGGTCGGGATGTGGTCGGTGGCCACGACGAGCAGGAAGGCATCGGCATCGGTCTCACCGGCCAGCGCCCTCGCCTCGCGGCCGAGCGTGTAGTCGAAGTTCTTCTGGCGCTCGGGAAAGACGTTCCACGGGTCGTAGGTGTGACGCAGGATCGCCAGGTTCGCGGCCTCGAAGAGCAGCCAGCTGTCCTCGGCCGCGCTGTGCCCCGACGCGGCCGCGCGCTCCGCAGCATGGCCATCGTGACGGATCGTGCGGTGCGGCAGCTCCTCGCCGGCGTAGGGCACGAACGTGCGGCCGAGCTCTCCGACCTCGGCCTCGACCGCTTCGACCACGTGGGCGTAGGCGTCGTCGCTCCAGCCCTGCACCTCCTCCTCGGTCCCGCCCGCCGACATCTTGTAGACGGCGATCTTCGGCGGCACGAGGGTGATCGTGCGGACGCCCTCGAAGCGCTGGTCGAAGTCGGCAGGCTGGCGGAAGGGCGGCGGCGTCGCGCAGCCCACCGAGCCGCTGACCGCCAGCAGCAGCAGGCCGGCGGCGATGACCGCGCGTCTCGCGCTCGGTGCCATCGGGACGAGCGGCTTCGAGTCACGACTACTGGTTCGCATGCTTCTGCTGCTCCGCGTCGATGTCGACGAGCTTGTCGCCGGTATAGCCACAGGCCTTGCCGGAGTCTTCGAGGAGCTGGTTCGCGAAGTAGATCTCGCGACGCTCGTCCTCGTTGGAGCCAGGCAGATGGGCAATGGATTCGAGCATCGCGCGCCCCTCTTCGAGATGCGCCCGCTTCTTCTTCTTCGTCGAGCCGAGACACAGCAGCTGCGTGCCGACCTCGACGCGATAGTCGAGGCGGTCGGGATGCAGCTCCAGCGCCTTGCGGCTGTGGGCCAGGCCCTTCTCCTTGTCGCCGCGCACACCGAGGATCCACTTCACCCAGATCGAGTCGGGTACGACCCGGTTGAAGTTGGCGCTCGCGTAGTAGAGGTTGCCGAGCGTCGAGCTGCCCGGCCCGTCGTCGTGCGTCGGCTGAAGCTCGATGCCCCGATCGAGCAGCTCGCCCATCTCGCGCGCCTGGCGCACCGCCGAGAGCAGGCCGCGTGTGGTCGCGACCCGCGCCATCGCCGAGAACTTCCACATCATGCACTCGCCGCAGTCGGGGTTCGCGTCGATGCCGCGCTGCGCCAGCGACTTCGCCCGCTCGAAGCGCTCGAGCTTGGCGTCGTCGTCGCCGAGCGGCAGCAGCTCGCCCGAGAGCCACTCGGCCCGCGCCGCGCGCCAGTAGCCGTTGGGGTCGCCGCCGGGCGCCTCGGCCACGCCGAGGAAGATCGCCGCGGCGCCGCGGAGCTCCTCGGAGAGCTCGGCGGGATCGGCGTCGGGCTCGGTGAAGGCCCGGATCTCCGTCTTCGCGGCCCGATCCCACGCCGGGTCCGCCGCGTTCGGAGCGTTCGCCGCATCGGCCGTCTCGGCCCAGGTGGGCAGGCCGGCGGCGAGAGCGACGAGCAGGGCGAGAGCTGCGTGTGAGAGGGGCTGCCGGGTCATGATCCATCTCCTCGTGACGCCGATCTCGGCCGGGCCCGACCCTCATCGGCTGCGTCGAGAGAAATCTGCCCGATCCGGCCGTCTCCGTGTATGGGCCGGATGGCACACCCCCGATCGGCACGGGCCCCGCGTTTCACCCGAGCGGCGCCCTGGGGCGCCGTCGCGCGGCCGCAGGCGAGGTCGGGGGTCGATTGCCGGTCTCCTGGGCCGCTGACATACTGGCTCCCACCTCACGCGCGAGGCCCATTCAGCCTCGCATGCCGCGCGAGCGGAGCCGGAGTCCCAGCTTGCAGGATCCGAACGCTCCCCGATCGTGGCGCGCGCGTCTGTTCACCTTGCGGTCTTCCTTCCCCTCCCTGTCGCCGCACGAGCGCAGCGTGCTGGCGGCCACGTGTCTGTCCTCGTTTGGCAGCTTCTACACGATGACCGTCACGACGTTCGCGCTGCCGCAGATCCAGCACGGGCTCTCGGTCCCCGAGGACCAGGTCGGGACGCTCTTCGCGGTCGTCCGCTTCGGCGCCCTCTTCTCGCTCGCGCTCGGCGTGCTGGCCGATCGGGTCGGGCGCCGCCGCCTGCTGATCGGCTCAGTCGCGGGCGTCGCGCTCTGCAATCTCGCGACGGTCTTCGTGCAGAGCGGCGAGACCTTCGCGGCCGCGCAGTTCCTGGCGCGTGCGTTCATCGCCGGCCAGATCCTGCTCGCCGGCGTCGTCGTCACCGAGGAGCTCTCGGCCGAGAACCGCGGCTTCGGGCTGGGGCTGCTCTTCGCGATCGGCGGTCTCGGCGGCGCGCTCACCCTGCTCGTCTACGCCTTCGTCGATCAGCTGCCCTACGGCTGGCGCGCGCTCTTCGCGATCGGGAGCTTCGGGCTGCTCGTCGCGCCCTGGCTCAGAAGCCGGCTCGCCGAGACCGCGCGCTTCGACGTGCACCGCAGCCGGGTCGAGGCCGAGCCCGAAGGCACAGTCGAGCTCGAAGGGCTGCGCCAGCTCGCGCGCCGGCACGGCGCCCGGCTAGCAGCGCTCGTCGCCGTGGTCTTGCCCGTCTGGGTGATCGGCGAGCCCGGCAGCGTCTTCGTCTCGAAGCACCTGCAGGACGACCTCGGCTTCTCGCCGGCTCAGGTCGGGCTGCTCGTCGCCGCCTGCGGAGCCGGGGCGCCGCTCGGCAATGTGGTCGCCGGGGCCGTGTCCGACCGCTTCGGGCGGCGGCCGGTCACGATCTTCGTCAGCCTGCTCATGTCGTGCGCGATCGCGCTCTTCTACAACGCGCAGACCCTGGTGCCGATCGCGCTCGGCTTCGCGCTGCTGATGATGACCCTCGGCAGCCTCGGCGTGCTGCACGCGGCGCTCGCCGCCGAGCTCTTCCCGACGAGCATGCGCTCGACGGCCGCCGGCATGCGCGAGGCCGTCGGCACCGTGGGGTCGTCGCTGGGGCTCTGGGCCGTGAGCCTCCTGCACGGGACGACGGGCAGCCACGCCGCGTCGATCACCTGGATCCTGGTGCTCACGCCACTCTCGCCCCTCGTCCTGCTCTTCATGCCCGAGACGGCCTCGCGAGAGCTCGAGGAGATCGCGGGCGACGACGACCCGCGTCCATCGACGTGAACGGGGCTCGCCCTTGCGAGCGAGCCCCGACCCGGCATGGAGAGAGCGCGGCGCTTCAGTGCGCGGCCGCGACGTGCTCGCGCCCGAAGGGCTGGTGCCCGAGCCGCACCTCGATCGCGGGATGCGCCGCGGCGAAGGCACGCAGGCGCGCGAGGCTCTCCGCGCTCCGCGGACGATCGCTCGAGAACGTGCCGGGCTCGACGCCGTGCTCCCAGCCCCATGCGCTGTGCGACGCGTCGCCGACGAGCAGCACCGGGCCGTCGGGCGTCCGCACGAGGTAGGCGGTGCTGCCCGGCGTGTGACCCGGCACGTGCAGCGCCCACACCGAGCCGTCGCCGAAGACGTCGAGCACCGCCTCGAAGGGCCCAGCGGCCTCCTCCTCGTTGCGGGGCTCGAACGCCCACTCGCGCACGGGACCCTTGCCGTCGAGGGCTCGGTCGATGTTCGGGCCCACGACGATGTGCTGCCACGAGCGGTCGCCCGTCTCGCCGGGTCCGGCGTAGATGGGGGTCTCGTCCGGAACGTCGGGCAGCCCCGACACGTGATCTAGATGCAGGTGCGTCATGAACACGCCTGCGAGCGGCTGGGGCTGACGCGCGCGGCAGCCGGCGGGGTCGTGCGGAATCCGCATCGTGCCGACGTCGAGGAAGGCGGTGATCGGGCCGCGGATCGCAGCCTCCTCGTCGCGGTCGCCCAGCGCGCGCTCGACCCCGCTGTCGACGATGAACAGCCCCTGCGTCGGGTGGTGCAGCGCGTGGAGATAGATGTGGATCGGCTCCGGCCCATCGCGCAGCTCGGCTGCGCGCGCCTTCTCGTGGTCGAGGTTCACGAGGCCCGACAGCGGCACCGTCCACTCGGCGCCGATGACGGTCTCGAGCTCGACGGGGCCGGGCCGGTCGACGACGGCGAGCAGGTCGCCCAGCGGCCTCGGCTCGCCAAGGAGCGCCGGCTCGGTGGGATGACTCGTCAGCTGGCAGCCGACGCCGCCGAGCATCGCGGCTGCGCTGATGAGGGAGAGGAAGAGGGCACGGGGTCGGGTGGACCTGGTCTGGGTTCGCATGGCTTCGCTCCTTGGCGAGATCGGGAATCCGTGAAAGACGAGGCCAGGGTATCCGCACATTTCTGGATGAAAATCCGCGAAATACCGATAGAGTCATCCGAATATGGATATACCTTGGGACGACCTGCGCCTCTTCCTCGCGATCGCCGAGCAGGGCAGCCTGAGCGCCGCGGCGAGGCAGCTCCAGCTGGGTCAGCCCACCCTCAGCCGCCGCCTCGCTCAGCTCGAGGATCGACTGGGCTTCACGGTGTTCGACCGCAGCGCCCTCGGCGCGCGGCTCACCGCCGCGGGCGAGCGGCTCCTCGAGCCGGCCCGCCGCATGGCGGAGTGGGCGGCCGAGGTCGAGCGCGCCGCCGAACGCGACGACGCCGGGCCGCGGGGCATCGTCCGGCTCACGGCGCCGCCGGGCATCGCGTTCGGGTGGGTCGCACCCTTCGCGGCCGAGCTGCGCGGCGCCCTCCCCGACGTGCAGCTCCAGGTGCTCTCGACCATCCGCTACATGGACCTCATCCGGCGCGAGGCCGATCTCGCGCTCCGCATCGAGCCGCCGACCCAGGCCGACCTCGTGAGCGTCGCTTCACTCGAGCTCGACAACGCCGTCTGCGCCGCGCCGGACTACGCGGCGCGACTGCCCGAGCGGCCGGAGCTATCGGACCTCGACTGGATCGCCTGGGCGCCGCCCCTCGATCACCTGCCACCGAACCCCCAGCTCGAGGCGCTCGTGCCCGGCTTCCGGCCGGTGTTCGCGTCGGACGACTTCCTGGTGCAGTGGCGCGCCGTGGAGGCGGGTGTGGGGGCGATGGTGCTCGCGCGCTTCCCGAGCCGGCCCGCGACAGCGGCACCCCTTCGAGAGATCGACGTCGACCTCGGAATGCACGCTCGCTCTTCGATCCACCTCGTGTCGACGCGCAGCGCGCTGGAGATCTCGCGGGTGCGCGCCGTCGCCGACTGCCTCGCACGGGAGCTCGAGCGCATGGGGTCGAGCGAGCGCTAGGAGCCGACCGAAGAGCGGGCCTCGATCGACTCGCCCAGTGGCGGCGCGAAGTCGAACTCGGTGAACACGTCCTCGAGCTCTTCGTAGATCTCCTGCTCGGAGAGCCCGAACTGCTCCAGCGAGTAGCGGTGGCTGCTCGTGTAGGCCTTCTGCTCGACGAGGATCTCGTCGAGTCTGGCCTGGAAGGCGGGGCCGGGCTCGATGCCGAGCCGGTCGTAGATGTCGAGCACCGTCGCCTTCGGATCGGCCACGAGCTCGTCGTATCGGACGGCCACGAGCCGTTTGGCGTCGAACCAGCGGCAGCTCTCGAAGGCGCGCCGGTAGTAGTCGATCGCGAGTCTCGCCAGCGCGCGCACCTCTCGTGAGTCGGCCTCGATCTCGGGCGAGTGCGTCAGCCACTTCGTGTGGAACATGTTCAGGAACGAGGGGATCGCCTCGAATGGATGGCGCACGAGATAGACGAGGTTCGCCTCGGGATAGCGTTCGAGCATGGAGCCGATGCGCGGTGCGAAGAGCACGCTCTTGTTGAGGAAGCGGCGGCCCTCGCCGCGCGCGTAGAGGAAGCGGCGAAGCGCGTCGTCGTAGAGGTCGAGGCACGCCTGCCGTTCGGCTTCGGGCTTGTCGTCGAGCAAGGCCGCCGACTCGAGCTCATCGAGATCGGGGAAGGCCAGCACGAGCGCCGGAGTGATGAGGCTCAGCGTGAAGATCGCCTCGTCCTCCTCGGCCCGGTCGAGCCCCATCTCGTGGATACCGTCCCATGCGCGGAAGACCCGGCGATGGACGAAGCGCACGAACGCGTGCAGCGGGCGCCCCGGCACGTGCTCGTCGAGCTGGCCGAGCGCACCGATCGTCTCGATGATGCAGACGCGGGGGAAGACCGACTGGTAGAGCTTCATGGTCGTGAAGTGGTCTTCGTCGCAGCTCATCACGCGGTGCAGCAGAGTCGTACCGCTGCGTGCGTTGCCGACGATGAAGACGGGGGGCTCGACGCGCTGCTCGGCGATGCCGGGCCAGAGCACGTCGTCGATCCAGCGGGTGAGGGTGAGGAGGCCCCGCACCAGGGTGACGCCGACCGCGTAGCTGGCCCACACGAAGACGCGCTTCGGCGAGGCGCGACGGCGCGCGATCGCTGCGAGCTCCGGCAATGCACCGCGATTCAGATACATCCGATCTCATCCCGCGGGCGCTCCCCCCGCCATCGGCCGTGCTGCCACACCGCGGCCGCACCAGGGAGGGGGCGTGCCCATCGGCGGCCCGGCCCGCTGCGTGCCCCAGAGGCGGCGAGCCGCTCGAAATGTTGGCCGCAATCGGCTGCCTCCGCGCCCCCCACCCCACGCGGATGCGAGGCTATCTCGCGCTCCACGGGGCCAAAAACACTCAGTCGCACGATTGGGTGATTGACTTCTGGACTCGGGTCGAGCTGCAACTTAGGCTGGCAAGAGATGTCGCAGTCACCCACCCAGACGAGGGATGCGCGCGAACGCATCCAGCACGCCGCCCACCAGCTCTTCGCCGAGCGCGGACCCGACGAGGTGACGATGTCCGAGGTCGCCGTGGCCGCCGGCGTCGCGCGCGCAACGGTCTTCAACCACTTCGGCTCGAAGCGGGCGCTCATCGAGAGCATGACCGAGGGTGTGCTCGACCTGTATCACGACCTGCTCGAGAACGCGCTCGCCGACGACGAGCGATCGACGGTCTCGAAGGTGAAGCACCTCTTCGTGGTGATGGGCTACGGCATCGAGGCCGAGCGGCGCTTCCACCGCTCCGTGTTCCGCGAGATCGCCAAGCTCTCGCTGGGGCTCGACGAAGGCGGACCGGGCGCCGCCGCCCGGCGTCGCAATCACGTCGCAATGGCCAGGCTGCTCGCGAGCGGGCAGGCGCGCGGCGAGATCTCGAAGTCGCACAGCCCCGACGCGCTCGCGAGTGCCTTCGCGAGCCTCGTGACGGGCACCATCACCCACTGGCTCTATGACGACGACAGCCACCCCCTGCGCGAGCGAATGCGAGACGCAGCGAGCATCTTCCTCACCCCCGTCGCCACCGAGCAGGGCGAGCAGTCCGCACGGGCGACCGGCGCCCTGAGCTGACTCGCTCGCGGGGGCACCACGCACGCGCACCCATTCGAACGAAGGGGGCAGGCCGCATGGACACCCGGGGCAATCTCGCAGGGCGCACATTCGACCCTCGTCGCCCGAAGTGGCGTGGCCCGCTCTGGGCCGAGGCCCGCACGGCGTTCGACGCGCTGATGACCGACCCCGACGACACGCAGAAGGCGCTCGACGTGATGTACGCGCTCGACCCGGGTGCGCTGCAGCGCGACTTCGCGCGCTTCCTCGCCCACCCGACCGGCCGCCGGCTCTACGACGAGCGAAGCTCGCTGCGCGAGGCGCTCGAGCCCGAGAAGCTGCGAAGCCTGCCCGAGGGCTCGCTCGGCCGGGCGTTCCTCGCGCACCTCGAGGTCTGGCAGCTCGACACCGACAAGCTCTTCGCGTTGAACTGGGATCACGAGCGCGCGGCCTCCGCCGACGAGGGCATGCGCTGGTTCATCGAGCGCAGCGTGCTCCTGCACGACATGTGGCACGTGCTCGCAGGCTATGGCGCCGACGACCTCGGCGAGGCCGCGCTGCTGCCGTTCAGCCTCGCGCAGCAGGGCGGGCTCGGTCGCACACTGCTGACCCTCGGCTCGGTGCTGCAGGCGTGGCAGCAGGCTGCGTGGGACTGGCCGCGAGAGGTCGCCGCAGCGTGGCGCCAGGGCCACCGGGCCGTCGACCTCGCGTGCGTGCCCTACGAAGAGATCCTCGCGGAGCCCCTCGAAGACGTGCGTGCAGCGCTCGGACTGAGATCGCCCGAGGCAGCGCACCGGGGACGGGTGCCGCGTGGACAGGGCTCGGCGCTGCAGCGCCGCGAGCGCACGAGCCGGGCGGCCTAGCAGCCAACGACACCACGATGGTCGAAGCGATCGGGTGTGCGCGCTCCTGCACGACGTTCTGCTTCAACGCATGGGGCGGCGTCGGCGACGTCGCTGAACCTCTCGTGCGGCATCGACGTGCTGGCACCCGGCGGCGGATCGTCTAGCGTCCGCCTTGCCCCCGCCACTGCGCCGAGAGTCCACATGCCTCGTTTTCCCGAGCCGCCGACGGACGACTATGCCTCGATCTATCTCGAGGACACCGACCGCGCGCTGCCCGAGACCCTCAATCCGAATACCCGCTACACGCACTTCAAGACCATTGCGCGTGGCGGCAAGTCGATCATCCAGTCCTGCAAGGACCGGTATCTCGCGCGGGTGATCTGTTACAAGAAGCTGAAGCCCGACATGCGGAAGGACCCGATCGAGCAGGCGCGCTTTCTGCGCGAGGCGCGGGTGACGGCGTCGCTCCAGCACCCGAGCATCGTCCCCACGTACGAGCTCGGGCGCGAACGCGACGGCAACATGTACTTCACGATGAAGCTCGTGCACGGCCTCACCATGCGCGAGCTCTTCGACGAGCAGTACCGCGACCGCTACGACCTCGTGCAGCTCGTCGACGTCCTCATCCACGTCGTCCAGGCGTTGCGCTACGCGCACAGCCATCGGGTGATCCACCGCGACATCAAGCCCGACAACATCCTCATCGGCCGCTACGACGAGGTGCTCCTCATGGACTGGGGCCTCGCGAAGGTCTGGGGCGAAGACGGCAGCTCCCAGGAGCCGACGAGCGACAAGGAGGTGAAGGGCGATGAGCCGGTCTCGACGATCACGGGGGCGGGCAACCTCGAAGGCACCATTGCGTACATGTCGCCCGAGCAGCTCCGCAAGGACCCGGACATCGACTATCGGACCGACATCTACAGCCTCGGCGTCGTGCTCTACGAGGTGCTCGCGCGACGCGAGCCCTTCGTCGGCGAGACGATCGAACAGATGACGCGGCAGATTCTCGACACGGTGCCCCCGCGGCCCTCGACGCTGACCCAGCTGCGGATCCCCAGCTGGCTCGAAGACGTCGCGCTCCAGTGCATGGCGCGGGACCCCGACGACCGGATCCAGAGCTGTGGCGAGCTGATCCGGCGGCTCCGAGAGGGCTGGGAGAGCTAGGAGCCCGAGCCGGGGCCCGGCCTGCCCGAGGCCCACGAGCGCCGCGCCGACCGGGGGACCGCCGTCCGGGCGCAGCCCGTCGCACTGGCCCCGATCCTGCTAAACCCCGTCCGTCGCCCGTCCGGCAGTCACCTGAGCAGCCGATTCGGGCACCCACGAGGGAGCTGCTCCGGCCGCCCGTGCCGCGCCCGGCTCCCCTGATCCACTGCCCGAAAAATGGGCAGCCTGCCCTCCGAATGGGCAGATTTTGCGCCCAGATGGGCCAAATGCGTCCCACAAACTGGGCACGGTTGCTGCAACATAGAGCGCCCGACCATCTACCCCCTACCGCAGGAGCACCAAGAATCATGAAGAGCAAGCTGGAGTACATCTGGCTCGACGGCTACCAGCCGACGCAGTCCTTGCGAAGCAAGACGCGCGTCGAATCGGATTTCTCGGGCAAGCTCGAGGACTGCCCGATGTGGTCGTTCGACGGCAGCTCGACCGAGCAGGCCGAGGGCGGCGATTCCGACTGCCTCCTCAAGCCCGTCGCGGTCTTCCCCGACCCCGACCGCAAGGACTCCTTCCTCGTGATGACCGAGGTCCTCAACGCCGACGGTACGCCGCACGAGTCGAATGGCCGCGCGACGATCGAAGACGACGATGACGACTTCTGGTTCGGCTTCGAGCAGGAATACTTCCTGTGGGATCCGGACACGGACAAGCCCCCGGGCTTCCCGCGCGCGGGCTTCCCGGCGCCGCAGGGTCCCTACTACTGCTCGGTGGGCGCGAACAACGCCTATGGTCGCGAGATCATCGAAGAGCACCTCGACGTCTGCCTCGAGGCAGGGATCAACGTCGAGGGCATCAACGCAGAGGTGGCTGCTGGTCAGTGGGAGTACCAGGTCTTCGCCAAGGGCGCCGCGCGGGCCGGTGACGAGACCTGGGTGTCTCGATACCTGCTCGAGCGCACCGCCGAGAAGTACGGCATCGCGATCGAGTGGCACCCGAAGCCGCTCGGCCACGGCGACTGGAACGGCTCGGGCATGCACGCGAACTTCTCCAACACCGCAATGCGCGAGTCCGGTAGCGAAGACACCTTCAACAAGATCTGCGAGCAGTTCGGCAAGAACGTCGATCGTCACATCTCGGTCTACGGCGCAGACAACGAGCAGCGCCTGACCGGTGCACACGAGACGCAGTCGATCGACCAGTTCAGCTACGGCGTGAGTGACCGTGGTGCCTCGATCCGCATCCCGATCGGCACCGTCGAGGATGGTTGGAAGGGCCGCCTCGAAGATCGCCGCCCGGCCTCGAACGCGTGTCCGTACAAGGTCGCGGCCGCGATCGTGAAGACCACGAAGGAGGCCGGCGTCTAGCTCGGACGCTCGCATCGAGTGCAAGTCCCGGAGCCGGGATCTGGCAGCTGCCAGGTCCCGGCTCCTCTCGTTTCGCGGCCTGCCGCGGCGCCAATGGTTGACGCCCCCCGGCCGGGTTGGGATCCTCGCCGTGGGGGGCGATCGATGATCCCAGATCAGGCTCGATCGGGCGCCAGCGCCTGGCTCCGTCCGCCGCAGCTGAGCGATCCACACCTCGCGCGCGTGGCGGCAACGGTGCACACCCTGAGCGTGGCGTTCGTCCTGGCCTCGATCGGCTGGGCGATCGCCGCCGCCTTCATCCTCCCGCAGCCGCAGTACGTCGTGCCCACCAGCCTGGGCATGACGGTGGTCTGCGTCGCCGCGTACGTGCTGGCCCATCTCGAGCGTCCGAAGACCGCGGCCCTCTTGCTCATCTCCGGGCTCTGGCTCTTCACCACGCTCGCCGCCGGCCTGAGCGGAGGCGTCGAGGCACCGGGCATGAGCGTCTACCTGGTCCTCATCATCGCGGCCGGGCTGTTGATCGACGTCCGCTCGGCCGTCGTGGTGGCCGCGTGTTCTGCGGGCGCCACGTTCGCATTCGCGTTCCTGCACGAGTCGGAGCTCCTCGAGCCGGTCATCGAGACTTCGCTCTGGAGCGAGGTCGGCGTCGAGCTCACGCTCATCGTCGCCGCCGCGGGGCTCCTCTGGGACGCACTCGGCCGCATCAATCTCGCAATGGAGCTCACCGAGCGCAGCGAGGCGAAGGCGCGCGCGGTCTTCGACCAGGCCTCCGACGGGATCGTGATCATGGATCGCGATGGGCGACTGCTCGAGGCCAACGCTCGGGCCGCGGAGATCAGCGGGTACTCACAGGAAGAGATGGCCGGGCTGAATCTCCGCGACTTCATGGTGGAGGACGATCCCGAGGACGCCGAGGGGCTCTTCCGCCAGATGGAGCCCGGCGTGAAGTACGCCCGCGAGCGGGTCCTCAAGGTGCGCGACGGCACCCGGATCATCGTCGAGAACTCGGCCTCCTTGCTCGACGACGGCCGCATCCAGACGATCGTGCGCGACGTCAGCGAGCGACGCCGCGAACAGGAGATGAACGAACGACTCCGCACCGCCCTCGACGCCGCGCAAGAGGGCGTCGTGCTCTTCGACACGACACCGGGCCTCGTATATGCAAACCCGGCGTTCGAGCGCCTCAACCCTGCCGAAGGCACCGTCGAGCCGGGCCTCGGCCCCGGCGCCGTCGCCGGTGGGGGCGAGTCGCGGGACTTCATCGTGCGGGCGCAGGCCGACCTCGCCGCTGGGAAGAGCTACTCGGACCGCTTCGAGCGCTTCCTGCCCGACGGCTCTCGTGTCGTCCGACACGCCACGATCACCCACGTGCACGATGGGGCCGGCGAGCTCGTCGGCTACGTGGGCGTCCTCCGCGACGTCACCCGGGAGGTCGAGCTCGAGGAGTCGCTGCAGCTCACACGAAAGCTCGAGACGGTCGGCAAGCTCGCCGGAGGCCTCGCCCACGACTTCAACAACCTCCTGACGGTGATCCTCGGCCGGGCCGAGGCGCTGCGCGCGACGTCCCCGTCGGAGGACGTCGACGAGATCCTCGAGGCGGGGCAGCGCGCAGCGGCGATCACGACGAAGCTGCTCGCGTTCAGCCGCGATCAGGCGGTCCACAGCAAGCGCGTCGATCTGAACGAGGTCGTGCGCGACGCCGCCGGGATGCTGCGGCGCCTCGTGCGCGAGAGCGTCCGTGTCGAGCTCGACCTCGTGGATCGACCCGTGTGGGTGGAGGCCGATCCGAGCCAGGTGCAACAGGTGCTGGTGAACCTCGCCGCGAACTCCCGCGATGCGATGCCCGGCGGCGGGACCCTCGACGTCGCCACGCGCCTGACCGATCCGGTGGACGGCGAACGCCCGGCCGATCCCGATCTCGCCGAAGGCCCCCTCGTGATGCTCTCGGTGCACGACGCGGGCGAGGGGATGGATGCCGAGGTGCTCGAGCGCCTCTTCGAGCCCTTCTTCACGACGAAGGATCCCGGGCACGGCACGGGGCTCGGGCTGGCGAGCGTGCGCGAGATCGTCCGCCAGTCGGGAGGGGCAATCGACATCCAGAGCAGCCTGGGCGAAGGGACTCTGGTGCGCGTCTTCTGGCCGCTCGCCGAGGCTCTGCAGGAGGTCCCGGAGCCCCGTCCCGCGCCCGCCCCTCGTGTGCGGACGCGCACCGCGCGCATCCTCGTCGTCGAGGACGAGGCGACACTCAGACGCCTCGTCCACCGAGCGCTGACGTCTCGCGGGCACCAGATCGTCACTGCGCACGACGGACCCGAGGCGTTGCAGCTCGGTCTGGCCGACCCGCCCGATCTGGTCGTCACCGACGTGATCCTGCCGGGTCTCGACGGCCCTGCACTGACCGAGCGGCTGCGGGAAGACCACCCGAGCCTCCCCGTGCTGCTGACCTCGGGCTATGCGCCCGAGGACATGGCGGGGCAGGTCGAAGAGGACGAGCGGACGATGTTCCTGCCCAAGCCCTTCACGCTCGACCAGCTGCTCGGCGCCGTCGACCGCCTGCTCGACCGCGAGCAGAAGGATCTGGCCTAGAACCTCGGCGAGCGCGCGTCGCCATCATGCGACGTGGCGGTGCCGGCCTCAGAAGTGGCAGCGGTCGCACATGCCGTGGCTGATGCGGAGCGCCATGCCATGGCGCCTCGGGCGCCCTCCGGCGCGCGGCCGTCGATCGAGCAGCCGCGGCGCTCTACCAGCTGCGGCGCCTTACCAGCGCCGCTGCTTCCCGCGCTTCTGGCCGGCGGGGCCAGTGTGGCTCAGCTCGAGCGCGAGCTCGGCCACGGCGCGCGCCGCCTCCTCGATCGTCGCGTAGGCCTCTTCCTCGAGCCGATGCTTGGCCGTGCGCAGCTCCTCGGGCTTGAAGCTGGTGTTGACTCGCGGACGGAGCGAGAAGAGGTGCCCCATGTGCACCTCGCTGGCGCGGACACCGCCGCCCGAGCTCGACTTGGCGGCGGCCTTCTTCGGCGGACTCTTCTCCGAGTCGGCGCTCTTCGCCGGTGCCGCCTTCTTCGGAGTGGCCTTCTTCGGAGTGGCCTTCTTCGAGGCCGCCTTCTTCGTGCCGGGCTTCGCGGCGGCCGCCTTCTTCGTGGCCGTCTTCTTCCCGGCGGCCTTCTTCTTCACCGCGGCCTTCTTCGCCTTGGCAGCCTTCTTCTTGGCAGCCTTCTTTTTCGCAGCCTTCTTTTTCGCTGCCATCCTCTCGCTCCCCCCGGGCTCTCGAAGGCCCATCCGCACCCGTACACCATCGGCACGTCGCGGGTCTTTCATGCACGATACGGCAGATCCGCAGCATCGTCGGCGAGCGACTGACCCGCGAAAGCCATGGGTGATTGGCCCCAGAGAGCCGCGATGGGCTCTGCGACGCATTCTCTGTGCAGAGCGGCTCGACCGCGTGACCGGTGACACATTCGCCCGGGCCCGACCACATCTCTCAGATGGCCCGCCCCACTCTCTCGATGCTCTGGCGGTGCGCGCGCGCCACTGCGGCCGCGGCTCTCGTCCTGTTCGTCGGTGCGTTCACCGCAAGCGCCGGCGACCCGAGCTGCCTCGCACCCGATGCTGACTGCACGCTGCGCGAGACGGCCGCCGAGGCAGGCATCCTCGTCGGTAGCGCCACATCGTCGTGGACGATCGCGAACGAGCCGCTCTACGCCGAGACGCTGGCCCGCGAGTTCAGCTCGATCACCGCCGAGACGCAGATGAAGATGGACGCCATCCAGCGCACGCGCGGCGTCTTCGACTTCAGCGGCGCGGACGCGCTCGTCGACTTCGCAGAGGCGAACGGCATGGCCATCCACGGGCACAACCTCGTCTGGAATCAGGACTTCATCGACTCGACCCCCGACTGGGTCGAGTCGATCACCGACCCGGACGAGCTCCGCGCCGTGATGACCGAGCACATCACGACGGTCGTCGATCACTTCGAGGGTCGCGTCATGAGCTGGGACGTGGTCAACGAGCCACTCCAGACGCTCGGCACGAACGTCTACCAGAACCACTTCTACCAGGTGCTCGGCCCCGACTACATCGCCGAAGCGTTCCACATCGCCCGCGCCGCCGACCCCGGCGCCGACCTCATGCTGAACGAGATCGGCCCGCTCTTCTCCGAGCCGAAGTACGAGGCCTTCCACGGGCTCGTCGTCGACCTGCTCGGCCAGGGCGTGCCGATCGACGGCGTGGGGCTCCAGGGCCATTTCCTGACGCCGGGCTTCGCGATCGAGCCCGACGTGATCGCCGAGCGCATCAGCTCGTTCGTCGATCTCGGCCTGTTCGTCGAGATCACCGAGCTCGACATCGGGATCGGCAGCGAGAGTCCCGAGAACCACGCCGAGCAACGACGGCGCTACCGCGACGTCGCCGGGGCCTGCGTGTCGGTCGAGGGATGCCGGCGGATCACGACCTGGGGCTTCACCGACGCCCACACCTGGCTCGACGACTTCCTCGGCCCCGGCACCGCGCCGCTGCTCTTCGACGAGAGCTACGAGCGCAAGCCCGCGTACTACGGCTACCGCGACGGGCTGAAGGGCGTCGTGCCCGAGCCGGGCACCGGGCTGCTGCTCGGCGCCGGCCTCGCGCTGCTGGCCCGCCGCAGGCGGGCGCCGAAGCGCTAGAGGCCATCTACACTCGCGCGTTCGGCGCGAGCGTCGTCGCGTCGTTCAACGGGGTCCGATTCATGGAACGATTCGAAACTCGCACCGCCGTCGTGACCGGTGGCGCGAGCGGCATCGGCCGCGGCATGGCCGAGGCGTTCGCCGCGCAAGGCATGAACATCGTCATCGCCGACGTCGAGGCCTCGGCGCTCGATGCAGCAACCGCCGAGATGAAGACCGCGGGCATCGAGGTGACCGGCGTGCAATGCGACGTCTCCGATCCCGACTCGGTCGACGCGCTGGCCCGCGCAGCACTCGACGCGTACGGCGCCGTCCACGTGCTCTGCAACAACGCGGGCGTGGCGGGCGAGACCGGCCCGACCTGGGAGCGCTCGCTCGCCGACTGGGACTGGGTCATGGGCGTGAACCTGCGCGGCGTCGTACACGGCGTGCGCAGCTTCGTCCCGATCATGATCGAGCAGGGCGACGAAGGGCACATCGTCAACACCGCCTCGATGGCCGGCTTGATTCCCGGTGGCGGGACGTACGGCGTCAGCAAGTCGGCATGCGTCGCGCTCTCGGAGAGCCTCTTCACCGAGCTCGCCGGCGCAGCGCCGCAGATCGGTGTGTCGGTGCTCTGCCCGGGCTGGGTGCGCACGCGCATCCACGAATCAGAGCGCAACCGGCCCGAAGCGCCGCGCGAGAGCACCGCTGCCGCGAACCCGCTCACAGAGCGGATGCGCGACCTGGTGACGAAGGCGATCGAATCGGGACTCGATCCGCGCAAGGTCGGCGACATCGTCGTGGAAGCGATTCGTACGCGACGCTTCTACGTCCTGCCGCACGATTGGCAGGACATGATCGAGCACTACATGCAGCTCGTCATCGACGGCAAGGATCCCATCGGCAAGCCGCCGCCCGGCATCAGCCTGGCGGACCTGCTCGGGACGGAGGGCGGCGGCGATGCCTGACGAGGTCCGCTACGAGGAGCGTGGCGCGATCGCGATCATCACCCTGAATCGTCCCGACCGGCTGAACACGCTCACCGAAGGCGTCGTCGCCGGCATGGCCGACGGCATCGACCGCGCGACGAAGTCGCGCGAGGTGCGCGCGATCGTGCTTCGCGGCGAGGGGCGCGTCTTCACCGCGGGCTACGACCTCGTGGCCGAGGGTGCCGGCGGCTGGGGCAGCCCCTACG
The DNA here is from genome assembly GCA_964474355.1 of uncultured Spirochaetaceae bacterium. Lineage (GTDB taxonomy): Bacteria > Myxococcota_A > UBA9160 > UBA9160 > UBA4427 > CAYYSY01. The sequence goes on along the minus strand of CAYYSY010000451.1, from coordinate 3,777 downwards.
ACGCGCCCGGGCCCGAGCCGCGTGAGGGCGCGTGGGATCCGGTGCGCGACTACCAGTTCATGAATCACAACGTCGAACGCTTCATGAAGATCTGGCACTGCCCGAAGCCCGTCATCGGGCAGATCCACGGCTTCGCAGTGGGCGGCGCAACCGACATGGTGCTCTGCGCCGATCAGCTCTTCATGGCCGAAGACGCATACATCGGCTACGCGCCCTCACGCATCTTCGGCACGCCGACGACGATGATGTGGGTCTACCGGCTCGGCCTCGAGCACGCGAAGCAGTTCCTGCTATCGGGGGAGGCGATCGATGCCGAGACCGCGCTTCGCATCGGCCTCGTATCGAAGGTCTACCCGGCCGACGAGCTGCCGGCCCGCGTCGAGGAGCACGCCGAGCGCTTCGCTCACATCCCGGCCAACCAGCTCGCGCTCAACAAGCTGCTCATCAACCAGGCGTTCGAGAACATGGGCCTGCGGACGACGCAGCTGCTCGGGACGTTCTTCGACGGCGTCACGCGCCATACCGAAGAGGCGTACCGCTGGGCGGAGTCGTTCCGCGAGAAGGGCTTCCGCGAGGTCATCCGCGAGCGCGACGCGCCCTTCGGCGACTACGGCGAGCGGCCGCGCGATGGGAAGAAGCGCTAGCCGGCGCTCAGCCCCTCGCGCACCTCGTCCCAGCGCTCGAGGAAGCGCTCGGCATCGGCGCGCCCCATGTCGAAGGTCTTTTGCACGCCATCGGGGTCGGTGTAGTCCCACTGCGAGATCGGGATCTCGCCAGAAGGCTGCACGTAGGTGCGCCGCGGTCCCTCGGACCGGTTCGTCGGCCCGTGCGGATAGCTCAGCAACACGAGCGTCGCGCCCTCGGCCTCGACCAGGTCGGCCGGCGCATTGTCGATCACGCCACCGTCGATGACCGGCCGGCCGCCGCGCCGGTAGTACGGCATGAGCGGCGGCACACACGACGACTGCAGGATCAGCTCCACGAGCTCGTCGGGCGTCTCGCAATCGCGGGCGGAGACGAGAGCGGGGGTGAAGCCGAACCGACGCCCCCAGCGTGCGTGCACGAGCCGCTCTTTCTGATTGAGCACGGTCGCGACGACGCCGAGCGCCAGGCCACGCTTCGCACCCAGCCGCCTGTGCGGGTGCGCGAGCAGCGCGCTGAACTCCTGCGTGTGCTGCACGTGCTCGAGCTCGGCCTCGCCGATGTGCGCCCGCAGGATGCCGCCGTAGATGCGCTCATGCGGAAACGGCCGCTCACCCGACGCGCGCTGACTGCGCGGGACGAAGTTGGCCTGGTTCGCGTCGACGCGCGCCTTGAAGTCCTCGAGGACCTGGTCGATGCGGCCGATCGCCGCTGCGACCGCAAACGCGGCGCCCGCGCTCACGCCGATCAGGCGCCGGGGTGCGAGCCCGATCTCGGGCGCGGCCACGCTCCAGAAGCCGATCTGCCAGAAGCATCGGCAGCCGCCCCCCGCGAAGACGGCGGCAGCGTACGGCGACGACGCTGCCTCGTGCGTGGCGGCCGCCGAAGCGGCGATCTCGAGTGTCTGGGTTTGCGTCATGGGCCCTGGATGATCCGGAACGGTCGAGGGGCGCGCAAGCATGGGCCGGGCGACTCGACCGGCTCCCTGCGGCCGCTGCCGTGACACTGGAACGGATCGGTCGACGCCCGCGCGCCTTGAGTGGCGAAGCGCACGTTCCGGTACGTTTCGAGCCGGTGGGCACCTGTGCGCCCCCTCAGACCGGCCGCTCGCCCTCGATCATGTAGCGCCAGAACCGCCTCTGCTCGCCCTTGGCGAAGTCGCCCCTCGCCTTGTGCTGCACCGACGCGTTGTCCCAGACCAGCACGTCGTGGTCGCGCCAGGCGTGCTCGCAGCCGGGCGCGTTCGCCTCGGCGTGATCCTGGAGCGACTGCAGGAGCGCCCTGCCCTCGCCGACGGCAAGCTCGACGACATGCTTCGCGCGGTCGAGATCGAGGAAGAGCGCGCGCGTACGCGCGAGCGGGTGCGTCCGCACCAGCGGATGCACGACGTCGACGAGCGCCTCCCCCTCGCCCTTGCACGACCGCCGGGGTGGAAACGCATCCTCGTTGTCGAACGCGTACAAGACGTGGAGCGCGCCAATGCGCTGCTGCGTGTCGGGGTCGAGCAGCGCGTGGGCGGCGCGCATGTCGAGGAAGCACGTCGGCCCGCCCCCGCTCGCGGGCAGCGCGCGTGCGTGCAAAACGGTCGCGCGCGCGGGCCGCTCCGTATAGGTGTCGTCGCAATGGAAGGTCTCGAAGAGCCCGGGGCGATCGTCGTCGAGGCCGCCGAACTGCAGGTCGCCGAGCTTCGTGCGCAGCTCGTCGGTCAGCACGAAGCCGGCGTCGATCACCTGACGCGGCTCGGCGTATCGGAAGGTGCCGCCCGCCTTCGTGCGGCCGACGGGGTCCTTGATCGGGCCGAAGAGCCCCGCGATCGCCTGGAGCTCGGCGTCCTCGAGGGCGCGGGGCATCCGCAAGCAGAGCACCCCCGCATGCGCGAGCAGGTCGCGCAGCCGCTCGCCCTCGCCGTCGGTCCGCGCGGCCGGATCGAGCCCGACGACCTCGGCGACCCCGAACACGTCGGCGGCCTCGTGCACCTCGAGCATGCGTGGCACCCCCTCCCACTCGCAGCACCGCGCACGATGCACGAGAGCCACGCCCGACTCCGGTCTCTCACGGAGCTCCCTCGTGTCTTCCCATTACAGTGTCATGCGAATCCACCGGCCTCGCGATCCGACTCCGTCACCTGCCTTTGCATGAGCACCACTCACCCAAGAACCTGGGAATTCTTCCCGTTTTCCGTTCCCAACCTGGACCGGATATGAGAGCATGAGAAATCTGGGGTGATTCCCCGTCAATCATGGTGGGCTCGTACGGTCGTTTGATTTGCAGTCGACCACACGGACCTCCGCTGGAGCCGTTGTCCACATGCCGCCCGATCTGCCCGAATCATCGCCGGCAGCGCCCTCGCCCCGCCTCTCGCAGGCGCTGCGGCAGGTATTGCGCCCGCTCGTTCGGCTGATGCTCGCGCACGGCATCACGTTCCGGCCCGCATCCGACCTGCTCAACCAGGTGTATGTCGAGGTCGCCACCGCCGAGCTCGAGCGCGACGGCAAGAAGCCGACGGACAGCCGACTGACGGTGATGACCGGTATCCATCGCAAGGCGCTGCGTCAGCATCGCACGCAGCATGACGCCGACGCGAGCGTGCCAAAGTCGGTGGCGCTCGGTGCGCAGCTCGTGGCGCGTTGGACGAGCGACCCGCTCTACTGCGACGGCGACGGCCACCCGCGCCCGCTACCGCGCCGCAACGGCGGCGCCGACGACACACCCACCTTCGACGGTCTCGTGCGCTCTGTCAGCAGCGACGTGCATCCGCGCACCGTGCTCGACGAGTGGCTGCGGCTCGGCGTCGTGAAGATCGAGGACCAACAGACGATCCATCTCGTGACGTCTGCATTCGTGCCGAGCCAGGGCTTCGAGGAGAAGCTCTTCTATCTCGGCCGCAACGTGCACGATCACCTCGAGACCACCCTCCACAACCTCGAGGGCACCGGCCCTCCGCTGCTCGAGCGCAGCGTCCACTGCGACGGCCTCGATCCCGCGGACGTGAACCGGCTCGCGCGCTTCGCCGAGCAGGAGGGCATGAAGCTGCTCGAGGAGATCAACCGGCGCGCGCGCGAGCTGCGCAGCGAGGCCCTGAGCGCGTGGGACGCCGCACACGCCGACGGGAGCGAGCCAAACGAGCCAAACGAG
>CAYYSY010000450.1:0-19573 GCA_964474355.1 uncultured Spirochaetaceae bacterium | reverse complement strand
CACCGTCTTCGGCTACGAGGCGCTCGCGCGCGGCCCTCAGGGCTCGCCGTTCCACTCGCCCATGGCGCTCTTCGGCGCCGCTGCGCAGCACGACCTGGTCTTCGAGCTCGACTGCGTGTGCCGCGCTTCGGGCCTGCGCGGGGCCATCGACTTTCCCGAAGGCACGAAGCTCTTCTTGAATGTGCTGCCGACATCCATCCACGACCCCAACTTCCGCACCGAGCGGCTGATCGAGACGCTCGCCGAGTGCAAGCTCAGCCCCCAGGACGTGGTCTTCGAGATCTCCGAGCAGGAGTCGTTCCGCGACCTCGCTGCGTTCCGCGATCTGCGCGACGAGTACCGCACCCTCGGCTTTCAGTTCGCGTTGGATGACACGGGGTCGGGCTATGCGGGGCTCGAGGAGATCGTCGAGCTGCACCCCGAGTTCATCAAGATGGACCGCAACATGATCTCGGGCATCGACGAGGACCCGGCGCGGCAGGAGGTGCTGACCGCGCTGCTCACCGTCGCCGAGAAGATGGGCTCGAAGGTGATCGGCGAGGGGCTCGACCGGCTCGAAGAACTCGAGATGCTCGGGCAGCTCGGCATCCACTTCGGCCAGGGCTGGCTCTTCGGTCACCCGACGCCGCTGCGCGCGTCCGAGCGCTGAGGCCAGCGCGCGAGGTCGCCGCTGCGCGCGTCCGAGCGCTGAGGCCGGGGCTCAGCGCCTCCGATACACCACCAGCAGATTGTTCGCGGGCATCGCGTGCGTCGCATCGCGCGCGAGGCCGCGGCGATCGGCCTCGCTGTCGACGTCCTCGAGCGCGCGCAGGCCCCAGCTTCGGTCGCGGCTCTTGAGGCTCTCGTCGAAGGCGGCGTTCGACTCGACCGTCGGCACGTCGGCCTGGGTGAACGGGCCGTAGAGCACGAGGGTGCTGCCGCGCGCCAGCAGCTGGCCCGCGCCGAGGAGCAGACCCTCGCACGCCGCCCACTCAGCTATATGGATCATGTTCGCGCAGTAGACGAGGGACGGAGCCGGGCCGGGGAGGGCGTCCCACCAGCCGTCGGCCATGACGTCGAGGTCGAGGGCGGGGCGCACGTTCGCGAGGTCGAGGTGCGCGGCCCAGGCGTCGACGCTCGCGCGATGGGCCGCCTCGATGTCGCTGGGCTGGAACGCGACTTCGGGGTGCGCGGGCGCGAAGTGCGCGGTGTGCTCGCCGCTCCCCGAAGCGATCTCGAGCATCGTGTCGACGGCTTCGAGCAGGGGCCCGAGCCGTTCGAGGATCGGCGCGCGATTGCGCCCGGTGGCGGGCCACTGGAGCCGGCCGTCGGCCGTCATCGAGTCGCGTCGGTGGCGCGGGCCACGTCGTGATCGAGGAAGTCGACGACGGCGCTCGTGAACTTGTCGTTGCGATCGCCCGCGACCATGTGCCCGGCGCCCGTCACGTCGACGAACTTCGCGTGCGGCGCCTGGGCGAGGAAGTCGCGGGCGTTCTCCTCCGAGAGCAGATCCGATTGACGGCCGCGCACGAGCAGCGTCGGCACCACGAGTCCCTCGGCCGAGTCGTCGAGCCGGTGCAGATCGTCTTCGGTCTCTTCGTACTCGTCGAAGCGGCCTTCGATGAAGGCGGGATCCCAGTGCCAGCGGTAGCGGCCGTCGTCACGCATGCGGAGATTCTTGCGGAGGCCCTCGAGGTTCCTCGGCTTCGGGCGATGGGGGTTGTAGGTCGCGATCGCGTCGGCGGCCTCCTCGAGGCTCTCGAAGCCGTCGGGCTTCTGCCTCATGAAGTCGACGATGCGCCGCGCGCCGCTCTCCTCCATACGGCTCGCGATGTCGACGAGCACGAGCGCCCGGCCCCGGCTCTCGGGGCGGCCTGCGCGCTGCACCTCGCCGAGCGCGAGCAGGCTCGAGATGCCGCCGAGGGACGCACCGACGAGCACCGGCTTCAGCTCGAACGCGTCCGCAACCGCGGCGGTGTCGGCGGCGAAGGCCCGGTGGCGGTAGTCGCCATCGGGCGCCCACTCGCTGTCGCCGTGACCGCGCAGGTCCATGGCGATGGCGTGCCAGCCGTGGCGGGCGAGCACCTCGCCGGTGCCGGACCAGGCGTGGCGGGTCTGGCCGCCGCCGTGCAGCAGCAGGACGGGCGGGGCGGTGGGGTCTCCCCAGGCGTCGGCCGCCAGCGCCAGGCCGGTCGCGCCGCGCAGGGTGATGGGTCGCTTCTCGGGGTCTTGCGTTGCGGACATGTCGTGCAGTTCCGATTCGGCGTCGAGCCAGGTTCGAGGGGGCGCGCTCTCGAAGAGCGCTGGCCACGGATCAGGGTGCGAGGCCGACCATCTCGGCGCTCATCTGCCACAGGCGTTCGGCAGCGTTGTCGTCGAGGGCGAGGTCGGTCGGCCGCCGCGGCTTCTCGTTCTGGAAGTACGTGCCGCTGACATCTGCCACCTCGGGCGACATGCAGAGGTGGATCGAGGTCTTCGCGCCGTCTTCGGGCGATCGCAGGAAGAGCTTCGTGAATGGATGGATCACCTTGAAGAGCCACCCGTTGTCCTGGCCGAGGTTCGTGTCGACGGCGCCCGGGTGCAGGCAGTTGGCCGTCACTCCGGTGCCGTCGAGCCGCTTCGCGAGCGCGCGGGTGAAGAGGATGTTCGCGAGCTTCGAGTTGCCGTAGACACGCATGCCCGAGAAGCTCTTCTCGCTCTGCAGATCGTCGAAGTCCCACTTCGCGAAGCGATGCGCCTCGCTCGAGACACTCACGATCCGCGCCTCGGGGTTCTCGGCGATGCGATCGAGGAGCAGCCGGGTCATGAGGTAGTACGCGAGATGGTTGATGCCGAACATCGACTCGAAGCCGTCCGAAGTGACCGTCCGCTTCATCATGACGATGCCCGCGTTGTTCAGCAGCACGTCGATGCGGGGGCAGTCTTCGAGCAGCGCCGGCACGACCCACCGGATCTCGTCGAGACGCGAGAGGTCGGCGAGGTGCACCGAGATGTCGGCGTCGGGCCGCTCGGCGAGCAGCTCCTTGCGGGTCAGCTCGGCCTTCTCGGCGTTGCGCGCCACGAGCACGAGGCGCGCGCCGGCGTGGTTCAGGGCGCCGACGGTGGCGCGTCCGATCCCCGACGTGGCGCCGGTGACGATGCAGGTGCGGCCGTTCATGTCCATGGGAGGCGTCCTCCGAAGGCGCGGTCTGCGCCGGTCAGAGAACGTAGAGGATCCGCTCGTGCCCGGAGAGGGCGCGGTAGACGTCGTCGAGCTGCTCGCGGCTCCGCGCCGTGAACGTGACGGTCACCGACCGGAACTTGCCGCCGCGGCTGTCCTTCGATTCGACCTCGGCGTCGGCGAAGTCGTCGACGAGTGGCTGAACGAGTGAGACGACCAGCTCGGTGAACGAGTCGTCTGCCTTCCCCATGGCCTTCACGGGAAAGCGCATGGGGAATTGCAGAGGTGCTTCGGCGTCGGGCATGGCGGCGGGGTCGGGAGAGCCAGCGGGGGCTCAGACCCGGTAGATCGAGCCCATCTTCTGGCGGCTCTCGTTGATGTCGCGCAGCACCGCCGTCGCCTGATCGGCGATGTCCTGGCCCGCGACCTCGTCGTCCTCGGCCTTGAGCTCGTCCATGTCGACCCAGTTCGCGTACACGTGCTTCGTGCGGTCGGTGATGATGCCGGCCTTGAGCAGGGTCTTGATGAGCACGCGGAAGATGTTCGTGTTGTTCGTCATGTCGGCCCGGCGATCTTCCTCGGTGAACGCCTCGAGCACGGCCGCGCGGACGTCCCGCCAGTCGAGGCCGAACTCGCCGTAGATGCTCTGCTTCTGCTCGCTGTTCACGAGGTTGAAGAGCAGGATCTGGAACACCTCCGCCGACCAGTCCTCGACGAAGATGTGCTCCTCTTCATCCAGCTTGGGGACCGTCCGGTCGGCCCAGATCTTGCCGAACTTGTGGTGGCCGGCCTCGTCGGCCATGGTGAATTGGATCAGACGCTTCAGCAGCGGGTCGTTCGTCTCGCGCTGGATCGTCGCGAACGCGCCCATCGCGAGGCCCTCGATCATCATCTGCATGCCGATCAGCTTCTTGTAGACGGCGGGCGAACGGATGATGTCAGTGAGGAAGTGCCGCACGGTCTCGCCCGATTGCACGGGCGTGCCCCAGCGCGTCTTGACGTAGTTGCTGAAGCCGGCGACGTGGCGGGCCTCCTCACGGGTCTGGTTCGCCGCGTACTCCTGGCTGCCGGGGTCGCGCAGGATCGACGTCAGGCTCGCGGAGAGCGAGAGCGCGCCCTGCTCGCCGTGCAGCAGGGTCGAGACGATGAAGCGCGTGTTCTGGTTCGCGAGCCTGATCTTCTGCCCCTCGTCGAGCTTGTCCGCGATCGACGTCTGCAGCTCGATGCAGAACTCGGGCGGCATGATCATCTCTTCGTCGAGGTTCATCGGGCTCGAGTCGAAGTCGAGGTAGCGCTTGTCGTTCGGGTCCCAGAAATGGTCGACGGTGGCCGAGATGATCTCGTCGAAGGCGTCGGTGCGCTCTGCGTAGCGGTGGATCTCGATCAGCGGGTCGAAGTCGTCCCGGTCGACGGTGTTGTAGATCGGGTCGTAGGTGATGTGGCGTTCGGGGGTGGCGGACATCGGGGTCACTCCTGCTGCGACACCGGTGCGGCGTCGTGGATCGGGTAGGGGGGCTACGCGGCGCCTTCGTCGCTCGAGTCGGGCCGCTCGTTCGGGGCGGGGTGGGTGCCGTGGAGCTGGATCCGGGTCAGCGTCTCGATCACGGTCTCGCGCGGCGCGCGCGTCGGATCCTCGGCCCACCACGCGATGACGCGCGCCCACATGCCGACGACGGCCTGCGAGACGACCTCGGGATCGAGCAGGCCGGGCAGCTGACCGCTCGCGATGAACTGACGACGCACGTCGGCGACCGAGCGCGCGAGGCGTTCGAGCACGTCGTGCTCGACCTGGGCCGACTCGGCATCGCCACTGAAGACCACGCGGATCATGTCGCGGTTTGCCTCGGCGAAGTCGATCATCGCGGTCGCGTGGGCGCGGAGGCGATCGGCGGACGGCGCGTCGTCGTCGCGGACGACCTCGGTGCGGTGATGCAGCTCGTCGACGGCCGCGTCGACGAGCTCGCGGAACAGTGCGTGCTTGTCCTTGAAGTGGTTGTAGAACGTGCCCGCGGCGACACCGGCGTGGGCCGCGATGTCGTGGGTGGTCACCTTGTGGAGACCCTGATCGGCGAACAGCGCCTGGCCGCTCTCGAGCAGTCGCTCGCGGGTAGCTGCACGGGCCCGGGCCGCGGCGGTCTGGCGCCCCGAGGAGGGCGCGCCGTCTTCGCTGGCCGGTGTATGAGCTTCGGTGACATCCATGTCAGTCACTGACACTATCGTCAGCGTCGGAGTGGGGCAATAGGCCTCATTCGACGCCCGCCTGGTTCCCGCAGGGCCCTGGGCGCCGCGCCACCGATCCCACATGCTCCGTGCGCCCCGTCTCCCGCTCTGTCGCGGAGACCGTCTCGGAGGAGTCCGCCATGCCGGCGATCCGCACCGCCGTGAAGGCACTCATCCTGCGCGAGGGCCGGCTGCTGCTCAACCACTGCCGCAACGCGGGCGGCGAGTACTACGCCCTGCCCGGAGGCGGGCAGCAGGTGGGCGAGCCCCTCGATGTCGCGCTCGTGCGCGAGTGCCGCGAGGAGATCGGCGTGACGGTCGACGTCGGTCCGCTCTGCTTCGTCCGTGATCACATCGTCGCCAATCACGAGCACTCGTACGTGACCGAGTCGCAGCATCAGCTCGAGCTGCTCTTCCAGTGCACGCTGCCGCCCGGCGAGGAGCCGCGGCTCGGGCCCGAGCCCGACTCGCAACAGCTCGGCATCGCCTGGCTCGATCTTCACGAGATGCAGGTGAGCACGATGAAGCCGTCGTGGCTCGTCGACGTCGTGCGCGCGGGCGGGCTCGGGACGCTCTCGGTGTATCAGGGCGATCGCGATTGAAGGGGCGTCAGCGCCCGAGCGCGCCCGCCATCCGGTCGACGACCTCGCGCAGGATCGCCTGCGACGTGGCGAAGTTGATGCGCGTGAAGTCGCGGTAGCCGCTGCCGAACGAGCGGCCATCGGTGAGTGCCACCTTCCCCTGCTCGCGGAAGAGCCGGGCCGGTGAGCCCTCGATCCCGAGCGGCGCGCAGTCGACCCACGTGAGATAGGTGCCTTCGGGCAGCACCGGGTCGAGCTCGGGGAAGCGCTCCTCGAGCAGGCTGGCGAGGAAGACCCGGTTCTCGTCGAGCACCGCGACGATCTCATCGAGCCAGGCGTCGCCCTCGCGCCAGGCCGCCACCGTCGCCTCGAGGCCGAGCAGGCCGAGCCCACCGCGCACCCGTCGCGGCACGTGGGCGAGGAAGCGCTTGTGAAGCTCGTCCGAGCCGAAGTGTGCCACCGCGCAGCGAAGCCCGGGCGTGTTGAACGACTTGCTCGCCGCGTTGAACGTGACGGTGCGCGCGGCGATCTCGGGCGAGAGGCTCGCGAGCGGCACGTGCGGGCGTCCACCGAAGGTGAGGTCGGCGTGGATCTCGTCGGCGATCACGATCGCGTCGTGGCGCACGACGAGCTCGCCGATTCGCTCCAGCTCGTCGCGGTCGAAGACGCGCCCGGTCGGGTTCTGCGGGTTGCAGAGCATCAGCGTGCGCGCGCCGCCGATGAAGCCACGCTCGAGGTCGTCCCAGTCGATCTCGTAGCGGGCGTCCTGGCGCACGAGGTGGTTCTCGACGAGCAGGCGCCCCGACTCGCGCACCGACCGGAGGAAGGGGGGATAGACGGGCGTCTGCGCGATGACCTCGCTGCCCGGATCGGCGAAGCAGTCCAGCGCGATGAACACGCCCTGCATCACGTCGGCGAGCAGCTCGACGCGGTCGGGCGAGACGCGCCAGCCGAAGCGCGCCCCCATGCGCTCGGCGAATGCCTCGCGCACGCCGGTCGCGTTGGGGTTCAGCGGATAGCCGAGGTCGTCGTCATCGAGTGCGCTCTGCAGCACGCGCCGCACCGGCTCGCAGAGTGGGAAGTCCATCTCGGCGACCCAGGCCGGGAGCACGTCCTTCGCGAAGGTGTTCCACTTCTCGCTCGGGCGTCGCGCGAGCGTCGCCGGGTCGAGCGCGTCGATGGCGGCGCGAAGCTGCGATCCCTGCTCGGCGTTGTCGCTCATGAGCGGAGTGTAGCCGCGGCGGCGAGGGCGCGGTTCAAGGGCGGAGCGTCCCCGCGGCTTCGAACCACTCGCGGAGCTGCACCTCGATGGCGTCGCGCACCGCGCGGAACGCATCGAGCCGCGCGGCGGCGTCGCCCTCCGCTGCCGCCGGGTCGGGATGGGGCCAGTACAGCCGCGCGACGTCACCGGGGAAGACGGGACAGACCTCCTCCGCACAGAGCGTGACGACATGGGTGACGCGCGCGGCGTCGACGTCGTCGACGCCCTTGCTCGCCTGCGTCGAGGCGTCGATGCCGCGCTCGGCGAGCACGGTCACGGCCTCGGGCCGGATCGTGCCGGGCTCGGAGCCCGCGCTGGCGACCTCGACACCCGGCGGCGCGAGTCGGCGCGCGAGGCCCTCGGCGAGCTGACTGCGCGCCGAGTTCGCGACGCACATGAAGAGGACGAGGTCACCCGGCTCGAGCTTCTTCGCCTCAGCCATCGGCGTCGAGCCCCAGCTCTGCGAGCAGCGACGCGCGATCACCGTCGAGCGCCGGCGCCGCGCCGCCGCCCGGTGCATCGAAGCCCGAGATCTTGATCGGCTGACCCGCGACTCGAAGCGTGCTTCCGCCCGGCGTGGTCGCCTCGGCGACCATGCCTCGTGCGTTCACCTGGGGATGCGTGAGCACCTGCTCGACGTCCTGGATCGGGCCGCACGGCACCTCGGCCTCTTCGAGCCGCGCAAGCCAGTCGGCCGACGGTGCCGTGACCAGCACGGACTCGATCGCCGTACGCAGCCTGGGCTCGTGATCGGTCCGACCGGTGTTCGTGGCGAAGTCCGGATCGCGTGCGAGCTCGGGTCGCCCGATGCACGCGCAGAGCTTCTCGAACAGCGCGTCGTTGCCCGCGGCGATCACGATCGGATGGTCTGCGGTCTCGAACGCGCGGAACGGGCTGATCGAGGGATGCCGCGAGCCGATCGGCCCGGGCACCTCGCCGGTGGTCTCGTAGCGCGCGATCGCGTTCTCGAGGAGCGCCACCTGGCTGTCGAGCATGGCCACGTCGACGAGCCGGCCCTCGCCGGTGCGGGCGCGATCGTGCAGCGCGGTGAGCACGCCCACCGCCGTGAAGAGTCCCGCCGCGATGTCGCCGATCGACGTGCCGACCCGCGTCGGCGACCCGCCGGGCTCGCCCGTCAGGCTCATGAGCCCGCCCATCGCCTGGGCGATCAGGTCGTAGGCGGGGCGCTCCGAGAAGGGGCCCGTCTGGCCGAAGCCCGACGTCGCCGCGACGATGAGGCGCGGGTGCCGGGCGTGCAGCACGTCCCACCCGTAGCCGAGCCGCGCGAGGGTGCCGGGGCGGTAGTTCTCGACCAGCACGTCCGCGCGGGCGAGCAGGGCGTCGAAGACCCGGCGATCGCCGTCGTCCTTGAGATCGAGCGCGATGCTCTCCTTGCCCCGATTGATCGACGTGAAGTACGCGGAGTCGGCTTCGATGAAGGGCCCGAACGCCCGCGCGTCGTCCCCCGTGCCCGGACGCTCGACCTTGATCACGCGGGCACCGAGGTCGCACAGCAGCTGCGTGCAGTAGGGCCCCGCGAGCACCCGGGTCAGATCGACGACGACGAGATCGGAGAGCGGTCCGGCGGTCGGCATGCGCGGAGCTTACCCCGAGCAGGGCGCTGCGGAGCTGCCGTGAGCGCGAATCGGCGCGGTCGTCGATGCGCCGGCCTGGGATGAATGTATCTGTCCAAGCGCCGCGGGATGCGCTCAGCGACCGGCGCTCAGGCGCTATCCTGCCGCGGCGCCGCGCGAGGTCCGCGCTCGACCCGGTCAAGCGGTGGTGGCGCCTTTGCTTCGAACGCGCGTGGGGGAATGGATGACTTCGGCTTCGTACGACGTGGTGGTGATCGGCGGAGGGCCGGGCGGCTATCCGGCGGCGATCCGTGCCCGTCAGCTCGGCCTCTCGGTGGCGCTCGTCGAGCGCGAGCATCTAGGCGGCATCTGCCTCAACTGGGGCTGCATCCCGACGAAGGCGCTGCTGCGTTCGGCCGAGGTCGCGCACACCCTCGACCGCCTCGACGAGTTCGGGTTCAAGGCGGACAACATCGAGGTCGACATCGACAAGGTCGTGAAGCGCTCGCGCAAGGTGGCCAAGCGGCTCACGATGGGCGTGACCGCGCTGCTGAAGAAGAACCAGGTCGACGTGATCGACGGGTTCGCTCGACTGACGGGCGGCGGCCGAGTCTCGGTCGAGAAGGACGGCGCACCGGTGGCCGACCTCGAGGCGCGGCACATCATCCTGTCGACCGGCGCACGGGCCCGCGTGCTGCCCGGGCTCGAGCCCGACGGCGATCGCGTGTGGACGTACAAGGAGGCGATGGTACCAGGCAGCCTGCCGGCCTCGGTGCTCGTCATCGGCTCGGGCGCCATCGGCATGGAGTTCGCGAGCTTCTACGGCGACCTCGGCAGCGACGTGACCGTGGTCGAGACGCTGCCGCGCATCCTGCCCGTCGAAGACGAGGAGATCAGCGCCGCCGCGGCCAAGCAGTTCAAGCGGCGCAAGATCGCGATGCACACGAGCGCCACGGTCTCGGCGCTCGACAAGAAGGCCGACGGCGTGACGGCGACGATCACCGCCGAGTCGGGCGAGACCACCGAGCTGACCGTCGAGCGTGTGATCCTGGCCGTGGGCATCACCGGCAACGTCGAGGACATCGGCCTCGAGGGCACGGGCGTGCAGGTCGATCGCGGCCACATCGTGACCGACGAGTGGGGCCGCACGGGCGAGCCCGGTATCTATGCGATCGGCGACGTGGCGGGGCCGCCGTGGCTCGCCCACAAGGCGACGCACGAAGGCGTGATCGCGGCGGAGCACATCGCGGGCGTGCCCGGGCTGCACCCGATGGACAAGAACAGGATCCCCGGCTGCACCTATTGCCGGCCCCAGATCGCGAGCGTCGGCCTCACCGAGGCGGCGGCCATCGAAGCGGGGCGCGAGGTGCGCGTCGGACGCTTCCCCTTCATCGGCAACGGCAAGGCCATCGCCATGGGTGAGAGCGACGGCCTGGTCAAGACGATCTTCGATGCGAGCACGGGCGAGCTGCTCGGCGCGCACATGATCGGCGCCGAGGTGACCGAGCTGATCCAGGGCTTCGTCGTGGCGATGAACCTCGAGACGACCGAGGCCGAGCTGATCCACACGGTCTTCGCGCATCCGACGCTCTCCGAGATGCTGCACGAGTCCGTGCTCGAGGCGTACGACCGTGCGATCCACATCTGAGCGGAGTGCGATGAGGGACCTGCTCCAGATCGAGGGCTCGGAAGCCCCCGCGCCCCGCGCGCCGAAGCCGCCCTGGCTGAAGGTGCGGCTCAGGCACTCGTCCGGCCTCGACGAGACGCGCGCGCTCGTGCGCGAGCTCGGCTTGAATACCGTGTGCGAGGAGGCGGCCTGCCCGAACCTCGGCGAGTGCTGGGCGTCGAAGCACGCGACGGTGATGATCCTCGGGCGCGTCTGCACCCGGGCCTGCGCGTTCTGCAACGTCGACACCGGGCTGCCCGAGCCCGGCGTCGACGCGGCGGAGCCCTCCCACGTCGCCGAGGCCACGGCGCGGCTCGGCCTCGAGCACGTCGTCATCACGAGCGTCGACCGGGACGATCTGCCCGATGGTGGGGCGCAGCACTTCGTCGACTGCATCGAGGCGGTGCGCGAGCGATCGCCGGGCACCACCATCGAGGTGCTGACCCCCGACTTCCGCCGCAAGGCCGGCGCGCTCGAGCGCGTCGCCCACGCGCGCCCCGACGTCTTCAATCACAACCTCGAGACGGTGCCCTCGCTCTACCGGAGCATCCGGCCGGGTGCGAACTACCGGCACTCGCTCGCGATCCTGCGCCTCGCGAAGCAGGTCGAGCCGGCGCTCTTCACGAAGTCGGGCATCATGCTGGGCCTGGGCGAAACCCGCGAAGAGGTGCTCGCTCTGATGGACGACCTTCGCGCCCACGACGTCGACTTCATGACCATCGGCCAGTACCTCCGCCCGACGCCTCGCCACGCGGAGGTGCAGCGCTACGTGCCGCCGGACGAGTTCGAGGCGCTGGCCGAGGAGGGCCGGGCGCGCGGGTTCGGGCTCGTCGCCTCGACGCCGCTCACGCGCTCGTCCTATCACGCAGGTGCCGACTTCGCGCGACTGCAGGCGGCACGTCGTGCGCAGGTCTCCGACGCGGGCGGGCCGAGCGGCGCCTGACCGGGGTTTCGGACACGGGCATGACCCCGTGCGCGGCGTCGCCGCTCGGTGTCGCGGTTCCGGCTTGCCCGGCACGCCGCGACGCACTCTTCACTCAGGCCCGGAGCGCGATGCGCCGAAAAACCGGACATGCGTTCCTTCATCGCCCTCGCAGCCTTCTTCGTGGTCGTCTCCGGCGGCCTGATCCTCACCCTCGAAGGGCCGAAGTTCATCCCGGCCATGGCGAGCTTCGTACCGGGCGGCGCGAGTGATGGGAACAAGGTGCTCGTATTCCTCGTCGGCGACACCCAGGGCGTCGATCAGGTGCGCAGCGCGGTCGATCCCTCGCGCATCGTGTGGTCGACACCGGAGGCCGTCGTGCTGAAGGAGGGCCGGATCGTCGCCTCGGGTCAGCATGCCGTGGGCGGTCCGCTCAAGGAGGCGGGGTGGATCGATCGCGAGATCGAGATCTTCACCGTCGCCAAGCGCGACCTGCTGCCGCCGAAGGGGGGTGGCATGAAGGACGGGAACGGCCAGGACGTCGATCCCGAGCGGCTGGCTCGGCTCGCGGAGCTCGTGAAGAAGCCGACGCTCAGCTATGGCGAGCAGCTGTTCGTGCTGCAGGCGATGAACGACGGGGTTTCGTTCTAGGGCCCGCGATCCGTGGGGGCTTCTGCTTGGAAGTCCGTCGTCGTCGCGGGGCGGCGGGTGGGCGCGGCGAATGGCTCGCTGCTCGCGTTCTCTCCACTCTGTGAATCCGGGGCTCACGGCGCCGGGCGCGCTTCGCGCGCCTGACGCCGCGCGTTTGTGGTCACGACGACAGCGCATGGCGGCGCTGCGCTCTATTTCGCCGCGCCCACCCGCCGCCCCGCGACGACGACGGAGCCGGGTTGCCTGGCTGATCGGGGTGTTTTGGGGGTGGGGGGGCTGGGTTGGGGCAGCTCCGGGATGAGCGCAGAACCCGACCGTCCCGTGTGCGATCCTCGCCGGGATGAAGCCTGTCTCCCGTCGTCCCGTGGATCTCGTCCTGATCGCGTTCTTCGTCGTCGCGATCGCGTACGCCCTCCTGTTCAGCCTGCCGGAGGGGCTCGGCGTGCCCGTCTCACCCGACAGTCCATGGCCTCCGCTGCGTTTGCTCCACGACTGGGCAGTGGCTGAAGAGCCCGCCCACCTCGACCCGCCGCCCAATCTCATTGCGTCGTGTCTGTTCGACGGATTCTTTCAGGCGCCGGTTCTCTTCTTCGTCGTCGCCGGCCTCGTGCGCCCGCGGTCATGGCTCCGCCCACTCGGTCTCGTGTATGCAGGCGCGGCCACGACGAACATGTTCTTCTACTTCACGCAGACGTTCCTCGGGCCTCACCCCCCGCCGAACACGGCCTACTACCTCGCGTTCAATCTGCCGTGGCTGATCGCGCCGATCGTGCTGGGGGTGCGCGTGCAGTGCGCCGAGGCTTTGCGCGTCCGTGTCGGCTGACTCGTGCGTCCGCGTCGCTGACGTATCGGCTTCCGCGGCACCCTCGCGCCGACTCGCGTTCGCCACCTGGTGTCGCCCACCCCTTACTCGGAGCTCCCGCGGCGCAGGGTCTCCTCTTCGACGTGCGTGCGCACACGCTCGTCGAGCGCACCGTCCCTGCGCATCTCCCGCAATACGGAGAGAGGCAGGGTGCCGATCAAGCGCAACGCGAGATCGGTGGGACAGAAGGGGTTGCGCGCGAGCGCGACGCGCACGCGCGGACGCACACTGAAGCGGGGGCTCCGCGCGATTGCGCGCAGGGCAGGCTCGGAGATCGGGCGCCGCGCGGCGATCCGCACCACGTGTTCCTCGGTCAGGCGTGGATTGCGCAGCAGGTGATCGAGCACCACGGGGTCGGGATCGAGGAGGAGCTTCTCGAGCATCCCCACGTCCATGCCGCGGGCGAGCGAGCGGCGAACGCCGAGCGCCAGCTCGGCCACGCCGCGCGGCAGCGCCGATTCGGGCTCTTCCATGACCTCGGCCGCGCCACTTGCTCCGAGCAGCCGGCCGAGAAACGCGTCTTCTGCGGCGCGGGCGCGCTCGCGCCAGGCCGCGCGGAGCGCGCTCGGCAGGGGGCGCGTCGCGCCGCCCGCACGAAGTACGTCCTGGATGACCAGACGCAGGTCATGGAGATGCGGGCTCGGCTGCCCGGGTCGCTCGAGGACCGCCTCGAGCACCGCGTAGCTTCGATCGGGCTCGAGCGTTTCGAGGATTCCGAGCAGCCGCTCGCGGCGCATCGCGGGCTCCGCGACCGAACGCACGCGACGCTCCATCTCTAGAAGGAATGGATCCACTTCGGGAAGCGTCATCGCCTGCGGCATGAACGGAGGACCTTCGAGGCGAGGGGCTGTGCGAGTGAGACTCGGGACGCCGGTTTCTGGCCTTCGCCGCTTGGCAGCGTGCGGCCGAGCGACTCTGGGCGCGTCGCGCGTCGGGCCGCAGCTCCGCCCGACGCGCGACGGGGAGGCGACACGCCTCCCGCCGCGCGACGGAGGAGCCTGAGGGGCGCTACGCGGCGTAGCTGCGCTTCACCTGGATCTTGCCGTTGCGGCCCTTGATCTTGAGCACACCGCGGGCGCGTTTGGCCAGGGAGCGGCCCTTGCGCACGGCCACGTCCTTCTTCTTGTGCATGCTCTCGGGGCTCTTCTTCCCCTCGCGCTGGACCATCCAGCCGTCCGGCGAGCTGCGGACGACGAACGAGTGCATCTTCGCCATGTCGTTACCTCCTCTGGGCCTGTCGACCTCTCGGTCTGTCGGCGCTGAGTCGCCGCACAGGTCGTGCGCGACGCTCCGAAGAAGATCGTCGCGCACGAGACCGACCTTGAGTGGACGTGCGGCTCGCCACCATGACCCGTGCGCCTCGGGGGCGGCACGTTCACCGCAACTCACACGCAACGGTCGAGCCGGCCGCGTGGGCAGCGAGGGTGCGGGACTTGGATCTGCGTCTGGTCGAGACGTGTGTCTCTGGATTGGTCCTCGTCGTGGCTCGCGGGGAGCTCCCAGCGCGGCGAGCCGTGCACCGGCACGCTGGATCGGGAGCCGTTCGCGACAGCGGAGCTGCCAGAAGAGGCGTGGGCTTCAGCTCCAGCGGCGGGCCGTCGATGATCAGAGGATCGGCACGTCGGGGCGCGGTGTTCCGGCGGCGATACGTGGAGCGAGGAACACCATGACGCATCGACTCATGCTCATCGCGATCCTGAGCGCGGCCTTCTTGCCCGGCTGCATGACGCACCCCATGTCGGCTCAGGAGTTCCGTGAAGCCGTTCCCGGTAGCTTTTCCGCCAAGGTGGAGACCTACGAGGTGGATCGCCCGTTCAGAGAGGTGGCATCGACCTTCGAGAAGATGGCGCCCCAGTGCCTGCGGGTGGCGATCGAGACGACCTCACGATCGGCTCAGAGCTACCAGAAGTACACGACGACCTACACGCCCACGGTCGTCAAGTCGCCCGAACGCGTCGAGCTGCACGTCCAGCAGCACGTCGACAACACGATCAAGGTCTCGGAGGAGCCGGACGGGGGCTACTTCCTGCTGGTCGCGGACGCCTACCCGCTCGGGCGGAGCAAGACCCGGGTCGAGGTGTTCCGGCCGTCGATGGGCTACGGGTTGCTGGCGAAGACCATCGAGGGATGGGCCTCGGGCAACAACCTCGGCTGTCCGGACATGACGAAGGTCTGATGACGGACGTCGAGTCGAAGGCATCGTCGACGTTCCCCATGTCCTCCCGCTGGAAACAGATCGTGGTCGGTGCGCTCGCCGTGGGGCTGCTGGGCGGCTGTGCGTGGAGTCGGCCCTATCGTAGTGACCTCGAGGAGAACCTCTCCGTTCGGACCCGGACCGAGTCGGGCTCGATCTTCTCGTCGGTGCGCGCGGATCTCGACGTCTACCGACTCGACGAAGAGTGCCGGGTCCACTACGAGGGCACCGTCGGCCTGAGTGAGCCCACCGTCGACATCGGCCTCGCCATCGATCGGCCCAGCTACCTGGTCTTCGCCTTCGCGAGCTCGTCCTGGCTGTCCAACACCAGGGGGCAGGTCACGTACGACACGGTGTTGACGCCCCGCGCCGGGCACGACTACGAAGTCGACGTCAGCTACGCGGACGACATGTACCGGGTCGAGATCGTGGAACGACGCAAAGGCGGGCGAGGCGGTCGCGTCGTGGAGAGACGATCGAAGGGTGTCTGCGAGGGGTCCGCATAGCGGGCCGATCCTCCGCCCCCGGTTCCACACCGGCGTCAGCACGCCCTTCATTCCCGCACACGCGTGGTGTCACGTCGTCCACCAATTGGACCTCGTGACGACTGAAGCCCGGCCAGGAGCCTCCGTCCTTCGGCCCCCGACCGTCCTACGCAGATCGCCTGACCTGTTGTCGGCGCGACCCGGGGCTCGTGGGCGACACCGAGGGCGTCGATCAGGTGCGCAGCGCGGTCGATTCCTCGCGCACCGTGTGGTCGACCCGCTCTGGCTTCCGCTCTCAGCTCGGGCGTCGCCGCGGGGCTATGGCTGGCAGTGCTCCCCCGGAATCCCGATGCATCCGGGTGGATCGCCGGGCCCCGGATTGAATTCCGGCACCGAGAAGAGACCACAAGTCGTGGGGTCGCAAACGAGGCGGCGATCGATCATCTCTGACTCGAACGCGAACGCCTTGGGCGTCGGCAAGGGGTTGGAGAGCGCCTCCAATTCACCTTCCGGAACGTCGACTCGAGCGATGTCGGTGAGCAGGACCTCGCTCTCGCGGTGCATGTTCTGCTCGAGTGCGGTGTCGCGATACCGCCGCAGCGTAGCGGCCCCCCCGAGACTCTCCGCAACTCGATCTCCCAGCTTCTCGATGCCGCCCGGCGGCTCGCCCTTCGGCACGCTGACCGACTGAAGGGAGTTGAGAAATACGGTTCTCTTGTGGCGATCGTCGCTGCTGAGAACGAACGCGCGGTTGTCGAGACTCGACACCAGCGTCGTCCCCGAGTCCCCGTTCACTTCGAGGTGCAGAGTGCTCGATCGGGGACGGACGATCGCTGAGGGCGTGCGGATCTCGATCGCCGGATCCGAGGGGCCGAGTCGGGTCGTGATGCGGGCACTCCCGTCGGAGATCTCGACCACAGGGTCACTGCTCCCCGAGGTAGTTCGGATCTTCAGCTTCGTGCTCGGACTCATCTCGACGAGGAGCGTGTCGCCATGCAGCAACGCGCAGCCGGCCCCCAGGCTCGTCACCACCTCGAGCTGGCCCGACGCATCGCGGCTCAGCTGATCACCGATCGCGATGTCGTTGCCATCTGATCGAACGGTGCCGAAGAGCGCCGTGACCACGGTCTCGGCCGCAAGCGCCGCGGGCGCTGCAAGCAAGCACGCAAGGGTCCCAGCGAGTGCGAGAAGAGCGCTGGCGACCAGCCGAGCGCGGGTGGATCGAGCCGATGCGGACGGTGATGATGTCGTCGACACGTTCCCCCTCCTTCGCCTCGCGGCGCGGCGATTTCGATCGATCCTACTCAGAAGGACCACGTGAAATACCCCCCGAAGAGCTGCCTGTCATATTCGAGCACGTCGATCTGGGAGCTGCGGAAGGTCATGTTGGCAGCGAGCGCAACCGTGAGCTGCCTCCACACCGGCACGCTCAGATCGAAGGAAAGGTTGTGAACGTTCTCGTCACGCAGGACGCCCTCGCCCGGCGCCGGAGGTTGGGTTCCGACCTCTTCCGGGAAGACGCTCGGGTTCTTGTAGCTCAGACGAGCGTAGCGGTAGAGCGCGGACAGGCCGGCCCGGCGCCAGGGAAGGACGAGTCCACCCCCTGCGTTGATCTCGACGCCGCGGAATGCGAACTCACTGCCCTCGGTGTCCGCGTCCATGTACATCACGCCAATTCGTGCATTGCTGAAGAGACCGTCGAACACGAAGATCTGGTTCACCCCGACTGCGTGCTGGCTGCCGTTCTGATCCAGCTCGGGCGCAACGAAGGGGATGTAGTACTTGAAGTTCTGATACTGATAGAAGCCCTGCGCGACGCCCCAGCGGCCCAATCGGATGTTGACCAGCGGCTCCACGGCGTGGACTCCACTGAACTTCTCCTTGAAGTCGAGAAGCGTGATGCCGTAGTCGTATTTCACGGCGAAGCTCGTGGCCTTGTAGTCGTAGACTGCCAGAGCCCCCACCACATGAGTCTGCTCGTTGACGACACCATCGTTCGCATAGCCGGCGAGGAATCCGTCGTAGCCGGCCCGGAGCGTAAAGCCTCCTCCCCTGTAGGCATCCAGAAGTCCTCGCAGCCGAAACGTCCCGGCGACATCGGTACTGGTATCCAGCACGCTACTCGCTGCCGTCGGGTTCGTATCCAACTCGACCCCCGCCGTCGCGCTCAAGAACCAGATGCGGCTGGGTGTGCTCGGCGCCATTTGCTCGCGCAGCGAGCGTGCCGAGTTGCCGAGCGGATGCCCGGGCGAGCGCTGTTCGATGTCGCGCAATGCGGCCGCTGAAGCATACAGATTGCCCAGCGCGATCTGCGCGAGCCCGGTGTAGTAGCTCGCCTCGGGCTGCAGCTTCGGGTCCAGTCGGCCTGCCTCATCGAGATGGCCAAGCGCGGCACGGGGATCTCCGGTCCGATACTCGGCGATGCCGGCATAGAGCTGTAGCTGCGGGTCGTCGGGGGAGAGATCGATCCCTCGTTCGGCCTCCACCCGCGCCTCTTCGTTTCGACCCGCTGCGAGCAGCGTCTCCGTGAGCACCGTCTGCGTTGCCACGTCGTTCGGATCCAGGGCGACCGCGCTGCGAAGCGCCTCGACGGCAGCGTCGTAATCGCCCTCCTGACGTGCGATCAAGCCGAGATAGAGGTACGCGTCGGCATCGCTGGCGTCGCGCTCGATGACCGCTGCGAATGCCTCTCGAGCAGCCGCGTAATCTCCCGCCCCATAGGCCGCTACGCCCCGGTTGAAGAGGAGCTCGCTCTGGCCGACTCCCCAGGCAGGCCCTCCACAGCAGAGGAGCAGGATCACCAGCAGCCATGCTACGCGCACGCCGCCGCGGAGGGGACGGGTGGTGACAGAATGGCCCGGCTGCGTCGTTCCCAGGGAAGCCCACACAGCCTGAATCTTCGGGGGTGCCGCACTGCTTGTCGAGGGACACACGGGCAACCCGCAGGCGGCAATTGCCTCCTCGTGAGCAGGCCGGCCTGCGCCCGCCCCACGACCTCACCCGGTCGATCGGGCGAAGCTCGACCGACCTCGGTCATTCCGGTCTGCATTCCACTGGCGAGGCTCCGAGCGAGACCGGGAGAGCAGCCACGAGCCGGGGCGCCACGGGTGGCGTGACTGCTGAGCCGTTGAGGAAGCTCGGCGACGCTCGCGGCCATCCGTGGGCCGCTGCGTGCCACGCCGACCTCCTTGGGACGGCCCACCGGAGCGTCCCAGTGGGATATCATCGGACGTTCACGAATCTCGAGTCCAGTCGACGCGAGTGCTCGCTCTGGTGCGTCGGTGTGGCTGGCATCGCGCTGATCGTAGGTGTTACGGCTTGGGTGATCGGCTCGACAGATCGAGTGATCCGACGGACCTGCGACGAAGCGCAGCGGCGCGCGGGACCGCGTGGTGAGGCGGGGCTCACGGCGTCATGGCACGTCGCTGCCTGGAACGCCTGCGCCCACAGCCCGGCACCACTCGATCCAGCCTGGCCACGTCCTGCTGACTCTGGTCCTCGCGCTGCTGGCAGCGGGCAACGCCGCGGCCCAGACAGTGACCCTCACCGTCGATCCCAGCGCGATCCCCGAAGGCGGCACCAGCACCCTGACTTGGGTGACAGCGGACGTCGCCAGCTGTGACGCATCGGACGGCTGGAGCGGATCGCTCGCGGCGACGGGAGGCAGCCAATCCGCCTCGCCGACCGTGACCACGCAGTACACGATCACCTGCGATGGCCCGGGCGGTCAAGCGGTCGATAGCGCAACGATCACCGTCGGCCCCCCCGTCACCGCCATCCTCGGCGCCGACTTCGCCACCATCCCGCTCGGCGGCAGCAGCCTGCTCAGCTGGAGCAGCACCGATGCCACCAGCTGTGTCGGCAGCGGCTTCGCGACCGGAGATGCGCCGAGCGGCAGCATCCCGGTCTCGCCGACCACCACCACGCTCTACTCCGTGACCTGCACGGGCGCCGGCGGCGCCACCAGCACCCCGGCCCAGCAGACGATCACGGTCGGCGCCGCCGTCACGGCGAGCCT
>CAYYSY010000449.1:0-9080 GCA_964474355.1 uncultured Spirochaetaceae bacterium | reverse complement strand
GCCGGCGGTGAGTGCTCCGCGGGAGACTCGGATGGCGCTCGCCGAGGTCCTCGCCGCCCTGCCGATCGAGACACAGGCGATGGTGCGGCGGCTCGTCGCGAACGCGAACGACGCGGAGCTCCGCGTGTACCTCGTGGGCGGGCCGGTGCGCGATCTGCTGCTCGGCCGCGCGATCCGCGACGTGGATCTGCTCGTCGAGTCGGCGGGGGACGACGTCGACCCGTCACAGGACGCACCCGCAATGGCACTCGCCGAGCAGGCCCGGAGCGCGAGCGGCCGGGTCGTCGCCCACGGCCGCTTCGGCACGGTCCGCCTCGAAGAGGACGGCGCTCACGTCGACCTCGCTTCGGCGCGCAAGGAGACGTACAAGCGGCCTGGCGCGCTGCCCGACGTCGAGCGCGCCGGCCTCGACGAGGACCTTCTCCGCCGGGACTTCTCGGTGAACGCGATGGCGATTCCGCTGCAGGGGAGCCCCGAGGCGGGGACGACCCGGGTGCACGATCCCCTCGGCGGTCTGGCCGATCTCGAGGCGCGGCGGCTGCGCGTGCTCCACGACCGGAGCTTTCACGACGATCCGACCCGCGCGCTGCGGGCGGCCCGGCTCGGGGCGCGGCTCGACTTCGGGCTCGCGCGGGGCACCCGCTCGGCGCTTCGCGATGCGCTGCGCGACGGCGCCTTCGGCGGAGTGTCGGGCGAACGCTTTCGGCGCGAGGTGCAGCGTTGCTTCAGCGATGCCCGTCTCGGGCTGAACCCGGCGGCTGCGCTCCGTTTGCTCGCGCGATGGCACGTGCTGCCCGCGCTCGAGCCCGGGCTCGACCTGCCGCGCGAGGCGATCACGCCGCTTCGCCGCTTCGGCCGCTTCGTTGCCGAGCCGCTGTGGAAGAGCGGGGCGACGCCACCCTGGCAGGCGGGCATGGCCATCTGGCTCTCGGCGCTGCCGTCTCCGCTGGCCCGCCGCACGCTCGCGCGGCTCTCGATTCGCGGCGAGGTGGCGAAGCGCATCACCGACTTCGCGAAGCTGCGCGAATCCATCCTCGGCCGGCTCGCAAAGGCGCGGGGGCGCGGCGCGGTCGACGAGCTGCTCGCTCCGATTCACGAGGACGCGCTCGAGGCCCTGTGGGCGTGCAGCGAGCCCGCGGAGCGCCGGCGCGTGGTGCGCTGGGCGGCGGAGGATCGTCCCCGGCGCTCGCCGCTCACCGGGGCGGACGTGACCGCCCTCGGGCTCGCCGGACCCGACGTGGGCCGAGTGCTCGCACGCGTGCGCGCAGCCCATCTCGACGGCGACGTCGCGAACCGGGAGGAGGCACTCGCGCTCGCGACCGAGCTCGCGCAGCGGCCAGAGCGCCCGAAGCGCAGGCCCGTGCGTGCGAAGGCGAAGCGCCAGGGGGGGAAGGCCGCGGCGAAGCCCGCGGCGCGGGCCTCCCCGAAGAAGAAGTCCGCAGCCAGGAGAACGACGAAGCCGACGAAGAAGGGACGCCGAGCCAGTCGCCCAGCGCCCGACGAAGCGTGATCTCGGACACCGAACGAGCCCGTCTCGGGGGCGCTCGCATTGCCGCTCCCCGGGAGATCTCCCATACTGGGGGCACCCGAGCAAGGCCACGTCGCGCCCATCCCCTTGACCCCCACCCCCCAGGCCGGCCGGACTCATGAGCCTTTCAGACACCCATGACGACGCCCCGCTCGGGGCGGCGATCGGGGCTGCCCTGGGCCAGGCGGGCGGCGACTACGCCGTCAAGCTGCCGGTCTTCGAGGGGCCGCTCGACCTCCTGCTGCATCTGATCCGGCAGAACGAGGTCGACGTCACCGACATCCCGATCGCGTCGATCGCAGAGCAGTACCTCGCCTACATCGAGATCATGCACGAGCTGAATCTCGACGTCGCCGCCGAATATCTGGTGATGGCGGCGACGCTCGCGTTGATCAAGTCGCGCATGCTGCTCCCGCCCGAAGAGGGCGAGGAGGAGGAGGACGCGCTCGATCCGCGGGCCGAGCTGGTCATGCGCCTGCTCGAGTACCAGCGCTTCAAGGAGGTCGCCGAGACGCTGTCGCAGAAGCGGCTGCTGGGGCGCGACGTCTTCGAGGCCCAGGGGCCGGCGCCCGAGGCGGTGCCCGACTCGGAGCGCGAGATCGAGGTCGGTCTCTTCGAGCTGATCGCGGCCTTCAAGCAGATCCTCGAGCGCAGCGACGAGGTGTACAGCCACGAGGTCGAGACCGAGGTCGTCACGGTCCGCGATCGGATGATCGAGGTGATGGACCAGCTCGAACACGTCGAGAGCATCGACTTCATGGATCTCTTCGGCGCGGATCACGGCCGCAGCGCATCCCGCCCGATGCTGGTCGCGACGTTCCTGGCCCTGCTCGAGCTCGCGCGGTTGCACGCGCTGCACGTCTACCAGGGCGCGAACGAGCAGGGCGCACCGGCGGGACCGATTCGGCTGAAGGCGATCCCGCAGGACGACACGTCCCTCAGCTGGCAAGAACGCATCACAGAGACCATGTGAAGGACCGGCCGCCATGGATGCCAACGAGAAGCGCCGCATCATCGAAGCCCTGATCCTCGCCTCGCCCGACCCGATCTCCGCGGCGCGACTGGCGGAGCTGATTCCGTACTGCACGACGGCCCAGGCGAAGGATCTCGTCAACGAGCTGAACACCGAATATCAGGAGCAGGATCGCTCCTTCGAGATCTGGGAGGTCGCGGGCGGCTACCAGATCCGCACGCGAGCCGAGTTCTCGGGCTATCTGCAGAAGCTCCGCAAGACGCGCGCGCTGCGGCTGTCGCGCGCCGCGCTCGAGAGCCTCGCGATCATCGCCTACAAGCAGCCACTCACCCGCGCGGAGGTCGACGCGATCCGCGGCGTCGATACCGGCGCCGTGGTGAAGAGCCTGCTCGAGCGGCGGCTCGTGCGGATCGTCGGGCATCGGGAGGTGCCCGGGCGGCCGATGCTCTACAGCACGAGCAAGCGCTTCCTCGAGGTCTTCGGGCTGAAGTCGCTGAAGGATCTGCCCGCGCTCCGCGAGCTCGACGAGCTGGCCAAGGAGCACGGGCTCGCCAGGGACGACGAAGGAGAGACGGGCGAGCCGGGCGGCGATGCAGACGCGCCGATCACCGAGCTCGCCGAGGGCGAGGCGCTCTCCGCAGAGGAGGTCGCCAAGGATCTCGGTGTGCGCGAGGTCGACGCCGAGGCACTGAAGCCCGCCCCCGAGCCCAGGCCCGAGCAGGTCGTCGATCTCGAAGCGGCGAGTGCGTCCGCAGGCGAGGCAGACGCCGACGTGGCCACGTCCGTCGAAGCGGACTCGGCGGAGAGCGACGCGGACGTGGTGGAGAGCGACGCGGACTCGGTGGAGAGCGAAACGGACGAGACTCTGCCAAGCTGATCGACCGCGCTGCGCCGGGCGCGAGCGCCTCGTGCGCAGCGGCGAACGATCCACGGAAGAGGCAGGGACAATCCGATGGCCGAAGGCCGCACACCGCGACACGTGCGCCGTCCGAAGAAGAAGGCGGCGCGCAGGTCGAGCGCGCCGGAGCTCGTCACCGGTCAGGCCCGTCTCCAGAAGATCCTCGCGGCCGCGGGCCTCGGCTCGCGGCGCGCCACCGAGCAGTACCTGCGCGATGGTCGGGTGACGGTGAACGGCCGGACAGCGAAGCTCGGCGACTCGGCCGATCCCGCAACCGACGTGATCGCCGTCGATGGCGAGAAGCTCGGTCTCCAGCGGCCGAGCTACTGGATCCTGCACAAGCCGGTCGGCGTCGTCACGACGATGAGCGATCCCGAGGGCCGGCCCACGGTGGCGGATCTGCTGCCGCCGCGGGCGTCCGGCGTCTTCCCGGTCGGTCGCCTCGACGTCGAGACCACCGGGCTCGTGCTGCTCACGAACGACGGCGCGATGGCGCAGACGCTCCTCCACCCATCGACGGGCGGCGAGAAGGAGTACCGCGCCGTGTTGAAGGGCGAGCTACTGGCCAAGGACGCTGCGCGGATCGAGCGCGGCATCATGCTCGAAGACGGACGCACGAAGCCGGCGCGCGTGGAGGAGCGCCACTATGACCCGGACCGGGCGATCACTCGCCTGAAGATCGTGCTGACGGAGGGCCGCAACCGGCAGATCCGCCGCATGATGCTCGCGATCGGCCGTCCGGTGAAGAGCCTCGCGCGCACCCGCATGGGCCCGATCCGGCTCGGAAAGCTTCGTCGCGGCGAGGCGAGGCCACTGCGCTCGGGCGAGATCGCGGCGCTGAAGTCGTACGTGGAGAGGCTGCGTGCGGGGGAGGAGCCGGGAATTTCTTCGAGGCCCGTCGCGCCGCCTGGCCCCGGGGCGAAGCCCACCGCGCGAGGGGGCGGCCGCCCGACTCAGACTCGCGCCCCGAGAAAGGGCACGAGGAGGAAGAAGGCGAGCAGGAGGCCGAGAAAGAAGTAGAGGCCCTGGACGTAGTCGCGCGGCATGGCCGACTTCGGTGCAAGAAACGTGCGACGAAGCTGGTCGGCGCCCCGATCGTACGCCGTCATCGGGGCTTGCAGCGAGCGCTGCACGCGCGTTGCACGTCGATCGAGTCGCGCATGTGGAGCCGGCGTTCCGCTTCGAGTGAACTCGACTTCCATGATGCGGTCACGCGGAGGCGTGCTCGCTTCGCTCAGACCTCGGCTTCTGCAGCGTCATCGTCGTCGTTGCCCCCGCCGAGACGCGCGATCGCGAGCGTGGCGCCCAGACCGAGCAGGATCAGCCCCGCCGACGCACCCACCTCGCCCGCCGTCGGCGTGAAGTACGCGTCGGGCCAGTCGTCCATCTCCACCTCGGCGAGCTCGTGAGCCTCGAGCACGCGGCCACGGTGCATGAAGCCCGGCTCGGGTGGCACCGGTGCCTGGAAGGGATAGAGCCCGACGATGGCGCCCACGAGCAGCCCGAGCAGCGCGCCGAGGGTGGCCGCCTCGTAGCGATCCATCAGCCAGCGCAGCAGGTTGCTCACTCCCACGACGCCGATGACGACGCCGATGCCCACCGGCACCACGATCCACAGCGCAGACACGACCAGGTCGAGGTCGGGGCCTCCGTTGCCGACGAGCCCGAGCTTCAGATCGTCGATGGCGCCGAGGATCGGCTCGTATTGTCCGAGCAGCAGCAACAGGTAGCCGCCGCTCACCCCTGGCAGGATCATCGCGCTCGCGCCCGCGAGCCCCGAGAGCACGAGGAGGAAGGGGTTTGCGTCACGGCCGCCGCCGCCGCTCGTGAACGCCATCAGCACCATGACGGCGAAGGCGATGCCGGCGCCGACCCAGGTCGCGGTCGAGGCGGGCTTCGCGAGCCGCCAGACGAGCGGCACGCCGCCGAGCGTGAGGCCGATGAAGAGGCTGTACATGATCCAGCGCTCTTCGACGACCAGCGCCTTCATCGTGCCGGCCAGCAGCAGGATCGCCAGCGCCGCGCTCGCGGCGATGGTGCCGAGCACCACGATGGGCCGCATGCGGACGTGCAGGCGCGTCAGCTGCGCGATCGAGTCGACGAAGTCGGGATACACCCCGGCTGCGAGCAGCATGGTGCCGCCGCTGATGCCCGGTACGAGGTTCGCGAGCCCCATCAGGATCCCGCCGATCACGCCCCGCACCACGAACAGCGCCGTTACCGGCTGCTCGAGCTGATCGGTCAGGTGATGCGGATGCGGGTCGGGCTCGGACATCTCGGGCAGGGCCTCCTCGAATCGACGGCGGAGCCTAGCAGGGGGCTGTCCGCCCGTGGGCTCACGTGGGCGCGCACGTCGCGGATCGCGGAGCGCGAGAATGCTACACCCAACGCATGAGTGATCGCGACGCGGTTGCGCGTGAGAAGTCTGCCGGCCGGGGCCTGCGAACGGCGCTGCTCGCGATCATCGGCGGGCTCTACGTCTTCTCGGTGCCCTGGTACCGCGCGCCCGACGCGCCCCTGCGCCTGTGGCTGGGGCTGCCCGACTGGGTCCTCACTGCGCTCGTTTGCTACGTCGCGGCTGCCGTGCTCAACGCCTGGGCCTGGTGGCTCACCGATGTGGTCGACCCGCCCGAGCCCCCCCACGCCGGCGCGCCGTCAGCGCTGGAGCGGGAGGGCCGGGATTGAGCTTCGACCAGCAGGGGCTCCTCGCCCTCGGCCTCTACATCGTCTTCGTGCTCGTGATCGCCGAGTGGGCGAATCGCGCGAAGCACTCGGACTCGCCGGGCGAACACTTCCTGGGCGGGCGCGAGCTCGGCGTCTTCGTGCTCTTCCTGACGCTCTACGCCACGGCGTACTCGGGCAACTCGCTGATCGGCTACCCCGGTCGTGCGTACGTGAGCGGGTATTCGTTCATCATGGCGACGGGCTTCATGCTCTCGATCGTCGTGGTGTTCCACTCGCTCGTGCCGAAGCTGCGGCCCCTGGCGGTGCGCCACGCGTTCGTGACGCCGGGAGACTGGATCCGGCACCGATTCGCCGGCGAGCCGGGAGCGGATGCGTTGCGGATCGTCATCGGCGCGCTGATGGCGATTGCACTCGCGAACTTCCTGCTCGCACAGCTGAAGGCCATGGGCGACGTCACGAGCCTCGTGACGGGTGAGATGGTCTCGTACGGGATGGGGGTCGTCGGTCTGGCGGGGCTCATCCTCTACTACGAGACGCGGGGCGGCATGCGGGCGGTCGCGTGGACCGATGCGATTCAGGGGATCCTGATGGTCGTCGGTCTCATTGCACTGGCGAGCTGGCTGCTCGGGGGCGAGGGCGGGCTGGGGGCCATGACGCGCACCGTCGCCGAGGTGCGCCCCGATGCAGTGGCGGTCCCCAATGCGCAGACCCAGCGAGGCTGGGCCAGCACGATCGCTTTGCTCGGCATCGCGTCGGTGGTCTATCCCCAGGCGATCCAGCGCATCTTCGCCGCCCGGACGGGGCGAACGCTCACACGCTCCTTCGCGCTCATGACTTTCATGCCCTTCGTGACGACCCTGGTCGTCACGTTGATCGGGATCGCCGCGATCGCCCGGGTGCAGGTCGGTGACGGCGTCGCCAGCGACCAGGTCCTGCCGATGATGCTCTCGGACTGGGCGACGTCGGGGACGACCGGCCGCGTCGGCGCCACCCTGGTCTTCATCGGGGCGCTCTCCGCGATCATGTCGACCGCGGACTCGTGCCTGCTGTCGCTCGGCTCGCTGATCTCGCGTGACCTGCTCGGTCGCGTCGGCGACGACGCGGCGAGCACCCGTGTGGGCAAGCTCTGGGCGGCCGGGATGCTGCTCGCGACGATTCCCCTGGCGCTGCAGCGCGACGTGACGCTCTGGCGGCTCCTCGAGCTGAAGCTCGAGATCCTGATCCAGTGTGCGCCCGCCTTCCTCATCGCGATCCACTGGCGGGGGATGCGGGCCGGGCCCGCACTGGCCGGGGTGCTCGTCGGCACCCTGGTCGCCGTCGGTGCGAACTACGCCGGTCATGCCCGGGTGGGCGGCGTGCACGTCGGCGTCATCGGTGTCGTGCTCAACGCGCTGGTGGCGTGGCTTGGATCCGTCCTGCTCGCTGCGCGTCCATCAGCGCTCGCTGGAGGTGGGGCAGCGCCTCCTGGGTCAGGTTGAAGTCGGGCGCGAGGCGCTTGCCCAGGCCCTCCGCGGTCATGAGCGCCAGGTTCACCATCGTCATGTGCGCGCGGGCCTGCACCCGATGCCGCCGCAGGATGTCGAAGATGCGCGCGATCTCGCCCGTCACCTGTACGTTCATGAGCCCCTGGCCGACGACGTCCTCGACCATCTGCGCGACCTCCGCCTCGTACGCGCCGTAGTCGCTGCACGCCGCGTGCGGCGCGTTCTCGTAGAAGATGCGGGCGACCGTGCACCCGTCGCCCATCGCGAGGGCGTAGAAGAGGCGCACCGTCGTCACTCGGTCTTCGTGGCTGATGTCGCCGACGAGCCCGAGATCGAGCATCACGATGCGGCCCGGAGGCAGGAAGAGCAGGTTGCCCGGGTGCAGATCGGCGTGCACGAAGCCATGATCGAAGATCATCTGCGACACGGCGCGCATGCCGGCGTCGACGATGCGAGTCAGATCCATCTCCGTCTCGTCGAGATCGCGCTCGTGCACGCCCTCGACGAAGTCCATCGTCAGCACGGCATCGGTGCAGAGCTCGTCGTGCAGGCCCGGGAATGTGACGTCGTCGTCGTCTGCGAACATCGCGGTGAAGCGACGATTGTGCTCGGCCTCGCTCTCGAGCGAGAGCTGGGCCTCGACGGCGTCGCAGAAGGTCGCCACCGCCTCGGGGAGCGAGATGAGTCTCAGCGACGGCACGACGCGTTCGAGCGTCTGGGTCAGGAAGAGCAGGATCGAGCGGTCGAGGTGCACCTTCCGGGTGATGCCGGTGCGGCGGATCTTCACCGCAACGGCAGTTCCATCGCGCAGACTCGCGCGATGCACCTGGGCCACGCTGGCGGCGGCGACGGGCTCGACGTCGAACGAGGCGAAGTGGGACTCGATCGGCCCACCGAGCTCGTGTTCGACGCGCTCGCGGACGGCGGCGTAGTCCTCTGCCGGGACGCTGTCCTGCAGCTTCGCGAGCTCGGTCGTGATGGCGCGGGGCAACAGGTCGCCGCGGGTCGACGCGATCTGCCCGACCTTGATGAAGGTGGCGCCCAGACGGGTGAACGCGGTGCGGAGTGCGACGCCGACGGCCCGAAGCAGGGCTTGCGGCTCGCGCCGCAACAGCCGTTTGCCGGCGTCGCCCAGGAAGACCACGGCGAAGACGATCCCGCCGCCCGCCAGCTGGAGCGAGCGGTGCGCGACGAGCCAGGCGTCGGGTGCATCGGGTCGGGGCTCGACCGGGATGTCGAGCAGCGGCGGCGGGGAGGGCGAGTCGGGCTCGGCGGGAGGCAGGGACGCGGGAGTCATGCGCGTCGCATTGTAACGCCGCCCACATGCCCGATACCTCGGCAGCTGGCGAAGAATCGAGACGCCACCCGCGATGCGAAACGCGACGCCGGCAACGGCACCTGAGCTGCTAGATTTCGCGCGCTCGAGACCATGCCCGAGGAGAGCCAGGTGCCCAAGCAGACTGATTCGCTCGCAGACCACCCGCTTCTCGCATCGGGGCAGCTGCCGCGATT
>CAYYSY010000448.1:0-7866 GCA_964474355.1 uncultured Spirochaetaceae bacterium | reverse complement strand
CACAGCGCCCCTACGAGCGCGCGCACCTGCTCCTCGAGCGACTCCGGCTCGGCGGCTGCCTTCGCGAGCCTCGCCTGCAGCCCTTCGAAGGTGTGCCGGACGACCGCGCGGTGCAGGGCGTGCTTGTCCTCGAAGTGCGTGTAGAAGGTGCCGACCCCGGCGCCCGCGGCCCGGGCGATCTGGTTCGAGTTGGCGCCCTCGAGCCCGCGGTCCGCCAGCAGCGCCGCGCCGGCCTGGAGCAGACGGCCACGGGCCGCCTCCTGTGCCTTCTTGCGGCGGTCAGCCTGTATGCGAACGCGTTCTCCAGAATTCGCGCCTGACGTCACGAGGCTCTCGCTCATTTGGATACTTTCATCGAGGTCGAATGCGGATCGGGCCGATTGCAGATCGAAGAATCAGATTTATCCATCGCAAGATGGATCGATCGTTTCCGATTCATTCAACCGCTGTGGATATCGCGTTTCTAGAATGGGTCAAGGGTCTGGATGGATCCATCAAGCAGCCCCGAACACCTTCAGGACCTCCTCCCTGGCCCGTTTCATCTCTGATCGCCCCGAGCCGAACCCGGGGAGGGCCCTCCGGTGTCCCACGGGCTCCTCGTCCATCTCCGTGCGCTCGGCCGAGCTGCGGCTAAGATGGGCGTCCCCCACACACCGCTCCCCTCGAGCAGGCCCATGACCTCGCCCCAGGTACGCACAGCCAAAGCCCCGCCCGCGCGCCGACGCTCGGCTCTCGGCAGCAGCAGCAGCCGCTCGCGCGTGGGGCCCTTCCTCTTCTGGACGTCGATGTGGGCGATCTGGATCGCGATCGGCCTGGCCCTCGGCCTGCTCGGCGCGCCGGTCTCGCCAGCCCGAGCCGACGCGGCGCTGATCGACGGCATCGCCGCCCAGGTCGGCACCGAGATCGTGCTGATCAGCGAGGTGCAGGAGCTCGCCAAGCCGATCGAGGACCGCATGCGCGCCCAGGGCGCCAGCGAAGACGACGTCCGCAACATGTACCGCGACGCGCTCGAGCGCCTGATCGAATCGAAGCTGATCGAGGGCGTGGTCAAGCGCCTCGAGCTCGAGGCCACCGATCAGGAGATCGACAACGCGATCTACGGCATCGCCCAGGACAACGGGCTCACGATCGAGCAGCTGCAGGCGAGCGTGCGCAGCCACGGTCTCTCCGTCACCGAATACAGAGAGAAGATCCGCGGCGAGATCGAGCGGTCGAAGGTGCTGAACGCGATGGTGCGCTCGCGGGTGCGCGTCGAGCCCGAGGAGGTCCGGGCGCTCTTCGACAAGCGCTTCGGCGACCAGCGCGACGAGGGCGAAGAGGTCTACCTGCGCCACATCCTCGTCGGTGCCGGTCCGAGCGCGATGCGCGACATCGACACCGCGTGTGCGATCGCAAAGGAGGCCCGCGACAAGATCGCCGGCGGCGAGATCGCGTTCGGCGACATGGCCCAGCGGGTCACCGACATGAGCCCCGAGAAGCGCGGTGAGCTCGGCTGGCTGCACGTGGCCGACATGGCCGGCTGGATGAAGACGCCCCTCGAGACCATGGAGCCCGGCGACGTCTCGCCCGTCATCCCGACTGCCTTCGGCTGCAACGTGATCCAGCTCGTCGAGCGCCGGGGCTACGAGCCCGTCACGTTCGAGGCCGCGGAGGAGGCGCTGACCGGCGAGCTGCAGCGGCAGAAGACCGACGCCGCGTATCTCGAGTGGCTCGAGACGCTCCGCTCGCAGACGTACGTGGCGCGCCACGGCATCTTCAACGAGGCCGTGCGCATCGAGCAGGTCACGGGTCAGCCTTGATCGCATGACGCTCCGCCACTCGCTTCCGGAGGCGCACGCGTCAGCAGCGCCTTCACCTGGACACTCCGAGGCGCACGCGTCAGCAGCGCCTTCACCTGGACACCCCGAGGCGCGCGTATGAGCAGCGCCTTCACCGAGACACCCGGCGGCGCCGTGCACGCTCCCGACGAGATCCGCGTCGAGGGCGCCCGCGTCCACAACCTGAAGGGCATCGACGTGCGCCTACCGCGCGACCGCCTGGTGGTGATCACCGGGCCGTCGGGGTCGGGCAAGTCGAGCCTCGCGTTCGACACCCTCTACGCCGAGGGACAGCGGCGCTACGTGGAGAGCCTCTCGGCCTACGCACGCGGGTTCCTCGATCAGCTCGAGCCGCCCGACGTCGACGACATCTCCGGCCTCTCCCCCGCCGTCGCCATCGAGCAGAAGTCGATCTCGCGCAGCCCGCGCAGCACGGTGGGCACCGCCACCGAGATCTACGACCACCTGCGGCTGCTCTTCGCGCGCGTCGGCCAGCCCGAGTGCCCCGAGTGCGGCAAGCCGATCCAGCAGCAGACCGTCTCCGAGATGTGTGAGCGCGTGACGCAGCTCGCCGCGGGCACGAAGATCCAGCTGATGGCGCCGGTCGTGCGCGGGCGCACGGGCGCGTACAAGAAGGAGATCGACTCGTACCGCGATCGCGGCTTCACGCGGCTGCGCGTCGACGGCGAGATGCTCGACCTCGCCGACGACGTGAAGCTCGCGCGCACGAAGCGCCACGACATCGACGTCGTGATCGATCGCCTGATCGTGAAGGACGGCATGGAGAAGCGGCTGGCCGGCTCGATCGAGACGGCGACGCGACTCGCGGACGGGCTCTGCATCGTCGACGTCGTGGGAGGGGGCGAGCCGCCTGCGGCACCTGAGGAGTGGCTGCTCTCGCGGCAGAACGCCTGCGTCGACTGCGGCGTGAACTATCCCGAGCTCGCCCCGCGCTTCTTCTCGTTCAACAACCCGGGCGGTGCGTGCCCGGGCTGCAACGGGCTCGGCGTCGTGCGCCGCTTCGACGCCGGGCTCGTGGTGCCCGACACCGAGCTGCCGCTCGAGACGGCCATCGAGCCCTGGCAGCGAAAACGCACGGCCCGCTACTACAAGACCGTGCTCGCCGATCTCGCCGACCATCTGGGTGTCGACGTCGACACACCCTGGCGCGAGCTGCCGGCGAGGGCGCGCAAGGCGATCCTCGAAGGTGTGAAGGGCGAGGTCGCGTTCTCGGTCGGGCTTCGTCCGACTCGCGGCGGGCGGGCGCGCAAGAACAAGGTGAAGCGCGCGTGGAAGGGCGTGCTCGACGAGCTAGCGCGGCGCGAGGACGACCGGCTCGCGCGCTATCAGACGAAGCATCGCTGCACCGATTGCGACGGAGAGCGCCTGCGCGTCGAGGCCCGTCACGTGCGCGTCGGAGGTCGCACGCTCCCCGAGCTCGGCCGCATGCCGATCGACGACCTCGCAGTGTTCCTCGATGCGCTCGACCTCCACGGCACGCGCGGTGAGATCGCCGACCGCGTGCTGGCCGAGATCGCCGAGCGACTCGAGTTCCTGCGCGACGTCGGGCTCGGCTATCTCAGCCTCGAACGCGAGAGCGGCACGCTCTCGGGCGGCGAGGCCCAGCGCATCCGGCTCGCGACGCAGATCGGGACGGCGCTGCTCGGCGTGCTCTACATCCTCGACGAGCCATCGATCGGCCTGCACGCACGCGACCACGCACGTCTGCTCGCGAGCCTCGAGCGGCTGCGCGACATGGGCAACACCGTGGTGGTGGTCGAGCACGATGAAGAAACGATCCGTGCCGCGGACTGGGTGATCGACATGGGCCCGGGTGCGGGGCGGCACGGCGGCGAGGTCGTCGCCACGGGCCCGCCCGATTCGCTCGGGGCGAACGACGCATCGCCCACCGGCGTGTGGCTCTCGGGCGAGCGCGTCATCGCGCCGCCCGATGCACGGCGCGAAGGCCGCGGCGAGACGCTCGTCCTGCGCGGCGCCCGCGGACACAACCTGAGGGACGTGACGCTCGAGCTGCCGCTCGGTCGCCTCGTCGTCGTGACCGGCGTCTCGGGCTCGGGCAAGTCGACCCTCGTGAACGACACCCTGCACCGAGCGCTCGCGGCCAGGCTGCACGGCGCGACACGCGCGCCCGAGCCCTTCGACGCACTCGAGGGCGAGGCGCTGATCGACAAGGTGATCGACGTCGATCAGGCGCCGATCGGCCGCTCACCGCGCAGCAACCCCGCGACCTACGCCGGCGCCTTCGACGGCATCCGCCGAATCTTCAGCCAGGTGCCCGACGCGCGCGCGAAGGGCTTCGGACCCGGCCGCTTCTCGTTCAACGTGAAGGGCGGGCGCTGCGAGAGCTGCGAGGGCGACGGTCAGCGCAAGGTCGAGATGAGCTTCCTGCCCGACCTGTACGTGACGTGCGACGTGTGCGCCGGCCGCCGCTACAACCGCGAGACCCTCGGGATCCGCTACAAGGGGCGCAGCATCGCAGACGTCCTCGAGATGACGGTGGAGGAGGCGCTCTCGCTGCTGGGCAACGTGCCGACCGTGAAGCGCCCCCTTCAGGCACTGGTGGACGTCGGGCTGGGCTACTTGCACCTCGGGCAATCCGCGACGACGCTCTCGGGCGGCGAAGCGCAGCGGGTGAAGCTCGCCCGGGAGCTCGCGAAGCGGAGCACTGGTCGCACCCTCTATCTGCTCGACGAGCCCACGACCGGGCTGCACTTCTCGGACGTGGCGAAGCTCGTCGAGCTGCTCCAGCGGCTCGTCGACCTGGGCAACACGGTCGTCGTGATCGAACATCACCTCGACGTCGTGAGGTGCGCCGACTGGGTGATCGACCTCGGTCCGGACGGCGGCACCGCCGGCGGCGAGATCGTGGCGACGGGCACGCCGGAGGCGATCGTCGCCGAGCCGAGGAGCCGCACGGGTGTCGCTCTCGCCGCGAGCCTGGAGCGGTCATGAAACGAGCTGGCACGACACGGAGAGACGAAACCCGACCGATGCGCGACGTGCTCGACCGAAAAGCTCCCGGCCCCCTCGTCCACTCCTTCGATCGGGACGCTTGCTGAGCCGTGTTCGATCCCTTCGACCAAGAAGAAGAGGAGGCATCCGACCAGCCTCGGCCTCCGTTTCCGACGCCGACCGGCGCGCTGCTGCTGACCTTTGGCGCCTCGTTCGCCTCGCTGGTCGTGGCAGTGGGGCTGTTCGAGGACATCGACCTGCTCGCGCTCGGCGTCGGGGAGGCGCTCGGCGTGGGCGGCGTCGCCACGATCGCGGCGCGCTGGGTGCCCGATCCCCAGGCCGAGAGGATCGGCCTCCGCGGATTCTCGCCACGGCTCGTCCCGCTGCTGCTCTGTCTCGTTCCGCTCGTGTTCCTGGCGAGCGAGCTCGACAACGTCGGCCGCGCGCTCGACGGGCTGCTGCCCGACTTCGGCGTCGAGGCGACGTCGGGCGACGCAGGGAGCGCCGATGCCGGCGCGGCGGATGCACCCGGCTCGCCTCCCGCGAGCGACGACGCGGACGCGGCCGTGACTCCGCCGGCCGACGCGGATCGTGCGGCGGCGGCATCCACGCCCGAGCCGGCCGGTGACGAACACGATTCGCGCGCGCGCGACGACACTTCGCCGCTCGCTCCGGTCGTCGCGGACGCACCGGAGGGCTGGGCGCTGGTGCAGATCGCCATCGTCACCCTCGGCATCTCGCCGATCGTCGAGGGCTTCCTCTTCTTCGGTGTCATCCTGCAAGGCCTCGTCGCCTGGCTCGGGCGCGGGCGTGGGCTGCTGCTCACGAGCTGCCTCTATGCCTTGATCCACGCCTTCGGCCAGACCGGGGGCGACGCGGGCGTCTTCCAGGCCCTCGCGGCCATCGTGTCGGCCATCGGCATGGGCGTGGCGCTCGGCATCTGCCGGCTCTCGACCGGGT
The DNA here is from genome assembly GCA_964474355.1 of uncultured Spirochaetaceae bacterium. Lineage (GTDB taxonomy): Bacteria > Myxococcota_A > UBA9160 > UBA9160 > UBA4427 > CAYYSY01. The sequence goes on along the minus strand of CAYYSY010000448.1, from coordinate 2,116 downwards.
CGGTGCTCGCGCCGATCCTCGTCGACACGAGCTTCAAGGCGGTCGCGCTGGTGGCGATCGCTGCGCCCGCTGCGCTCGCGATCCCCGGCTACAACGTCGGGACCGACGCGCACACCCCGCTCTCGGTGCTGCTGCCGTCGCTCGGCATCGTCGCCTGGGGCTTCTGGGTCCTGACCCGACAGGAGCAGACCCCGTCGTGACCGGCGAGCCGGGGCCGCAAGGGCGCATCGTCCCCTTCGCCATCTGGGTCGCCATCGTCGCCGGGACCGTGGCCGCCTTCTGGTCACTCTTCAGCTTCGACCCCAGGGAAGGGGTCGTGCGCGCTACCACCGGGGTCGAGGGGGCACTCTTCGATCCGAGCGGCGAAGACCCTCGGCTGATCGGCGTCCTCGCGTTCTGGATGCTGCTCACGCGTCGCGGTCGGATCGCGGCGGCGTGGGCGCGCGGAGCGGGGAGCCCCGCGCTCGCCGGAGCCCTCTTCGCGGCCGCGTTCGCCACGATGGCATGGGCCGCGCACGTCGGCGCACCCGATCTGCAGATCCACGCGCTGCAGCTCTTCGTGCTCGGATCGGCAGCGCTGCTCGCGGGGCGCGACGGTCTGCGCGCAGTGCGCCTACCTGTCCTCTTCCTCTTCCTCGCCGTCCCCATCCCCGCTGCGCTGCTGAACGCGCTGCTGCTCCCGTTGCAGCTCGCGACCGTGCAGATCTGCACCTCGGTGCTGAACGCGGTCGGGATCGAGGCATGGGGCATCGGGGATCAGATCTTCACCCATCGCGGCATCTTCCACGTGATCGAGACCTGCTCGGGCGTGCGACTGGTGCAGACCCTCGTGATGGCGTCGGTGGTCTACGCCGAGCTGTTCGGACGCCGCACGCAGCGCACGCTGCTGCTGCTCGCCCTCTCTCCGGTCGTCGGCATCGTCGTGAATCTGGCGCGCATCCTGTCGATCATCTTCAACCCGTACGCCTCGATCAGCTCGGTCCATACGACCCAGGGCGTGGCGATGGTGGTGGTCGGCGTGCTCGTGCTCGCAGGCATCGACCGGGTGCTCGATCGGGTCCTTCCGGAGTCGCCGCGGCAGGCCGGCGCGCGAACGCCGCTGCTGCGGTTGGGCGTGAGCGGACGACAGGCGGCCATCGGCGCTGTCGTCGTCGGCCTCCTGCTCGTGGGGACCTGGGTGCCGCGCTGGTCGAGCGACGAGGACCGGCCTCCGCTCCGCCGCCTGCCGAAGCGGATCGACGACCGCCGGGCCGGCGGCAAGTCGGCCGACCTCGTCTTCCTCGGGAGCGTGCACTTCTCGGAGCGCCTCTACCGCGAGTACACCCCGCCGGAAGGCGCGGGCGTCGGACATCCCGCCGGCATCCTCCTCTTCCTCGGCGTCGACGATCACCAGAATCGGCGCGGCAGCATGCTCTCGGGCAAGACGGCGTACCCCGGTCGCGCCTGGCAGCGCCTGGCCGTCGAGAGGGATGCCCTCGAGGACGGCACCGAGGTGGAGGTCGGCCTCTTCGAGAGTCCGGAGTCGCGACAGCTAACCGTCCACTGGCGGGAGGGATTTGGAGGCCCCGTCGCCGAGGCGGTCCGCGCCTGGACCGGCCTCGATCGCAGCCGATTCAGGCGCCCGGGGCGAGCCGTGGTGTGGCGGATCTCGGCGGAGGTCGCGGCCGCCGAGGAGATCGAAGCGACCCGGGTGGAGCTGCTGCGATTCGCGCAGTCCGCGAAGCGCGCCTGGGCCGAGGCTGAAGCGAACGTTCGACCGCCGAAGTGACCCCGATCCCCCTCGGAAAGGCCGCCGCAGAGCCGACGGCCAGTCTGCCGGGCCTCATGGGGACGGCCGGATTTCGACCGATCAGGACCTGCGGAAGCGGAGGCGAACACAGCGGACGCCGGGGCCCTGAAATGGACGTTTCCGGACGCATCGCAACCAGTCCGCGGGAATTGTGAATCCCGAAGGGGTTCGGGGACCTACGGCCCGGTGACAATGCATCTACTTGCTTGTGAATCGTTTTTCCTGCTGGTAGCGTTCGACAGCATTCACGCCTAACGGAGGTTCGCTCGATGCGCGAAGGACTCGTGGACGGATTCGTGGAGGATGAGATCATGGTTGGGACTGGAG
>CAYYSY010000447.1:0-14166 GCA_964474355.1 uncultured Spirochaetaceae bacterium | reverse complement strand
GACGCCGTCCGAGCAGACCGTGCGCTCGATCTGACCGCCCGAGATGATCGTGCCGGAGCCCACGATCGAGTCGAGGGCCGTGCCCACGCGATTGCGATCGTCGTCGGCGAACACGAACTTGCAGGGGCTGGCGCCGCTGCCGCTTCCACCGATCGGCCAGTCGGGGTTGTAGAGATTGAGGCGCGGCTCGACGGCGACGAGATCCATGCTCGCCTCGTAGTAGGAGTCGATCGTGCCGACGTCCCGCCAGTAGCCGCGCGAGTTCTCCGCCTCGCCGGGCGGGAGCTGACTGTTCAGGTCGTAGGCCGCGACCTTGAAGCGCTCGTGCGCCGTGCTCAGGATGTCGCGGCCGAAGTCGTGGGTCGTCGCCTCGAGCTTTGCGTTTCGACGCAGCTCTGAGACGAGCGCTGGCTCGCGGAAGATGTAGTTGCCCATCGAGACGAGGGTGCGATCGGGATCGTCGGGGAGGCCGGGCGGATGCTCCGGCTTCTCCTGGAAGCTCGTGACCCAGCCGCCGCCATCGACGGCGACGCAGCCGAAGGCGCGCGCCTCCTTTCGCGGGACCGAGACGGTCGCGACGGTGACGTCGGCGCCCATCGCCCGGTGATGATCGAGCATCAGGCTCACATCCATCTTGTAGATGTGATCCGCACCGAACACGAAGACGTCGCTCGGCCGCGACTCTCGCAGCAGATCGAGGTTCTGCCAGATCGCGTCGGCCGTGCCGCGAAACCACGTGGGCCCGATGTTCATCGATGCGGGCACGGTCTCGATGTACTCGTCGGCCACGTGCGTGGCCAGCGCCCAGTTGCGCGCGACGTGCTGGACGAGTGATGTCGATCGGTACTGTGTCAGCAGGCGGATCTGGCGCAGACCACTGTTGACCAGATTCGAGAGCACGAAGTCGACGAGCCGGTAGCGGCCACCGAAGTGGACGGCCGGCTTTGCCCGCTCGCTCGTGAGTGGGCTGAGCCTCTGCCCCTCGCCCCCTGCGAGTACCAGTGCCAATGTGGAGGACACGATTTCGCCCCTTCGCCGGAATCGCCACGAATTATGGCCCAGGGGCTCGTTCGCTGATGTCACGTGACCGACACGGCCTCGATTTCGGGGCGCTCGTCGCGGAAACTTCGCAGGCCGGTCGTGATCGGACCTCGCCACGGTGGGGTTGTGCCCACGCTGCGCCGGCTCCTGCCCCTCGGTGAGCCTCGGTCCGGCTGCGAGACCATGCTGAGAGCGCCCGGATCCGGTCCCGATGCGATCGGGGCGGCGCCCCGACGTCGAGCCGAGCCCCTACACTCCGGTCCCGTGCCGCTCCTCCGACACCGCTCTCACTGGCTCGTCGCGATCGTCGTCCTCTTCTACTCGCCGTCGGTGGTCGGAGACGAGGTGCACGAGCGTTCGGCCGATTCCGAGGCCGGCGTGCGCGCCTGGCAGCGCTGCAGCGTCTGCCACGGCGCCGACGGGGCGGGCAACCCGGATGGCACGTTCCCCAAGATCGCCGGACAGTATGCGCCGGTGATCGAGGCCCAGCTCGCGGCGATCCGCTCGAGCGAGCGCTCCAACCCGGTCATGAAGCCCCACGTCGAGGAGCTCTCCGACGCGCGCGACGTCGCCGACGTCGCCGCCTTCGTGGCGGCGATGCCTCGTGACGCCACCTGCCAGCCGGGGCCGGGCGACGACCTCGAGCGTGGCGCACGGCTCTACCGGACTGCCTGCGCCCGCTGCCACGGCGAGGCGGGGCAGGGCGACGCCGCCGAGCGCGTCCCGTGGCTCGCCTGCCAGCACTACGCCTATCTGCTCCGGCGCGCGCGGCAGCTCGCTGCGTGGGGACGGAACGCACATCCCGGCACCGACCCCCCACTCTCCACGTTGACCGACGCCGACCTGCGCGCGGTGACGGATCACGCGGCGCGCCTGCCTGCGCCTGCACCGACCCCGCAAACCCCGAATCCCCCGGATTGATCCCGGTGTCGCACCCGCTGCGGCGCACCGAGCCGGGGCAGCGCCGCGCGAGCGCCGGCGTCGCGCATGCCCGATCCTCCGCCCTCCTCGGGGCCGGCGCTGCGCTACGAAGTCGGCCCCGGCTGCAACGGCGCCCCGCCTGGCGCGGGCCTCGAGCGGCCCGGCCGACGACTGGAGAGCCTCGGTGAATCGAAGGAAGTGGGTCGTTTTCTGCGCGGCCTCGGCGCTCGTCGTCGTCGCGAGCATCGGCTGCCGCGAAGACGTGTCGTCCGTCGCGCCCGACGCTGCGGCGGCCACCCGCCCCGCCCCGGCCGCCGAGCCCCTCTTCGAGGTCGACACGGCGCTCGTACGACGCGGCTCGATCCTGCAGCGCATCTCCGCGCCGGGCAGCCTCTTCGCCCGACGCGAGAGTCGCATCGGTCCCGAGGTCCGCGGGCGCATCGCCGAGATCTTCGTCGTGGAGGGGGATCGCGTCGCAGCGGGAGACCCGCTCTTCCGCATCGACCGCGAGCCCTACGTGCTTGCGCTCCGCCAGGCCCGTGCACGGCTCGACAGCGCGAAGGCCCAGCGCAAGCAGGTCGCCGCGGACCTCGAGCGCGGCGAGAAGCTGCGGAGCCAGGACATCATGTCCGACAACGCGGTCGATCAGCTCTCGACCTCGGACGACGTCGCCCGGGCCGCCGTGCGCGAGGCCGAGGAGATGCTGGCGCTCGCGCAGCGCAACCTCGACCAGACGCTCGTGCGCGCTCCCTACGAGGCGTCGGTGGCTGCCCGGCTGGAGGACGAGGGCACGACGGCCCTGGTGCAGCCCCAGACCATCGTGCTCGTGCTGCAGGAGACGAGCGAGCTCGAGGCCCAGGCGACCATCCCCGAGATCCACTTCAGTGCGATTCGCCCCGGCGACTCGGCGTTGCTCCACGTCGAAGGCCTGGCGCATCCGATCGCCACGACCGTCAACGGCGTCGGCGACGCGATCGACCCCTCGACGCGCACCTTTCTCGTCAAGATGCGCGTGCCGAACGAGGAGCGAGCCCTCAAGGCCGGGCTCTTCGCCGAGATCGAGATCCTGCCCCGGGCCAAGAGCGACGTGGTGCTCGTGCCGCGCGAGGCGATTCGGCGCGAAGAGGGCGAGGCGCGGGTGCTCGTGGTGCGCGATGGGCGCGCCGTGTCCGTGACGGTCCGACTCGGCGTCGTGTCGGAGGACGCGGTCGAGGTGCTCCATGGCGTGCGCGTCGACGACGTGATCGTCGTGGGCGAGCACGCGCGCACGCTCGGGCCGGGAATGCGGGTCGCACCGAAGGCCTCGGCGCAGAACGGAGCAGCGGCAGAGTGAGGCTGGCCGACGTCTCGATCCGGCGCCCGGTCTTCGCCGTGATGCTGATCGGCGGGCTCGTGGTGCTGGGCCTGGTGTCGATCCCCCGGCTCGGCGTCGATCTCTGGCCGCGGGTCGAGTTCCCGCTCGTGACCGTGAAGACCGTGCTCGTCGGCGCCGCGCCCGAGACGATGGAGCGCGAGGTCACGGAGATCCTCGAGGAGTCGATCAACACGATCGAGGGCATCCGCTCGCTGCGCAGCGACTCGAGCGATTCGCTCTCGCTGCTCTTCATCGAGTTCGAGCTCGAGTACGACATCCAGGAAAAGGCGCAGCAGGTCCGCGAGAAGGTTGCGGCGGTGCGCGCCGAGCTGCCCGACGACATCGAGGAGCCGGTGGTCGGCCGCATCGATCCCGACGCGAGCCCGGTGCTCGGGGTCATGCTCGCGGCGCCGTATTCGATTCGCGAGATCAGCGAGTACGCCGACAAGCGGGTCAAGACGCGACTCGAGCGCGTGCGCGGTGTGGGCAGCGTGACGATCGTGGGCGCGCGGCCACGTGAGATCCGCATCTGGATCGACCCGCTCCGCCTCGCGGGCCACGGGCTCGCCGTGGACGAGGTGCTCGGGGCGCTGCGCACCGAGCACGTCGAGCTACCCGGCGGGCGCATCGAGACGGCCCACGCCGAGTACACGCTCAAGACGGAGGGCAAGCTGGCGAGCGCCGAGGCCTTCGCCGACATCGTCGTGGCCGAGCGCGGTGGTCGCGTGGTGCACCTGCGTGATGTCGCCACGGTCGAGGACGGCCTGGCCGAGGAGCGCACGCTCTCTCGCCTGAACGGGCGGCGCGGCGTCGCGTTGCAGGTGCGGCGGCAATCGGGCGAGAACACGGTGCGCGTGGTCGACGCGGTGAAGGCCGAGCTCGCGATGATCGAGCCGGATCTGCCCGACGGCTACGAGATGATCCAGGCGATCGACACGTCGCGGTTCATCCGCAGCTCGATCCGCGACGTGGCCACGGCACTCACCTGGGGGGCCCTGCTGGCCGCGGTGGTCGTGCTGGTCTTCCTGCGAAACGTGCGCACGACGCTGATCGCCGGCGTCACGATCCCCGCTGCCCTCGTGGCCACGTTCTGCTTCCTCTACCTGTTCGGCTTCACCATCAACACGATGACCTTGATGGCGCTGGCGCTCTCGATCGGGCTGCTCATCGACGACGCGATCGTCGTGCTCGAGAACGGCTATCGGCACATGGAGAAGGGCCTCCCACCGAACGAGGCCGTGTCGAAGGGCACCGACGAGATCGGGCTGGCGGTGATCGCAACCTCGCTCGCGGTCTGCGGCGTGTTCGTTCCGATCGCCTTTCTCACGGGCGTGGTGGGCCAGTTCTTCCGCGAGTTCGGGCTGACGGCCTCGGCCGTCGTGATGACCTCGACGCTGATCGCGCTCAGCCTCACGCCGATGCTCTCCGCCCGCTACGTGCGGTTGAGGCACGAGCATGGCCGCGTCTGGCACGCCCTCGAGCGCAGCTACCGCTGGCTCGAGGGCTGGTACCGGAGGGCGCTGGGCTGGGGCCTGCGGCACCGGCTCGTCGTGGTGGGGCTCGCGCTCGCGGCGTTCATCGGCGGGCTCGGCGTCGGCAGCACGGTGCCCATCGACTTCGTCACCGCCAACGACAGCAGCGAGTTCAAGGTCTGGGTGAAGCTCCCGCTCGGCACCACGCTGAACCGCACCGAGGCGGTGACCGCCGAGCTCGAGGCGTCCTTGCTCGAGATGCCGGAGGTCACGGTCGTCTTCACCACGATCGGCGCCGGCTCGCTCAAGCGGGTGAATGAGGCGGAAGTCTTCGTGCAGCTCGTCCACAAGAGCGAGCGTCGCGCGACCCAAGACGACGTGATGGGGGCGATGCGCGAGCGCATCGCCGCGCTCGCGCTGCCGATCGACGACTACGCGGTCGAGGAGCTCGGCCTCGTCTCGATGGCGGGGGGGCGCCACTCCGACCTCATGTACTCGGTGCGCGGGCCGGAGGTGGGCCGGCTCCAGTACTACACCGGCAACCTCGCCGAACGCATGCGTCAGAGCGGGGGCTATGCCGACGTGTTCCTCTCGTACGAGGTCGGCAAGCCCGAGATCGCCCTCGAGATCTCACGGGAGCGCGCCGCGGATCTCGGCGTGCCGGCCGCTCGCATCGGGAGCACGATCTCGGCGCTGTTCGCGGGGGTCGACGCCGCGACGTTCGAGGAGCGCGGTGAGCGCTACGACGTGCGCGTGCAGATCCGTCCCCAGGATCGCGACGACGTGACCGCACTCGACCTCGTCCGTGTGCGCTCGAGCAGCGGCGCACTGATCCCGCTTCGCAATCTCGTCACGCCGCAGATCGGCAGCGGCCCGGTCGACATCGAGCGCGAGAACAGGACCCGGGTGATCACGATCTACGCGAACCTCGTCGGCAAGGCCGCCGCGGACGCCGATGCCGAGATCTCTGCCTGGGCACGCGAGCTCGGCATTGGCGGCGAGTACGAGTTCGACGCGGTCGGGCCCTCGAAGCGGCTTCGCGAGATGACGGAGGCGATCCGCTTCGCGTTCATGCTCGCCCTCGTCGCGATCTACATGATCCTCGCCGCGCAGTTCAACTCGTTCGTGCACCCGTTCACGATCATGCTCTCGGCGCCGCTCTCGTTCGTCGGCGCGTTCGCCGCCGTGCGTCTCGCCGGGATGAGCCTCGACGTCATGGGCCAGATCGCGTTCCTCATGCTGATGGGCATCGTCATGAAGAACGGCATCCTGCTCGTCGACTACACGAATACCCTGCGCGAGCGTGGCCTCGATCTACGCGAGGCGGTGCTCGAAGCCGGCCCCACGCGGATGCGCCCCGTGCTGATGACTGCCGTGTCGACGATCTTCGGCATGCTTCCGCTGGCCATCGGGTTCGGCGACGGCTCGGAGTGGCGCGCGCCGATGGGCGTCGTCGCGATCGGCGGCCTCACGACCTCGACGCTCCTCACGCTCATCGTCGTGCCCGTCGTCTACACGCTGATGGACGACCTGCAGAGTGGCCTCACGAAGGGGCTTCGCAGCGTGCGGGAGACGCTCGGGCTCGCGGAGTCGTGAGCGCGGCGTCGGGCGAAGCCGCGCTGGACGCTCCCCCTCGGTGCAGTCTGCGCCTCGAGTCGAGGCGACCGCGGGGCCCGGTCCCCTGGACGCATCGACTACATTCGTGGCCATGACGGGAACCCTCGAGAGCGAAGTGATCGACGAAGCGGTCCAGCGGATCGATGTCGAGGACCGAAGCGCGTTCGAGCGCTTCGCGCGCCACCTGCTCGAGGGCCTCGAGTCGCATCCGGCGGGTGGAGCGACCGCGCTCGCTGCGCTGGTCGCCGAGGCATTCGAGTGGGTCCGCCGCCGGGCACCGGGGGAGATCCTCGTCCGGGCTCGCAACCGGCCCGACCGGCCCGGCCACACGATCATCGAGGTGATCCAGGACGATCGCCCCTTCATCCTCGATACGATCGAGCTCCTGCTCAGTCGCTTCGGGCTGCAGGAGCGGCTGGTCATCCACCCGATCATGCGGATCGACCGCGATGCGGCGGGTCGCCTGCTCGACGTTGCTCCGGGCATGAACGGTGACACCCGCGAGTCGTACGTCTACGTCGAGGTCGGGCCGCCCATCGACGAGCCCGGCTCTCTCGAGGAGCTCGATTCGCAGCTGAGAGAGGTCATGTCCTGGGTGGCTGACGTGACCGAGGATCATCGCCGGATGATCCGGGCCGTGCGAGAGCTGAACGCGAATCTCGAGTTCGCCGGGCCGGCGCTCGACGGAGGTGTGGCCCGCGCCGAGCGGGTGCAGAGCTTCCTCGACTGGATCATCGAAGGGCGCTTCCTGCTCGTCGGCACGCGCCGGTATCGGGTGACGGGCGAGGGCGATGCGCTCGAGGTGCAGATCGTGCCCGACACCGGGCTCGGCATGTGGCGAGAGGACGCTTCGAGTCGGCTGCAGCAGCCGGCGCGCGGCGAGGACGTCCCGCAGGAGATCCGGGAGGACCTGGAGGACCCGCGCGTCATCCTGATCAGCAAGTCCCGCCTCGAGTCGCGGATCCATCGCGCGGGCCGTCTCGACCGGATCCTCGTGAAGGAGCACGACGAGCGGGGTCGGGTCGTCGGCTTCTCGATCCTGGTGGGGCTCTTCACGCGCCGCGTCCTGCGTACGCCGGGGTCTCAGATCCCGCTGCTCTCGGAGCGACTGCGGCTGCTCGTCGAGCGTCTGGGGCTCACGTACGGATCGCACGCGCACCAGGCCATCGTGACGGCCTTCGACTCACTCCCCGTCGAGCTGCTGGTCGGCTCGGACGTCGAGCGCCTGGCCGATCTGCTGCCCGAGCTCGTCGCCGCCACCTCGTCCAAGTCGGTGCGACTGGTGACGCGCACGCATCCCCGGGGCCGGCTCCTGTACGCGGCGATCGTGATTCCCAGGGAGCACTACCGTGAAGATCTGCGTGCCGGCATCCGCGCGCTGCTCGAAGCCGAGACGGGCGCCCGCTTCATCGACGACCGGACGTCGTTCGTCGAGGAGGGGGCGGCGATCGTCAACTGCTTCTGCGCGGCGGCCGAAGGCGAGACGATCCGCACCGACCCGGCGAAGCTCGAGGAGGCCGTGCGTCACCTCTGCTCGCCCTGGGAGGATCGGCTGCTCGAGGGACTGCGTCGCACGCATGGCGAGGCCGAGGCGCGCCGACTCGCAGCGCGCTGGGAGCGTGCCTTCCCCGAGGCGATCCAGCTGGCCACGGATCCCGTCGACGCCATCCGGGACGTCGAAGGGCTCGAGGCGCTCGCGGCGACGGGAGAGCCCCAGCTCGCGCTCTACTTCGACCGCGGCGACGACGAGCGTGAAACGTCGACGCTGCGCCTGTACCTCGCCGAGAGTCCGCTGCTCTCGGACGTGCTCCCAGTCGCGGATCATTTCGGCCTTCGGGTCCTCGATGCGCAGCTCTTCGAGATCGAGCCGGCTGACCAGCCGCCCGTCTGCGTCGAGTCGCTGCGGATCCTTCCGCTCGGGCGGAGCCAGGAAGATCTCGATGGCGTCGCCGACCGCTTGTCGGACGCGCTGCGCGCGGCCCTGATCGGCTCGATGCCGAGCGATGCGCTCAATGGCCTCGTCCTCGGCGCGGGGCTCGATTGGCGTCAGGTCGATCTGCTTCGCGCGTATCTCGAGTACTTCCAGCAGATCCAGGGCGTCTTGTCGCGCCCGTACCTGATTCGTGTCCTGCTCGAGAACCCGATCGCCGCGCGCATCCTGGTGCGGTGGTTCGAGGCCCGCCTCGATCCCGACATCGAAGACGCGGCCCGAGCACGTCGCGAAGACGAGCTCTCGCGGGAGTTCGAGGCGTATCGCGATCGGATCTCGGCACTCAACGAAGACCGCGCTCTGCATGGCTTCCACAATCTGATCCTGGCGACGGTGCGGACGAGCTTCTTTGCTCCGCCCTCCCAACCGCACCGCATCGTCCTGAAGCTCGACTCGAGTCGCATCGAGGATCTCTCGGGTGTCGTGCCCCATCGAGAGATCTGGGTGCACTCGGCGGAGCTCGCGGGGGTCCATCTCCGCGGCGGGCCCGTGGCGCGCGGCGGGCTGCGCTGGAGTGACCGTCACGACGATCTGCGCGTCGAGATCCTCGGGCTGATGAGCACGCAAATGCTCAAGAACGGCATCATCGTGCCGGTCGGTGCGAAGGGTGGGTTCGTCCTGCGTCGCGAGGGCCAGACGCCGATCGAGGCGCGCCGCGCTGCCGACGAGCAGTACCGCGTCTTCGTCGCGAGCCTGCTCGACGTGACGGACAACCTCTCGCCCGACGGCGAGGTGCTGCCGCCGCCCGGCGTGCGCCGTCTAGACGGAGACGATCCGTATCTCGTCGTCGCGGCGGACAAGGGGACGGCGCACCTCTCCGACACCGCGAACGAGATCGCGCTTGCCCGCGATTTCTGGCTGGGCGACGCCTTCGCGTCGGGAGGCTCCGAAGGCTACGACCACAAGCGCTACGCGATCACCGCGCGGGGGGCGTGGGAATGCGTGCGGCATCACCTGGCCCATCTCGGCATCGATCCGGAGAACGAGGACTACGAGGTCGCCGGCATCGGCGACATGTCCGGTGACGTCTTCGGCAACGGGCTGCTGCTCATGCGTCGCGCGAAGCTGATCGCCGCATTCGATCATCGGCACGTCTTTCTCGATCCCGATCCCGACCCCGATGCATCCTTCAGGGAGCGCGAGCGGCTCTTCGGGCTCGAGAGCTCGAGCTGGGAGGATTACTCCGACAGCGCACTGTCCGAAGGGGGCGGCGTGTGGCCGCGCGGGTCGAAGCGAATTCCCATTCCGGAGGCGCTGCGCATGCGCCTTGGCGTGGGCGATCACGCGAGCGGCCCCGAGCTCGTGAAGGCGATCCTCGGCCTCGACGTGGAGCTGCTCTGGAACGGCGGGATCGGTACGTACGTGAAGGCGACGCACGAGAGCAACGGCGACGCGGGCGATCGCGCAAACGACGCCGTCCGGATCGATGCCCGGCAGCTGCGGACGCGCATCGTGGGGGAGGGCGGTAATCTGGGCCTCACGCAGGCCGCGCGCGTCGAGGCGGCCACGCATGGTGTCCTGCTCGACACCGACGCGATCCACAACAGCGCCGGGGTCGACCTCTCCGACCACGAGGTCAACTACAAGATCGCACTCGCGCCTCTGGTGCGTTCGGGGCAGCTCGGCGCCGACGAACGCCGGGCGCTGCTCTTCGACGTCGCGGACGAAGCCTGTGGCGACGTGCTCGCTCACAATGGTGGCCAGGCGCTCTCGATCTCGCTCGACGAGGCGCGCTCGCGTGAGGATCCGGAAGCCTTCGCCAACGCCGTCACGACGCTCTGTGACCACGCGGGCTTCGCGCCCGCCGACCTCGATCTGCCCGACGCCGAGACCATCCGCGCGCGCGCGGCCGAGGGCGTCGGCCTCTGGAGGCCGGAGCTCGCGGTGATCCTGGGTCTCGCCAAGCATCAGGTGCAGGCCACGCTGCAGGGCGTCGGATTCACGGAGAGTGCCTATCTCGAGCCGATCTATCGGGACTATTTTCCCGCCCGCTTTCGCGACGAGCTGACCGACGCCCTGGATGCGCACCGGCTTCGTGGTGAGATCGTCGCGTTGTGCGTCGTCAATCACCTCGTCGATGCGGGTGGAGCGACGCTCTTCGCTTCACTGCAGGCCGAGCTCGGGACCGATGCAGCGACGACGGCCGCGGCGATGCTTCTCGCCGAAGACATCATGGGTGTCCGCGCCGTTCGCGACCAGATCGAGCAGGACTGGTCGGATGTGCGCACGGAGCTGTACGCGGCGCTGATCCAGCTCGACGACGGCGTGCGCATGGTGGCGCGCTTCCTCGTGAAGTCGAACCTTGCAGCTCTCGATGTCGACCGCGCGGAGCGTTGGCGCACCGCCCTGGATGGGCTCTATGGAGCGCTGCGCGACTTCCTCGCGCCGAGCGAGCTGCGCAGGCTCGACGAGCGCCGTCATCGTTTCATGCAGCACGGTCTGACCAACGAGCTCGCCGAGCGCGTGGCGTGCCTGCCCCTCGTGGATCGCGGCTTGAACATCCTCCGGATCGTCGAGGCGACCTCCGCCCCCGCGTTGGAGGCGGCGCGCGCCTACACTCGCCTCGGAGATCGCGCCGGCTTCAACTGGATCTACGAGCGCCTCACGTTCGTACACGCGGGTACGTTCTGGGATCGAATCATCATGGCGGATCTCCGACAGAACCTGCTCGACCTCCAACGCACGGTGACCGAGCACGTCCTCGTGGCCGGGTCGGGGGATCCGAGCGCGGCGCTCGACGCGTACCTGTCTGACCGCGCCGCCGACATCGACCGCATTCGAAGGCTCCAGCAACGCGCGGGCGTCGCAGCCACGCCGAGCGCGCTCTCGGCCATCGCGATGCGCTGCGAGGCGCTGCGACCGCCGGACGACTGAGGCCGGAATCGAGGGGGTTGCCCCTCTCCGTGTGCTTCGGCTCGAGCCGAGTGTGGGGCGGATTGCCTCGCCGCACGGCGCGGCGCTCGTTTCACCCAGGGGATCTGCGATCACGCGTCGTGATCGGTAGCGGCCCTCTGCTCGTCGTGTCACGATGAATACGTCGCGTGACGATTCTGTGGCGCCGTTGGCGCGCCTCGAAGGGATCGAAGCGATCGGGAGAGCGTAGAGACACACGAGTCGAAGACGTGGTGGCGGCGAAGCCGAAGTCCGGGGGGTGGACGAGGAGATCCCGAATGGGATTGCGCCTGAGACTGAGTGGGAGCGTTCAAGGCGTCGGGTTTCGGCCCTGGGTCGCACGCGCCGCCCTCGATCTCGGTCTCCGGGGTGCCGTCGTCAACGCAGCGGACGGTGTGTGGATCGACGCCTTCGGCGGCAACGAGGCGCTCTGCCGGTTCGAGGCGCTGCTCGAAGATCCGCCCCTCGCCGGCGCCCAGGTCGAGTCGATCGATCGCATCCCGCTCTCCGACACGGACGCACCGCGCGGGTTCACGATCGAGGCGAGCCGCCTGCACGGTGGGCACCAGCAGGGCGATCTGCAGGTGGACGTCGCCCCCGATCTCCCCATCTGCGCCGAGTGCATGGCCGAGCTCGACGATCCGCGCTCGCGTCGCGCCCGCTACCCCTTCATCTCCTGCGCGCATTGCGGCCCCCGCTACACCCTCGTGCGCGCCCTTCCATGGGATCGCGAGCGCACGGCGATGGGCGAGTTCGATCTCTGTCCTGCGTGCGCCGAAGAGTTCCACGACCCCGGCGATCGACGCTTCCACGCCGAGGCGACCGCGTGCCCGGCTTGTGGCCCCGCGCTCTCCTTCACGGCGCCGGATCTTCCGCACCGGCAAGGGGGCGACGCGGCGCTCGAGCACGCGCTCGACGCGTTGCACGCCGGTCGTCACGTCGCGGTGCTCGGGATCGGCGGCTTCCACCTGGCCTGCGATGCGAGCAACGACGCTTCGGTGAAGCACATGCGGGCGCGCAAGCAGCGACCCGTCAAGCCGTTCGCCGTGATGGTGAGGACGCTGGCAGAGGCCGAGAAGCTGGCGCTGATCGATGGGGATGCCCGTTCGCTTCTCGCCTCCGAATCGCACCCCATCGCCCTGTTGCGACGGCGCGACGACGCCGGCCTCGCAGCTTCGCTCGCACCCGGCAGCCCGATGCTCGGCATCATGCTCGCGTACACCCCCCTTCACGCGCTGCTGCTGCGAGGCTTCGGCGGACCGCTGGTGATGACGTCCGCGAATCGCTCGGGTGAGCCGATCCCGTATCGTGCGGATCGTGCCGGCGCCGACCTCGCCGGTCTCGCGGACGGGGTGCTGACCCATGACCGCGCGATCGAGGCCCCCTGCGACGACTCGGTCGCCGCCTGTGCGCCGAGTGGTCCCATCTGGATGCGCCGGTCTCGCGGTCATGTGCCGCGCCCGATCCGACTCCGCCGCCCCCTGGAGCACAGCGTGCTGGCCTGCGGCGGCCAGTGGAGCAACACCGTCTGTGTCGGGCGTGGCGACAGGGTCTGGCCGAGCGCGCACGTGGGGGACATCGAGTCCCCGGCGAGCGTCGAGCGGCTCGAGGAGACGGTCGAGCGTTGGCTGCAATGGCTCGGCGTCGAGCCCGAGGTCGTCGCTCACGATCTGCACCCGGGCTACGAGTCGACGCGCTTCGCGCGGGCGTGGCAGGGCGCGCGGGTAATCGGCGTGCAGCATCACCACGCGCACATGGCCGCCGTCCTCGGCGAGCACGGCTTCGGGGCACCCGCGCTGGGTCTCGTCTGGGACGGCACCGGCGCGGGGCTCGACGGGGCAGCCTGGGGCGGCGAGCTGCTGCTCGGTGACGCCCGCTCCGTGCGCCGGCTGGCCACCTTCCGTCCCATCGCGCTGGCCGGCGGAGAGCAGGCGATTCGAGAGCCATGGCGGCTCGCGCTCGCATTGCTGGGTGACGCCTTCGACGGTGCGGCGCCGCTCGACTCGCTCCCGCTGTTCGACGTCGTGCCCCGCACGCAGCGCGCCCATGTCGCGATGCTGCTCTCCCGCGACGGGCTCTGCGCGGCGGCCCACGGCGTCGGACGCTACTTCGATGCGATCGGGTCGCTGCTGCTGAGCAGGCCGCTGGCCACCCATCAGGGCGAGCTCGCGCAGGCGCTCTGCTTCACCGCCGCGGGTCGCGACGAGCCGCCGTACGCGTTCGCGCTCGACACCACGACGACACCGTGGCAGATCGACCTTCGCCCCGCCGTCCGGGAGCTCGTCGACGATGTCCTCTCCGGCGTTCGCCCTTCGCGCGTCGCGGATCGCTTCCACGCGACGCTCGTCGCGGCTGGTGCAGCCTCGGTCGAGGCGGCGCTGCCCGCGTTCGTAGAGCTGATCCCTCAGGGCTCATCGACGCGCCCGGGCTTCGCGCTGGCCGGCGGGTGCTTCCAGAACCCGCTCCTGCTCTCGAGCCTCGAGCGACGGCTCGGTGACTCGTTCGAGGTGATGCGGGCCATGCAGCTGCCGCCGGGCGACGGCGGGCTCGCGTTCGGGCAGCTGCTCGTCGCGGATGCCGTGGCCACGAACGAAGACGCCGCACCTGCGACGGAAGAGGAGGGCTAGTTCATGTGCCTGGGTGTTCCGGGTCGTGTGCTCGCGATCGACGGGCTGACCGCGACGGTCGAGTTCTGGGGCGTCGAGCGCGAGGTGCGGCTCGACATCGTCGATACCCCGGTGGAGGTCGGCGACTACGTGCTCAATCACGTGGGCTTCGCGATCCGACGCATCCCCGAGGCGGAGATCGAGGAGACGCTCGCCCTGTACGACCTGCTCCTGCAGGAGCTCGAACGCGAGGATCTGATGGCCGCGGACATT
>CAYYSY010000446.1:0-7418 GCA_964474355.1 uncultured Spirochaetaceae bacterium | reverse complement strand
AGGTACGAGAGCGGCGAGACCGGCCCATTGCCTCCGCGGGCGATCTCCCGGGCGATCTCCATCAAGTCCGCGACGACCGCGCTCGCCGTCGGCATCTCGCCCGCGCCCGCGCCGTAGTAGAGGGTCGGCCCCACGGCGTCGCCGTGCACCTCGACCGCGTTCATCGCCGCGTCGACGCCTGCCAGCATGCTGGCCTTCGGCACCATCGTCGGATGCACGCGCGCCTCGATGCGGGTCTCGCCGCCGTCGTTCTCACTCGCCTTGGCGATGCCGAGGAGCTTGATGCGGTAGCCGAACTCGTCGGCCTGCTCGAAGTCGACGGGCAGGAGGCCTCGGATGCCCTCGGTCGGGATGTCTTCATGGGTGATCTCGGCGCCGAACGCCATGCCGACCAGGATCGCGAGCTTGTGGGCCGCGTCGATGCCGTCGACGTCGAAGGTCGGGTCGGCCTCGGCGTAGCCCAGGTCCTGGGCGCGCTTCAGCACGATCTCGAAGTCCTCGCCCGTCGACTCCATCTCGGTCAGCACGTAGTTGGTCGTGCCGTTCAGGATGCCGTGCACGCTCTGGATGTGATTGGCGGCGAGGCCCTCGCGCAGAGAGCGCAGGATCGGGATGCCGCCGCCGACCGCTGCCTCGAAGAGCACGCCCACGCCCTGCTTGTCGGCCGCGTCGAAGATCTCGCGGCCGTGCAGCGCGAGCAGCGCCTTGTTGGCCGTGACGACGTGCTTGCCGTTCGAGATCGCGTCGAGCATGAACTTCTTGGCCACGCCGTAGCCACCGACGAGCTCGACCACGATGTCGACGTCGGGGTCCGACACGAGCCCCGCCGCGTCGTCGTCGAAGCGCACACCCGTCAGATCGACGCCGCGGTCGGTCTCCAGGTCGAGATCGGCCACGCGCACGAGCTCGAGGGGAAACCCGAGCCGCTGCTGGATCACGTCCGCGTTGTTCCGGAGCACCTTCGCGACGCCGGTGCCGATGGTGCCCAGCCCGATGACGCCGACACCGACTCGATTCTTCATGACGCCCACTTTCCTCTTTTCATCCGCTTTCTGAGCTCGCAGCTCGTTTCGTCCGATCGGCTCGCGAACCGCGTCGTCTAGCCCTCGGACACGCCGTGGTCGCGCAGGAAGCGGCGGATGCCGCGCACGGCCTGGCGGATGCGGTGCTTGTTCTCGACGAGCGCGAAGCGCACGTAGCCCTCACCCGCGTCGCCGAAGCCGACGCCCGGCGAGACGGCGACCTTCGCCTCCTTGAGCAGCTGCTTCGAGAACTCGAGGCTCCCGATCTCCTGAAAGGCCTCCGGCAGCCGCGCCCAGACGAACATCGTCGCGAGCGGTTTCTCGATCTTCCATGACCCTTCGCCGGCGGCGCCCAGGCCGTCGATCAGCACGTCCCGGCGCTCCTTGTACTCCTGAACGTTCTCGGCCACGCAGTCCTGGGGCCCGCGCAGCGCGGTGATCGCCGCGATCTGGATCGCCTGGGGCATGCCGTAGTCGAGATAGCTCTTGATACGCCGCAGCGCGTGGATCATGTCGCGATTGCCCGCGGCGAAGCCCACGCGCCAGCCCGCCATCGAGTGGCTCTTCGAGAGCGAGACGAACTCGATCGCGATGTCGCGCGCACCGGGCACCTCGAGGATCGACGGCGGCTTGTAGCCGTCGAAGCAGATCTCGGCGTAGGCGAAGTCGTGGAGCACCATCAGGTCGTTCGCCCGGGCGAAGGCGACGATGCGCTCGAAGAAGGCGCGGTCGACCACGTGGGTCGTCGGGTTCGCGGGGAACGACAGGATCAGCATCTTCGGCTTCGGCCAGGTCCGTGCCACGGCCTGCTCGAGATTCGCGAAGAAGTCGGTGTCGTCGGTGAGCGGCACCTTCCGCAGGTCGCCGCCGGCGATCGCCACCGAGTACTGATGGATCGGATATGCGGGGTCCTGGCAGAGCACGACGTCGCCCGGGCCGATGGTCATCAGCACGAAGTGGCTGAGCCCCTCCTTCGCGCCGATCACCGCGATCGCCTCTTCGTTCGGGTCGAGCTCGACCTGGTGGTTCCGCGCGTACCACTCGGTGATCGCAGCGCGCAGGTTCGGGATGCCCTGGCTCGACGAGTAGCGATGGTTGCGCGGGTCACGCGCGGCCTGGACGATCTTCTCGACCACGTGGTCCGGGGTCGGGATGTCCGGGTTGCCCATGCCGAGGTCGATGATGTCCTCGCCCGCGCGCCGGCCGGCCCGCGTGAGATCGGTGACCTCCGCGAGGATGTACGGCGGCAGCCGATTCAGCTTGTGGAAGTCGTGCCGCACGCGGGGATGCTCGGCGTCGGGCCTCAGCTCCCCCGGATCCCCGCGCCAGTCTTCGTGTCGTTCGTCGTCGCTCATGATCTGATCCTTCGGCCGGTCCCTCTACCGGATCGCTCCCTTCCGCGATCCGACGCGCCCTTCCGGGCGATTGCTCCCATGGTCAGGGGACCCTCGGGGCCCCGCTCGGCGGCGGCCCTTGCCCCGCCCCGGTCCTCGCTCTCCGGCGTCGCCCGCTGCGCTCCCCGTCGCGCCGGCTCGGCCGGCGTCGTGGGGCGCGACGGGCTAGGTCGCGAGCGTGCGGGGCGTCGCGGCCCGCCGCGTCGTGGACGCAACGGCGCGGGCCCTCGTGTTTCGAGGGGGGAAGCCGTGGATTCGCCTGGGCGTGCGCATGGATCCAGATCCTCGGGCAGGCCCGGAGGTTACTGGATCCGCCCTCTCCTAGCCTGTCCCGGTCGCGTCTTCGGTGGCCTCTTCGGGTCCGGAGACGCCGCCGGTGCCCGGTCCCGACAGTCGGGAGAACAGCCAGTAGAAGGGGAGCCCGCTCGCCAGGAGCGCGATGCTGATCAGGCACTCCCGGGGCTGACCGATGAGCATCGCGACCGCGATCGCGCCGTTGGCGAGGACGTAGAAGGCCGGCACCCACGGATAGCCCCACGCCCGGTAGGGCCGCGGATGATCCGGGCGGCGGAGTCGCAGCAGGTAGAGCGCAACGACGTCCGCCATCGTCGCGAGCAGGATCGCAAAAACCGTGAAGTTCAGCGCCGCCGGGAACCGCTGCAGCACGACCAGGAGTCCCACCGTGACGGCGGTCTGCACCCCGATGGCGACGCCCGGCGTGCTGAAGGCCCGGGTCACCCGGTCGACCCCGCCCGGAAAGAGCCCGTCGAGGGCCATCGCGTAGGCGATGCGCGGGCCGACCAGCACCGTGGCATTCAGCGTGCCGAGCACCGAGATCAGCACGAACCCCGCGACCAGCGTGCCCCCCACCGGCCCGAAGAGCGCGAGCGCCGCCGCGTGCCCGGCGTCGCCCGCGGCCTGCAGCTCGGCCATGGGCAGCGCGTAGAGATAGACGGCGTTCACCAGCAGATAGAGCCCGCCGCAGAGCGCGAGGCCGAGGAAGAGCGAGCGCGGCAGGTCGCGCTGCGGGTTTCGGATCTCGCTCGCCACGTAGACCGAGGCGTTCCAGCCGAGATAGCTGAAGAGAATCGGCGACAGCGCCTGACCGAAGGCCGCGGCGGTGATCCCGTCGGTCGCGCCCGGCGCGCTCGTCGTGAGCCGCGTCGCATCGCCCTCGCCGAAGAGCGGGCCGAGCACGACGAAGGCCGCCAGCGCCGCGAGCTTGAAGAACGACGTCACGTTGTTCGCGCGCGCCCCCCAGCGAACCCCGGCGTAGTTGACCGCCGACACGACGAGCGTCACTGCCACCGCGCCGGGCACGATCCAGTCGTCGGATGCGCCGACCCGCTGCACGATGCCCTCGGCGAAGATCGCCGCGAGCGCCGCGATCGTCCCCGCGTAGATCGCGATGAAGCTCAGCCAGCCGACCAGGAACCCGGCGATCGGGTGCATCGCCTCGCTGAGATACACGTAGTCGCCACCGGCGCGCGGGAACATGGCACCGAGCTCGGCATTGGCCAGCGCGCCGGCCAGCGAGAGCAGCGCCCCGGTTGCCCAGGCCGCCATGATCCAGACCGGAGAGGGCAGCAGGCTCGCCACCTCGGCCGGCGTGAAGAAGATGCCGCCGCCGATCACCGAGGCGACGACGAGCATCGTCGCGTCGGTCAGCGTGAGCTCGCGCTTCAGCCGGTCGAGCGGATGAGGAGAGGCCGAGTCGGACATCGGCCAGCGAAGTTACATGAACGGGATCAGCAGGAGCGCCATGATGTTCACGAGCTTCAGCATCGGGTTGATGGCCGGGCCCGCCGTGTCCTTGTACGGGTCGCCCACCGTGTCGCCCGTGACGGCCGCCTTGTGGGCCTCCGAGCCCTTGCCGCCGTGGACGCCCGTCTCAATCAGCTTCTTGGCGTTGTCCCAGGCCGCGCCGCCGGTCGTCATCGAGAGCGCGAGGCACACGCCCGCGACGATCGAGCCGATCAACATGCCGCCCATGGCCTCGGCCCCGAAGCCGGGCGTGAGAGCCACGGCGATGGGCACCGCCACGGGAATCAGCGCCGGCACGATCATCTCGCGGAGCGCCGCCTTCGTCACGATGTCGACACAGCGCGCATAGTCGGGCTGCTCGGTGCGGTCCATGATGCCGGGCTTCTCGCGGAACTGGCGCCGCACCTCCTCGACGACCTGCGTGCCGGCGACGCCCACCGCTTTCATCGCGAACGAAGCGAACACGAAGGGCAGCATGGCGCCGAGCAGCAGCCCCGCGACCACCGACACGTTCGCCAGGTCGAAGCTGGCGACCACACCGCCCTTCTCGAGGTCCTCGATGAATACGCTGAAGAGCACGACCGCGGCGAGGCCCGCCGACGCGATCGCGTAGCCCTTGGTCACCGCCTTGGTCGTGTTGCCGAACGCATCGAGGGGATCGGTCACCGCGCGCACGTCGTCGCCGAGCTCGGCCATCTCGGCGATGCCGCCGGCGTTGTCGGTGATCGGCCCGTACGAGTCGATCGACACGATCAGCCCGGCCAGCGAGAGCATCGCCATCGCAGCGATCCCCACGCCATAGAGCCCGGCGAGCCCGTGGCTCAGGAGGATCGCCAGCACGATCACTCCCACCGGCACGGCGGTCGCCTGCATGCCGACCGCGAGGCCGGCGATCACGTTCGTCCCGTGGCCGCCCTCGCTCGCCTCGGCGATCCGGCCCACCTGCTTCGATCCGTCGCCTGTGTAGACGTTCGTGACCCAGAGCATCGCGAACGTGACCACCACGCCGATCACGGCGCAGAGCCAGACGCGCAGCTCGCTCAAGCCGTGGCCGAGGTCGTCGACGTCCGGCACGTCGAAGAAGAGCGTCACGACGAGCAGCGTGACGACCAGCACCGCGGACGCGACGCCGAGCCCGCGGTACATCGCGCCCATGACGTCGGGCACGCCCCCCGGCGGCGGCTCGGTGATGCGCACGAAGGGCAGCGCCACGACCGAGCCTACGATCCCGAGCGTGCCGACCATGAGCGGGTAGTGGAAGAGCGAGGTCGCGGAGTCCCCCGACTCGTCGAAGAGGATCGTCGCGAGCAGCATGACCGCGGCCGCGGTCACGCAATAGGTCTCGAAGAGATCGGCCGCCATCCCCGCGCAGTCACCGACGTTGTCGCCCACGTTGTCGGCGATGGTGGCGGGGTTGCGCGGGTCGTCCTCCGGGATGTCGCGCTCGACCTTGCCCACGAGGTCGGCGCCCACGTCGGCGGCCTTGGTGAAGATGCCGCCCCCGAGCCGCGCGAAGACCGAGATCAGCGAGCCACCGAAGGCGAGCCCGACGAGCGCGTGGCTGAGCGTCGGCATCCGCGCCGACGGGTCGTCGATGAGCACACGGCCCGCGAATACGAGCGAGGCCAGAGCACCCAGGCCGAGTCCGACCACCATCAGGCCCGTCACGGCACCGCCCTTGAATGCGAGATCGAAGGCCCCGCTGAAGCCGCTGCCCGCCGCCTCCGCCACCCGCACGTTCGCGCGCACCGAGACGTGCATGCCGATGAAGCCGGCCAGCGCGCTGGCGACGGCGCCGAGCGCGAAGCCGGCGGCGACCCAGCTGCCGAATACGAGCCAGACGAGCACGAAGATGGGCCCGCCCACCAGAGCCACCGTTCCGTACTGCCGACGCAGGAACGCCTGGGCGCCCTGGGCGATCGCCTGGGCGATCTCGCCAGCACGCACGTGCGTCGCCGGCGCGCGGAGGACCTCGGCGAAGAGACGCGCGCCCCAACCGAGCGCGACGACGGCAGCGAGGAATGCGACGACGGGCTCGAACATGTGGAGATCTCCTCGTAGCCTCGTAGAGACGGGGCATGGCCCACGCGCGGCCACGGGATGCTAGCAAGGCGCCCTGCCCCGCCCGCGGCAGAGTCGCCGCGCGCATGAGGCCGCCGCGTGCAGAGCGATGCGCGGAGTCCACGGGGATGCCATGATCGAGGGGCTCGGACGTCGCCACGATGCGGCCGGAGCATCCGAGGAGGAAGGCCCCCGATGAACGGTGCAGAGTGCCTGGTGAAGACCGCGATCGCGTGTGGTGTCGACGTCTGCTTCGCGAATCCGGGCACGACGGAGATGCCGCTCGTCGCCGCCTTCGACGAAGTGCCGGGGATGCGCGCCGTGCTCGGCGTCTTCGAAGGCGTCTGCACCGGCGCCGCCGACGGCTACGCACGCATGACCCGTCGCCCGGCGATGACGCTCCTGCATCTCGGGCCGGGGTTCGCCAACGGCATCGCGAACCTCCACAACGCGCGGCGCGCGCGCAGCCCGGTGGTCAACGTGATCGGCGATCAGGCGAGCTGGCATCTCGACGCAGATGCCCCGCTGACCTCCGACATCATGTCGCTCGCCGCGCCGGTGTCGCAGTGGGTGGCCACGAGCGAGTCGGCCCTCGAGCTGCCCCAGCAGACCCTGGACGCGATCGTCGCCTCACAATCGGGTGAGCGCGGTCCCGCGACCCTGATCGTCCCGGTCGATCATCAGTGGGACGAGTCGTCGGGGCCGGCCCAGCTTCCCGCCGGCGGCATCCGGCCGCGGCGCAGCGTGTCGTCGTCGCGCATCGAGCGGGTGGCCAAGCGCTTGCGTCAGGCGAGAGGCTCGGGCGAGCCCGCGCTGCTGATCGGCGGACCCGCGCTGGACGAGGCGGGGCTCGTCGCCGCCGAGCGGCTGGCGGCACACGGCGTACGCGTCTTCGTCGAGACCTTCCCCGCGCGTTGGGAGCGCGGCGGCGCGCTGCCCGCATTCGACCGCCTGCCCTACTTCCCCGAGCAGGCCACCGAGGCCCTCGCCGGGGCGCCGGTCGTGGTGCTCGCGGGCGTGCGCGCGCCGGTGGCATTCTTCGGCTACCGCGACGGCCAGAGCGCGATCGTCGAGGACGACCGGCTCGTGAGCGTCGCCGAGCCGGAGGAGGCGGCGACCGACGCGCTCGAGGCGCTCGCCGACGCGCTCGGCCCCGGCGGCGAGGCGCTCCCAGCAT
>CAYYSY010000445.1:0-4518 GCA_964474355.1 uncultured Spirochaetaceae bacterium | reverse complement strand
TTCAGGGATTCCGCGATGAGGATCACGTCCTCGGCGATGTTCGTGGCGTGGTCGGCGACGCGCTCCAGGCTCTGGGCGATGAAGATGAGGTCGATCGCCTGCTCGGAAGTGTCGGGGTTCACTTGGATCTCGCGAATCGCGGTGCGGATCACCTCGTCCTCCTCGTCGTCGATCATGTCGTCCTGGTCGAGGACGTCGCGAGCGAGCTCGGGGTTGGTGTCGGAGTAGGCGCGCAGCGACTTGGCGAGTGCGTCCTGGCATTCGCCCGCCAGCTTTCGAAGCGGGCCGGGCACCTCCGTCAATCCGCGATCGGTCATCCGGATCGCGCACTTCGCGATGTTCCGCGCGAGGTCGCCCACCCGCTCGAGGTCGGTGGCCATCGTCTTGGCTGCCACGACCTCACGCAGGTCCGTGGCGACCGGGGCGAGCAGGGCGAGGCTGCGGAGCACGGCCTGGTCGATCTCCACGTCGAGGCGGTCGATCTCGAGGTCGAGTGTGGCCACCTGCACGGCGACGTCACGATCGCGCTCCCAGACGGCCTTGAGCGAGCGAGCGAGGATCTCCTCGGAGAGCTGACCCATGCGCAGGATCAGCTCGCGGAGCGAGTTCAGCTCGCGACTGGTCTTGGATGTCGGATGTTGGTCCACGGTCGACGAGAGGCCTCCAGAAGTGACTCACCGTCTCGGCGGTGTGATCTAGCCCTGGACGGTGACGAGCGAATGACGTGGGCGTTGTATGTCGCGCAAGGAGACGGACCCCGGCAGCCCCCCAGGTCGACCTTCATGCAATCGTAACATTCCCGTCACCCGTCGTGAACGAACCGATTCTAGTGTGCGATCGCCCGATCATGGGGGGCGGGCCTTCTCTGCACTGGATCCCATCATCGACGGGCCGAAGTCCCGTACCCATCGCTCGCCCCTCGTCCGTTCATCAGTCCGAGTCGGGAAGCGCCGCGTCCGCTCTCAACCGCCCGAAGCAGTCCTGAGGAGTCCGTCATCTTGGCTCGATCGCGTCGATTCACCTCCCGTCCGTGCCGCCGCCTCTACTCCCTCCTGGTACTCGCCGGCGCGCTGCTGGTCGCTGCGACGGCGTCTGCGAGGGAGCAGATCCAGATCGTCGGCTCCTCGACCGTCTTCCCGTTCTCGACCGCGGTCGCAGAGCAGTTCGGTCGCTCGACCGACTTCAAGACGCCGATCGTCGAGTCGACCGGCTCTGGCGGTGGCCTGAAGCTCTTCTGCGGCGGCGTCGGCGAGGGCACGCCCGACGTCGCGAACGCGTCGCGCCGGATCAAGGCCTCCGAGGTGGGGCTCTGCGGTGACAACGGCGTGAAGGAGATCGTGGAGGTCAAGATCGGCTACGACGGCATCGTGCTCGCGAGCGCGCACCGCGCGAAGCCGGTCGAGCTCACGACCCGGCACGTCTTCCTGGCTCTCGCTCGCCAGATCCCGGTGAACGATCAGCTCGTCTCGAACCCCAACCGAACGTGGAAGGACGTGGATCCCTCGCTGCCGGACACCAGGATCGAGGTGCTCGGGCCGCCGCCGACGTCCGGCACGCGCGATGCCTTCGTCGAGCTGGCCATGGAGTCGGGCGCGAAGACGTTCCCGTTCTTGAAGGATATGAAGAAGAAGGACAAGAAGGCGTTCAAGGCCGTCGCCCACGCCCTGCGCGAGGATGGCGCCTACGTCGAAGCGGGCGAGAACGACAACCTGATCGTGCAGAAGCTGGTCGCGAACCCCGACGCGCTGGGGATCTTCGGCTTCTCCTTCCTCGACCAGAACGCCGACCGCGTGTCGGGAGCCACGATCGACGGCGTGGCTCCCACGTTCGAGGCGATCGCCGGCGGCGAGTACCCGATCTCGCGGTCGCTCTACTTCTATCTGAAGAAGGCCCATGTCGGGCAGATCCCGGGCCTCGAAGCCTTCATCTCCGAGTTCCTCAGCGATCGTGCGAGCGGCGAGGATGGCTATCTCGCGGAGAAGGGCCTGATCCCGCTGCCGGATGAAGATCGCGCGAAGGTGCGTTCGTCGGCCGGCGCGCTCGAACCGCTTCAACTCTAGGCTCGACCGGGCCGGGCCTCGTACGGCACGAGGCGGCCCCGCGACCGCATACAGGCGGCTCACCCTCTCATCCCGGCGCAGACAACCGTGCAGATTCCCTTTCTCGATCAGGCCGCGCTCTCGCTGACCCGACGGTTCCCTGCTCGTTCGCCTGCCCGGCGAACGATGGAGCGGGGGCTCATCCGCGTGCTCGCGGCGAGCAGCGGCGTCGCGATCCTGGTGACGATCGGCATCCTGCTCTCGCTGGTCTTCGAGGCCAGTCGCTTCTTCGAGCTCGTCTCGCCCGTCGAGTTCTTCTTCGGCACCGAGTGGAGCCCCCAGACGGCGCTCCGGGCCGACCAGGTCGGCGCCTCGGGCACGTTCGGCGCCGTGCCGGTCTTCGCCGGGACGCTGCTCATCACGACGATCGCGATGCTGGTCTCGGTCCCGATCGGGCTGATGTCGGCGATCTACCTGAGTGAGTACGCGACGTCGCGCGTGCGCGACGTCGTCAAGCCGCTGCTCGAGATCCTCGCGGGCGTGCCCACCGTCGTCTACGGCGTGTTCGCGGCGCTCACGATCGCGCCCGCGGTGCGCGGCATGGGCGAGCGGGTCGGGCTCGACGTCGCCTCGGAGAGCGCGCTCGCCGCGGGGCTCGTCATGGGCGTGATGATCATCCCCTTCGTCTCTTCGCTCTCGGACGACGCGATCAGCGCCGTACCCCGATCGCTGCGCGAGGGCTCGCTCGGGCTCGGGGCGACGCCTTCGGAGACCATCCGACTCGTGGTCGTGCCGGCAGCTCTGCCGGGCATCGTCGGCGCCGTGCTCCTGGCCATCTCGCGCGCCGTCGGTGAGACCATGATCGTGGTGATGGCGGCGGGGCTCGCGGCGAACCTCACGGCGAACCCACTGTCGGCCGTGACGACGGTGACGGCGCAGATCGTGACCCTGCTGGTCGGCGATCAGGAGTTCGAGAGCGCCAAGACCCTGGCGGCCTTCGCCCTCGGGCTCACGCTCTTTCTCGTCACGCTGGCGCTGAACGTCCTCGCACTGGCCACAGTGCGAAAGTACCGGGAGCAGTATGAGTAGCCCGGGGCCGATCGACCGAAGCGTATTCGAGAAGCGCCTCGCGAAGCGGTATCGGAACGAGGCGATGTTCCGGTTCGCGGGGCTCGCGGCCATCGGCGTGGCGCTCGGCATGCTCGTGCTGCTGCTCGGGTCGGTGCTGTTTCGGGGCCTGCCCGCGTTCGAGACGCACCTCGTGACGCTCGAGCTCGAGCTCGAGGCCGATCGCGTCGACCCGAATGGCGACGGCACCCGGCAGTCGCTGCGCAGCGGCAGCTACGCAGCCGTGATCAAGTCGGCGCTCTACGCCGAGTTCCCCGATGTGAGCGGCCGCTCCGCGAAGCGCCGCCTCACGGCGCTCGTGAGCCGCGGGGCTGCGTTCGACGTACAGGACGCCGTCCTCGAGGACCGGAGCCTCGTGGGACGCACCCTCACGTTCGATCTCCCGCTCTCCGACGACGCGGTGCTCTACCTCCAGGGGCACGTCGATCGAGAGGCCCCCGAGTCGATGCGCCGGCTCAGCGACGACCAGATCGACGCGATCGACCACATGGTGGCGGCGGGCATGGTCCACTCGCGCTTCAACACGGCCTTCCTGACGGGTGGCGACAGCCGCGAGCCCGAGCTCGCCGGGGTCGGGGGCGCGCTCTGGGGCTCTCTCTACACCCTCGTGGTGACGCTCCTGCTGAGCTTCCCGGTCGGTGTCGCCGCCGCGATCTACCTGGAGGAGTTCGCGCCGACGAACCGCTGGACGGACTTCATCGAGGTGAACATCAACAACCTCGCGGCGGTGCCTTCCATCGTCTACGGCCTGCTGGGGCTCGCCGTCTTTCTCGGCTTCTTCGGCCTGACCAGGTCGGCGCCGTTCGTGGGCGGCATGGTGCTCTCGCTCATGACCCTGCCGACGATCATCATCGCGACGCGCGCGTCGCTGCTCGCGGTACCGCCGTCTCTGCGGCAGGCCGCGATGGGTGTGGGCGCATCGCCGCTCCAGGTGGTCCTCCATCACGTCCTGCCCCAGGCGCTGCCCGGGATCCTGACGGGCACGATCATCGGCATGGCCCGGGCGCTCGGCGAGACGGCGCCTCTGCTGATGATCGGCATGGTCGCCTTCGTCGCGGACGTCCCGTCTTCGTTCAAGGACCCATCGACGGTGCTACCGGTCCAGATCTTCCTCTGGTCGGACGCCCCCGAGCGGGCGTTCGCCGAGAAGACGGCGGGCGCCATCATCGTGCTCCTCGGGTTCCTCTTCGTCATGAACGGCGCAGCGGTCTGGCTGCGCCGTCGCTTCGAGCGGCCGGTTGCCTGAGCTCGGCGAGTCGCCGAATCTATTCGCGGAGTCCACTCATGCCCCCCGAGATCGTCGTGGATGAGCCCCAACAGCAGATCCGCATCTCGACGCAGAAGCTGAACG
>CAYYSY010000444.1:0-18163 GCA_964474355.1 uncultured Spirochaetaceae bacterium | reverse complement strand
AGGCGCGGCGCCCGGGCGACCTCAACGTCAACGTCTGCAAGGCGAAGAAGCTCGACAACATGCGCGCCTCGGGCAAGGACGACAATCCGATCATCACGCCCCACCGCAAGCTCACGATCGAGAAGGCCCTCGAGTGGATCGCCGACGACGAGCTGCTCGAAGTCACGCCAGAGAGTCTGCGCCTGCGAAAGCGATTGCTGCCCGCGAATCTGCGGAAGCGCTGAGAGGCTCCTGAGCGGCGCTGAGCCGCCTTGACCCGGGCATCCCCGGTGCCCACACTTCCGGGCCTGAACCCCGCCCACGAGGAAGCTCAGCGTTGACCAGCGAGACGACACACACGAGGCGCCATGCCATCACGGCGGCCGAGCTCGAGCAGTACCGCGAAGAGGGGTTCTGCCTGCGCGAGGCGGTCATTCCCGAAGCCGAGCTCGAAGGGCTGCGGGCCGCGGCCGAGCGGGTCGTCGAGAAGGCCGAGGCCGATGCCCGCGCGCCGCTCGACGACTACGCCATCGACGGCAACCGCTACGTCGAGGCCGGCCGCTCGACCGTGCAGTACGAGCACAGTCCGGGCAGCAGCACCATCCGCGTGATCGAGCCGTTCCACTTCCTCGACCCGCTCTTCGATCGCCTGATCGAAGACCCGCGCATCATCGATCCGGTCTGCGGACTGATCGCCGAGGACGGCGTCTCCCTCTGGACGGACAAGATCAATCTCAAGCGCCCGCGCGAGGGCTCGCTCTTTCGCTGGCACCAGGACTCCCCGTACTGGCGCCATGCGTGTGAGCACTGCGACCGGCTGCCGAACGTCATGGTGGTGCTCGACGACGCGAACGTCGAGAACGGCTGCTTCCGGATCATCCCCGGCAGCCACCGCGAGGGCTTCCTGCCCGGCATCCACGACGAGACCAGGCTCGGGCCGCTGTTCACCGACCCCGACGCCTTCGACGAGAGCAGGCAGCTGCCCATCGAGGTGCCGGCCGGCTCGCTCGTCTTCTTCGACTCGCACACGGTGCATGGCAGCCAGCCGAACCGCTCCGACAAGCGGCGCCGTGCCATGGTCTTCACGTACCAGCCTCCCGGTCACCCGATGTTCAAGGTGGACGGGACCCGCGACATGAAGGCCTCCTGGGCACGCAACGACGCGCCCCCCCAGAGCGAGGCGTAACCGGAGTCGTCGCCCGTCCGTAGCGGCGGAGAACCCACTCGAAGGAGTGCTTCTCCATGACGCAGCGGTCGCGCAACGATGCGAAGCTCAGCCCGTCGATCCTCATCCCCATGCTCCTCCTCGTCGGCGTGCTCGCCGCCACGTCGGGGCTCGCCGGTGATCATCCGGGTGAGCCCTTCTCGAAGGCGCGCTTCGACGCGCTCCAGAGCGAAGGCGCGCTGATCCTCGTCGACGTGTTCGCGCCCTGGTGCGGCACGTGCGCACAGCAGGCGGCGCTCATCTCGCGCTACCAGGCCGCCCATCCCGAGGCGAAGCTCCACGTGCTTCGCGTCGACTTCGACGGTCAGAAGGAATGGGTGCGCTTCTTCGGCGCGCCGCGGCAATCGACCCAGCTGCTCTACAAGGGCACGGAGCGGGTCTGGTTCGCCGTGGCCGAGACACGGGAGTCGGTGCTCTTCTCCGCTCTCAATCAGGCCGCAGCGCTCGATCAGGCCGCGGCGCTCGATCAGGCTGCAGCGCTCGATCAGGCCGCGGCGCTCGAAGAAGCCGCAGCGCTCGACGAGGCCGCAGGAGGATGACGCTCGAGCTGGTCTCGATCCCGCTGGCCGCCGGCGCAGGCGTGCTCGGTGTGCTCTCGCCGTGCGTCTGGCCGCTCTTGCCGGTCGTCATGTCGAGCGCGACGGAGGACGCGGGCCGCGCCGGGCCGATTGGCCTCGCGTCGGGGCTCGCGGTCTCGTTCGCGGTGGCCGGCACGCTCGTGAGCTTCGTGCTCGTCCGGTCGGGTCTCGATCCGGAGCTCGTCCGGATGGCCGTCGCCTTGCTGCTCGTGGGCGCGGCCGCCGCGCTGGTCGTGCCGCCGCTCGGCGCCGCGCTCGCGGCCAGGGGCTCGAGCCTTCTCGCCGCGCTGCCGTGGAGCCCCGCGGCGAGGGTGCGGGGCGCAGGGCCCTTCGTGGTCGGCTTCGGCCTCGGCTTGGTCTGGCTGCCGTGCGTGGGGCCGACGCTCGGCGCGGCGATCGGCCTCGCGTCGGTGGGGCAGGATCTCGGCCTCGCGTTTCTCACGATGCTCGCGTACGGGCTCGGCACGGCCGCGACGCTGCTGGTCGCGGCGCTGGCGTCGCGGCGGCTGCTGCAGCGCACCCGCCCCGGGCTCATGCTCGGCGCGAGCCGCGCGAAGCCGGTGCTCGGTGCGACGCTCGGGCTGCTCGGCCTGCTCGTGCTCAGCGGCCTCGACAAGACGCTCGAGACCTGGGCGGTGGGCTGGCTCCCCGACTGGACGTCGATGCTCTGACCTGCGGTACCGCCGGGGCCAGAGCAACCGCCGGGGCCAGAGCAAGAGCCGGGGCCAGAGCAACAGCCTGGCCCAGAGCAAGAGTCGGGGCCGGGAACGCCGCCGAGGCGCCGCGGCCTAGATCGTGAGGTCGCGCACCGAGGCCTTCGCGAACTCGGCGCGCAGCTCGTCGTAGCTCGTCGCGACCGGAAACTGCGGGAACTCGTCGATCACGTTCCGGGGCGGGCAGAAGAGGATGCCCGCGTCGGCCTCCGAGAGCATCGTCGTGTCGTTGTACGAGTCGCCGGTGGCGATCGTGCGGTACCTCAGCGAGTGGAACGCCTTCACCGATTGTCGCTTCGGGTCGGGCTGGCGGATCAGGTAGTTCTCGACCGTGCCGTCCGCACCGATCTCGAGCTTGTGGCAGAGAAGCGTCGGCCAGCCGAGCTTCCGCATGAAGGGCTCGCCGAACTCGTAGAACGTGTCCGACAGGATCACGACCTGGAATCGCTCGCGGAGCCAGTCGAGCATCTCCGCCGCGCCCGGCAACGGATCCATCGTGTCGATGACTTCCTGGATCTCGCGGATGCCGAGCTGGTGCTCGCGCAGGATCGCGAGGCGCTGGGTCATCAGCTCGTCGTAGTCGGGGATGTCGCGGGTGGTGGCACGCAGCGCGTCGATGCCGGTGCGCTCGGCGACGTTGATCCAGACTTCGGGGATCAGGACACCCTCGAGGTCGAGGCAGGCGATTTCCAAGGTTCCAGGGCTCTCTGTCGGCGGGAAGGGTGGAGGTGGCTGCCCGTCTTCTGCTTCGGGCCGGGACCCGGCCGGATCGCCTCCGCCGAATGGCAGGCTCCGGTCGATGTTGCACCCGCCACCCGACTCCGGGCCGTGCGGCGGGGCCGCAAGCTACCGGAAACCGGACGCTTTCGGTACGCTCTTCGGATGCGCTTCGGAAGCCTCACCGGAAGCGCGCCCTCCGAGACGAACCCGGGATCCATTCGAAGTCCCCGCCTCGCCGTGGTTGCGCCTGTCTTGTGTTCGCTCGCGCTCGTCGCTCTCTCGATGGGCTGCGAGCGCGTCTTTGCGCCCGAGTCCTCGGCGCCCGTCGAGGCGGCGGGCCCGTCCCCCGTCACCGTCGAGCTCTACGAGGTCGTACCGACCGAGATCCGCTGGGAGGTCGGCCTCACCGGCCAGGTGAACGCCCAGATGCAGGTGAACGTCATGCCCGAGATCACGGGCGTGGTCGAGTCGGTCCAGTTCGAGGAGGGCAAGCCCGTCGCGAAGGACGACGTGCTCTTCGTGCTCCGCAACGCCGAGCAGAAGGCCCTTCTGCGCGAGGCCGAGGCGCGAATGGCCCTCGCGCAGGACGTCTTCGATCGCACCCAGCGGCTCACCAGCGAAGACATCTCATCGGTCGCGCGACGTGCGGAGGCCCGGGCCGGTCTCGACGAGGCCCGCGCGAAGGTCGACCTCGCCCGACTGCAGCTCGCGCGCACGCGCATCCGCGCGCCCTTCGACGGCGTCATGGGCGACACCGACATCGCACCCGGCGCCTGGGTCGAGCCCGAGGTGACGCTGGCCAGCATCGCTGCAATCGACGAGGTCGAGGTGGTGTTCACCACCACCGAGCAGGGCGCTGCGGTGGCGCGCACCGGCGCGACGGTGAACATCCGCGTCGCCGCCTTCCCGGGTGAGCGCTTCCCCGGCGAAGTGTCCTACATCTCGCCGACGATCGACCCCGCGACCCGCCGGCTGATCCTGAAGGCGCGCCTCGACAACGCCGACCACCGCCTCAAGCCGGGCATGTTCGCCAACGTCGACGTGGTCGTAGCGGTCAAGAGCGACGCGCTCGTCGTGCCCGAGGCGGCGATGGTCTACGACCGCAACGGCACGTACGTCTGGCGCGCGGGCGCTGGCGGACTCGCCGAGAAGGTCCCGGTCTCGATCGGCCTGCGCCAGGAGGGCATCGTCGAGATCACATCGGGCCTCGAGCGTGGGGATCAGGTCGTCGCCGCCGGCGTGCACAAGGTCATGGCCGGCCAGAAGCTCCAGGCCGCCGAGCCCATGGCGCAGCGCGAAGAGGCGATGCGCGATCACGTCGAAGAGGGGTCGGCGAGGGCCGAGACTTGAGGCGCTCGCTGGCATCGACGACGGCTGAGGGTGGAGCGTCGAGGCCCTCGCCGGTTTCGACGGGGACCGGGCGTTGAGGCTCTCCCAGATCTGCATCGAGCGCCCGGTCTTCACGACCGTCATGTCGCTCATCATCGTGCTCTTCGGCCTGATCGCGCTGCCCCTGCTCTCCAACCGCGAGCTGCCCGACGTCGATCCGCCGATCGTTTCCGTCACCACCGTCTATCCCGGCGCCGCTGCCGAGGTCGTCGAGACCTCGGTGACCCAGCCCCTAGAAGAGGGGCTGAACGGCATCGCCGGCGTGAAGCACCTGCAGTCGTCGAGTCGTGAGCAGGTGTCGACGATCAACGTCGAGTTCGACCTCGACGTCGACATCGAGTCCGCGGCCAACGACGTGCGCGACCGCGTGTCGCGCGCGATGAAGCTGCTGCCCGACGAGATCGATCCGCCCGTGGTCGCGAAGAACGACTCCGACGCCGGCACGGTGATGTGGCTGGCGCTCTATGGCGAGGGCTACGACCAGGTCGAGCTGACTCGCATCGCCGAGGCGACCATCATCGACCGCATCGCAAAGGTGCCGGGCGTCGCCGCGGTGATGGTCGGCGGCGAGCGGCGCTACTCGATGCGGGTCTGGATCGACAACTACCGCCTCGGCGCACAGAACCTCGCGATCTCCGAGGTGGTCGCAGCGCTGCAGCGCGAGAACGTCGACATCCCCTCTGGCCGGGTCGAGGGCGCGGACACCGAGTTCACGGTGAAGAGCCTCGGCGAGCTCTCGACGGCGGAGGGCTTCGAGAGCCTGCTCATCGCGAACGTCGGTGGCAAGCCGGTGCGGCTCGGCGACGTGGCCCGCGTCGAGACGGGGCCCGAGAGCGAGCGCAAGATCGTCCGTTACAACGGCAAGTCGGCCATCGGCCTCGGCATCGTCAAGCAGTCGAAGGCGAACGCGCTGACCGTGGCCCGCGGCGTCAAGAAGGAGGCCGAGCGGATCGCGACCGAGCTCGAGGAGGGGCTCGTCTTCGAGGTCGCCATCGACTCGTCCCGGTTCATCGACGAGTCGATCAAGGACGTCCGCAGCACGATCCTCGAGGCCGCGCTGCTCGTCGTGCTCGTGATCTACGTGTTCCTGCGGAGCGCGCGTGCGACGATCGTGCCGGCCGTTGCGATCCCCGTGTCGATCATCGGCACGTTCGGCGTGCTCTACTTCGTCGGTTTCACGATCAACACGCTCACGCTGATGGGCGTGACCCTCGCGATCGGGCTGGTCGTCGACGATGCGATCGTGGTGCTCGAGAACATCACGCGCTGGGTGGAGGCGGGTACGCCGCCCATGGAGGCGGCGCGCCGGGGCATGGACGAGATCGCGTTCGCCGTGGTCGCGGCGACGATCTCGGCGGTCGCGGTCTTCCTGCCGCTCACGTTCATGCGCGACATGACCGGGCAGCTCTTTCGCGAGTTCGCCGTCACCGTCGCGAGCGCGATCCTCATCTCGGGCTTCGTCGCGATCACCCTCGCGCCCATGCTCTCAGCCCGTGTGCTTCGCGGCAATCGCCAGGAGGGGCGTGTGAAGCGGGCCTTCGGGCGCGTGCTCGAAGGCGCCACGGCGGGCTACGGCCGCCTGCTCGCGCCGGTGCTTCAGCGTCCCGGTCTCTCTCTCGCCGCCGTCGCGATCGGCATTTCGTGGGTCGCCTTGGGCGGGTTCCTGTACACGCAGGCCGACGAAGAGCTGATGCCCGAAGGTGATCGTGCGTTCCTGCTCATCTGGACCCAGGCGCCCGAGGGCAGCACGGTCGAGTACATGGATCGCTACCAGCGCCAGGCCGAAGACATCGTGATGACGCAGATCGACGAGGCCTCGGGTGTGCTCGGGGTGGTGGCACTCGGCATCGGCACGCCCGGCATCGTGAACGAAGGCATCGTGCTGACGCAGCTCAGCATGCCTTCGGAGCGCGAGCGCTCCCAGAAGGACATCCAGAACTCGCTCCTGGCGCCGCTCAAGAACATCGCGGGCATCAAGGCGTTCGCCATCTCGCCCAGCCCCATGCGCGGCTTCAGCTCGTCGCCGATCGAGCTGGTCGTCCAGGGCGACGACATCGGCGAGCTCGCCCGGATCGCAGACGAGGTGGAGCGCGAAGCCGAGGCGACGGGCATCTTCAAGTCGATCCGGTCGGACCTCTTCCTCAACAAGCCGCAGATCGAGGTTTCGATCGATCGCGAGCGCGCGAACGATCTCGGCATGTCGGTGCGGGACATCGCGACGACGATGCAGATCCTGCTCGGCGGCGTCGACGTGTCGACCTTCAAGAAGGACGGCGAGACCTACAACGTGATGGCGCAGCTCGAGGCGCATTACCGGGACAACCCGACCAGCCTCCAGTACCTCTTCGTGCGCGGCTCTGACGGGCTGATCCCGCTCAACGCCGTGGTGGAGACGCGGATGGCGACGTCGCCGCGCGCGATTCCGCACTTCGACCGGCTGCGCTCCGTCAAGATCACCGCCGACCTGAGCAAGGGCTACGACCAGGGCTTCGGCCTCGAGCGCATGCACGAGATCGCCGAGAGTCACCTGCCGCCAGTCGGTGGCTACCGCGTCTCGTTCTCGGGTGAGGCGGAGAAGTTCTTCGAGTCGGGCTCGGCGCTGGTCTTCGCGTATCTGCTCGCGATCGTGATCGTCTTCCTCGTGCTCGCGGCGCAGTTCGAGAGCTTCGTGTATCCGTTGGCCATCCTGGTCGCGGTGTTCCTCTCGTTCACGGGGGCACTCGTGGCGCTCCAGGTCATGGGCATCTCACTCAACATCTTCAGCAAGATCGGCATCGTCATGCTCGTCGGGCTCGTGACGAAGAACTCGATCCTGATCGTCGAGTTTGCGAATCAGCTGCGATCGCGCGGGCTGCCGCTGGTCGAGGCGACCCTCGAAGCGTCGCGCACGCGCTTCCGGCCGATCTTGATGACGGCTTTCGCCACGATGGTCGGCATCCTGCCGATCGCGACGGGCTCGGGCGCCGGAGGCTCCACGCGCCAGGGTCTCGGCGTGGCGGTGATCGGCGGCATGCTGTTCGCGACCGCGCTCACCTTCTTCATCGTGCCGGCGACCTACATCATGCTCGAGCGGCTTCGCTCCGCGCGGGGCCGGGCAGAGATCGACGCGGTGCCCGGCTCGCTCGAGGGCGCAGCCCCAGGCACGGCGGCGAGCGCCTCCGGTCAGCTGATGCGGGAGCGCGGCGCGTGAGCGAGGGAGAGGCGTTCCTCCTCGGCATCGTCCAGGGGCTCACGGAGTTCTTTCCCGTTTCCAGCAGCGGTCATCTCGCGATGATCCAGACCGTGCTCGGCGTGACGGGGGAGGGCGGACTCGTCTTCGAGATCGCCGTGCACGCGGCGACGCTGATCGCGATCGTGATCTTCTATCGCAGGCGGATCGCGGCGCTGACGAAGGGGGCGCTTCGCGGCGATGCGCAAGCCCTCGTCTACGGCGCGAAGCTCGCCGTGGGGACGGTGCCGGCCGTGCTCGTCGGGCTCACGGCCAAGGATGCCGTGGAGGAGGCGTTCGCGAGCCCCGTGCTCGTCGCGCTGTGCCTGCTCATCACGGGCTCGCTCCTGCTCACGACGAAGTGGACGACCGGACGGGCCAGCGGGCAGACGCCGACCTTCGCGATGGCACTCGCGATCGGCTGCGCCCAGGCGTTCGCGATCCTGCCGGGTATCTCGCGCAGCGGCACCACCGTGGCGATTGCCCTGGCCCTCGGTCTGGCGCCCGCCGCCGCGGCCGAGTTCTCGTTCCTGCTCGGCGTCATTGCGATCGCCGGGGCGTCGGTGCTGATGCTGCCCGACATCGCCGGGGCCAGCCCGGACATGCTGGGCACCATTGCGATCGGAAGCGCTGCGGCGCTGGTCTCCGGTATCGGGGCGATCTGGCTCTTCGTGCGGATGCTCGACCGCCAGGTCTTCTACGTCTTTGCGTACTACGCGTGGGCGGTCGGTGGCCTGTTCCTGTTCTGGGTGCTGCAGGGGCGTTGAGCGGGGGCCGCGATCTCAGCGGAGCCGAAACGAATCGGGCCCGGCATGCGATGCATGCCGGGCCCGTCGTGTCTCTGGGTCACACGAGGCGAGTGAGCCGATCAGGGCTCCAGGATCGGGTGGAGCCGCTGCGCCGGCTGCGTCTCGCGCAGCTTCTTCAGCGCCCGGGCCTCGAGCTGGCGCACGCGCTCGCGAGACAGGCCGAGGCTCTGGCCGATCTGCTCGAGCGTGTGCTCCTCCTCGCCGGCCAGGCCGTAGCGGAGGCGCAGGATCAGCTGCTCGCGCGGCGTCAGCGTCCCGATCAGGTGGCCGACGCCGGACCGCATTCGGTCGTCGTCGATGCCGCCGTCGGGCTGCAGGGCCATCTGGTCCGGCACGAAGTCCTCGAGCCGCTTCTCGGTGCCCGCCACGTTGCTCTCGAGCGAGATCGCCTCGCGCGACAGCCGGTCGAGCGCCTCGAGCGAGTCGGTATCGGTGCCGAGCGCCGGCGCCAGCTCGCCCGGCGTGGGCTCGCGGCCCAGCTTGCCGGTCAGCTCGGCGCGCACGCGCTGGCTGCGTTGCAGCCGGTCGTGCACGTGGCTCGGGAGGCGAATCGTGCGCGAGTGGTTCTGGATCGCGCGCACGAGTGCCTGGCGGATCCACCAGACCGCGTAGGTCGAGAACTTGAAGCCGCGCCGGTGATCGAACTTCTCGACCGCGCGGATCAGGCCCAGGTTGCCCTCCTGAATCAGGTCGGGGAACGAGAGGCCCAGGTTCCGGTAGTCCTTCGCGATGGCGACCACGAGCTTGAGATTGTGCTCGATGAAGCGGTTCTTGACCGTCGTCATCATCTCGTGGGCGTCGTCGACTGCGTCGGCCAGCTCGGCCATGCGCTCCTTGCGAACGCCCGCATCCGTCTCGAGCTCCGAGAGCCGGCGCGTGCGCTTGCGGGTGCGCTTGATCTCGCCCGCCGTGACGAGCGCCTTCTCGCGCAGCTCGACGAGCACGGCCAGCGAGAGCTGGGCGCCGTGCATCTCCTTGGCGACCTTGACGTCGAGCTTCTCGAGCGCCGGGCTGTAGGCGTCCGCCGCCTTCTCGAACTTCTTCTCGCGCTGCTCGAGGAGCGCGCGCAGCTTCTTCACGGCGCGCTCGACGCGGGCCGCGATCTCGCCGGTCTCCTCGTCACCTGCCGACTCGGAGAGCTTCGCGCCGGTGTGCGAGAGCGCGCGCAGGGCATCCCAGCGCGCCACGACGTGCTTGGCGCACACGGGGATCGCGTACAGGGAATCTCGCAGGCGAGCGGTCGCTGCCTCGAGATCCTTCGCGAGGATGACCTCCTCTTCGCGCTTGAGCGTGCGAGTGCCGCCGATTTCCTGGAAGTAGGACTCGAGCGGTCGCCGTTCGCGGCCGGGATCGAGCTCTTCCGCAGCCACCACCGGCGTGGCGCCGGTCGCGGTGCGTGCGGCGTCATCCTTCGACACTGCCTGACTCTTTTCAGTCGTCACTGACTTTCCTCTTGGGCCCTCGGTGCAATTCCGGACTATCTCTCGGATACCGCCCGGGGGGGACCAGTTTCAACAATCATCGCCGTGAACGACCGACCGCGTCCAGCGCAATCGCCCGCTCCCTCAATCTTTGGACTGCCACGATCGCTCGCGCGACTCGTGGCTCAGCGACCGACCAGCATTACAGTGCCCCCGTTCGCTGGTCCGCGTCGCCATGCGACTCGCCGGACCGTTCGAACCAGGGATTTTCGCTACTGCGTCACCGCGTTACCGCGTGCTTCCGCATTCCCGCGTTTCATACGCCCTCGACCGCTCGCCGCTACCTGCCACGCGAAAAAAGAGCCGCGCTGGTCAAGTGCTGACACCGCCGGACACCCACCGCATGACGCACACGACGGCAGGGAGACTCGGCAGGGGACGATGACGTTCCACGATCTGGGCGCAGGGGGAGGTCGAGCGGCCCGATTCTGATGGCTTCTCGGGCATTTGACCAGTCCCTTTTTCGTTTTCTGCTCCCTGAGTGGATTGGGCAGCGGGGGCGAACCTCCCAGCTGGCGGAGCCTGGCTACCGATGCTGGCCGCCAGATTCATGGACACGGCGTTGTCGCGACTCCTCCCGCGCTGCCGATTCTGCTCTCTGCCTTGCTGGGGGCCTGCCACGGCAGACACCACGTCGTCCTCAGATGTTCGTATTCTCCATTCGTGACACCTCGCGCCGGGCTTCGGCTGACTCTGAGGCGGATTTCAAGGCGATATCGGCTTGCGTAGACCCAATCAGAAGTCAAACGTGGTGTAATCAACACGGGGCGTCATCGATTCCGTCCATGCTCTGGTGATTCCGCAGCGATCTCACCACCGATGTTGCCCCGCGGGTCGCCAGGTGGGGCTTCTGGGCGCCTTCCATTGGGTGGTCTCTCGATCCGGAAAGTGGCGTGCAATCCGCCACTATGTCGAGCGCGATCGCTCGGAGTCTCCCCGGGAGCGCGGGTGGGGCGGCTGCCCCGACAGGCTCAGAAGGGCCAGAACTGCGGGATCAGCGCCACCGCGACCACGCCGCAGATCAGGTCGAGCGGCAGCCCCACGCGCACGAAGTCGCTGAAGCGGTAGCCGCCGGCGCCGTACACGATGAGGTGGGTCTGGTAGGAGACCGGTGAGGCGAACGCGCAGGCCGATCCGATCGCCGTAGTGATCACGAACGGACGGGGATCGACGCCGAGCTGCTCGGCCGCAGCTACGGCGATCGGGAACATGATGGCGACGGCGGCGTTGTGCTGCAGTGTCTCGGCCATGACGATGCAGAGCGCGTACAGCACGGCGAGCACGCCCATCGGGCCCAGCGACTCGACGGAGCTCACCAGCAGGTTCGCGATCATCGCCGCGGCACCGGTCTTCTGCATCGCCGTGGCGAGCCCGAGCCCGGCCGCGATGACGATGAGGATCGGCCACCGGATCGAGCGCCGCGCCTGACTGCCGGTGATGCAGCGGGTGAAGAGCAGCGCGCCGACGGCGACGAAGGCGGCGATCGAGATCGGCACGATGCCGGTCGCAACGACGACGACCATGCATGCGAGCACGCCCAGGGCGACCCAGGCCCGGTCATGACGCGGACGCTCGCTCTCGGGCAGCTCACTGATCAGCGTGAAGTCGGTGTTGTTGCGCTGCATGCGCACGAAATCGGGCGCCGCCTGCATGAGCAGCGCGTCGCCCGGCCGCAGCACGATCTCGCCGATCTTGCCCGGCACGCGCTCGGCATTGCGGTGCACCGCGACGACGGCCGCGTCGTAGGCCGAGCGAAAGCCGAGGTCGCGCACGCTTCGCCCCACCATCGGCGAAGACTCCGAGACGACGGCCTCGACGAGGCGATGTCCGGGGCCCGGGCCTCCTGCAGCGTCGTCCTCGTCCTCGTGCTGCACGGGCTCGAGCCCGCGGATCCGCTGAAGATCGACGATCGTCGATACGACGCCGGCGAAGACGAGCTCGTCCCCGGCAAGGATGCCCTGGTCGGGCGTCACGGGCGTGATCATCCGCTCGCCGCGATCGAGCTCGACCACGAACAGCCCGGGGAGATTGCGGAGCCCCGCCTCCTCGATGGTCGACCCGACGAGCGGGGAGTCGGGCATGACGCGCATCGTGGTCGTGTACTCGCGGCGCCGCTGGCCCAGCGCCTCGGCCGGATCGAGGCGATCGGGAATGCGCCGCCAGGCGATCGTCACGAGATAGACGAGGCCGACGGCGGTGATCGGGACGGCCACCGGCAGCAGCTCGAAGAAGCCCAGCGGCTCCATCCCCGCGTCGACGACGAGGCCTGCGACGGTGAGGATCACGCTCGTACCGATGATCGTGTTCAGGCTGCCGAGGATCGACGCGTAGCTGAGCGGGATCAGGAACCGGCTCGGTGAGAGCGCGTGGCGCTTGGCCCAGTCGATGACCGTGGGCGTCATCATCGCCACGATCGGCGCGTTGTTGAGGAAGGCCGAGAGGATGGCGACCGGCGCCGAGATGCGCGTGATGCCGCCCGGCACGTCGCGGGCGCCCGCGAGCAGGCGGCCCGTCGTCATGTCGAGGGCGCCGGTCTCGCGCATCGCGGCGGACACGATGAAGAGGGCGCCCACCACGGCGACGACCGGGTTCGCGAAGCCCGAGAACACCTCGCGCGGCGTGAGGATCCCGACCAGCCCGAGGCAGATCACGGCCGCCATCAGCACCATGTCCGGTGCCGCGACCTCGCGAATCATCAAGACCAGCGCCGCGACCACCACGGCGAGGGTGAACCCGATCTGCCAGTCCATGCGCGGGGCAGGATACGCGTTCCGACCCATCTGCGGGAGAGCGAATCGGCGCCACCTTCGCATGCCTCGGCGGCGCCCGGGACGCCGGATGCACCTGCGCACGAGAATGCGCCACACTGCGCGCATGCGAGAGCCGAGCGGACAGTTCACCGAGCGAGGCTTCTACCTCGACGAGTTCCGGGGCCGGACCATCGGCTTCGTCTGGCCCGGCTTCGACGCGGCCGAGGCCGGCCGCGCGCGCGCCGTGCTCGAAGAGCTTCGCCGCAACGGCACCCGCGACGTCGTGATGGTGGACGATGGCCAGGCACTCGACGCCCTCGGCCTGGGCTCGGTGCCGTCCGAGGGCGAGGATCGCTGGCCCGCATCCGTCTGGGAGGCTTCGGCCCGCGCCGGGCGGGGAGCCGGGCTCGTCCTCGATGTCTCCAAGCCCGAGCCGGCGGTCGCTCACATGGCGGTTCGGCTCGGCCTGCCGAAGGTCGTCTGGCTCCGGCGAGAAGGAGGGCTCACGGGCGAGGGCGGGCGCAAGCAGTCCTTCATGGACCTCGGCGAGCTCCGGGCCTGGATCGGGACCGGCGCCTCGGACGAGGCCGAGCAGCAGGTCCTCGCGCAGATCGTGACGATGCTGGATGGCGGCATTCCCTCGGTGAACCTCTGCAGCGTCGAGGGGCTCGACGAGGAGCTGTTCACGTACTCCGGCTCGGGGACGCTCTTCACGCGCGAGCGCTACGCGGACGTCCGCCCGCTTCGGATCGACGACTTCGACGCGGCGCGGGACCTGATCGAGCGCGGGGTCGCCGAGGGGTATCTCGTCGAGCGCAGCCCCGCTGACCTGCAGCGCGTGCTGAGCGGGGGCATCGGCGTGTTCATCGAGGGCCGGGATCTCGCCGGGGTCGGCGCGCTGCTGCCCCACGCCGCAGCCAACGCGGCCGAGATCGCCTCGCTCTACACGGTCACGCGTTATCTCGGCGAGGGCATCGGGCACCAGATCGTGGGCCACGCGGTCGAGCGGGCGCGCGAGTCCGGCTACGCGTACGTCTTCGCGTGCACGACGTCGGACCGGGTCGCGGCGTTCTTCGAGCGTGGCGGCTTCCGCCGCGTCGACGGCGGCGAGATCCCGCGAGCGAAGTGGGACGGCTATCCGATCGCGCGGCGCGCGCGGCTCCTCTGCCTGCGAATCGATCTGGCCGGCTGAGCACCGACGCCGCCCGCCCGCCGCTCTGCACGGGGCGGAGGGGAGGGCGGGCGTGCCGGAGCGC
This sequence comes from uncultured Spirochaetaceae bacterium, assembly GCA_964474355.1. Lineage (GTDB taxonomy): Bacteria > Myxococcota_A > UBA9160 > UBA9160 > UBA4427 > CAYYSY01. The sequence goes on along the minus strand of CAYYSY010000444.1, from coordinate 4,055 downwards.
CCCGGGCGTGGCCGAAGCTTCTTCCCGGGGGTCCGAAGCAGAGCTTCGGCGTGGACTGTAAGCCGGGTTCTGTATCCCCGTGCTCTCCGAGGAGGGCACGGGGCGAAGATCATTCGTCTAGGCGACGCGTTGCCGCGCCGCTCGAGCGCTCTCACCCGGGTGCCGGGGACCGAGGTCCCTCGAGCGGGCCGCTCTCGACCGCACCCCTATTCGAGCTTGCTCCGGGAAGGGCTTGCCTCGCCGCCGGTCACCCGGCTGTCGCGCGTGGGCTCTTACCCCACGATTTCACCCTTGCCGGCGAGGGTTGCCCCCCGCTTAGGCGGTGTGATTTCTGTTGCGCTTTCCCTCGGGTCGCCCCGGGTCGGTGTTACCGACTTCCCTGCCCTGTGGAGCCCGGACTTTCCTCCCGCGAACGGTCAGTGTTCGCCGGCGATCTTCCGTCCACCTCCGACGGGCGGAGCCTAGCGAAGAAGTCGGGCGGGCCCGTGTGGGGTTCCTCAGCCGGCCCGCTTGCAGGCGAACGCGACCAGGGTCGACTGGAAGGCGGGCGGGAGCACGGCGTGGAGCAGCGCGCCGAGGCGATACGCCAGGGACGAGAAGTCGAGGTAGCCCGGCTCGCTCTCCATCGCGAAAACGACCGAGTCGAAGCCCGCCTCGTCCAGCAGCTTGCGGATCGTGCGCGGGCGGGTGGCCCGGTACACGGTCGGGAAGACGTCGCGCTCCTCGCGTTCGGACTGGGTGCTCACCTTCGAAACGACGTCTGCGTGTCGGCGGTTGGGCACGAGGCGCGCGGCGAGCGAGATGTAGGACCAGGCGTTCGGCGTGCGGAAGCAGGCGTAGCCGCCCGCTCGCGTCACGCGGGCGACCTCGCGAAAGAAGGTCACGGGATCGTCGACGTGCTCGAGTACGTAGTCGCTGTAGATCAGGTCGACGGAGTCGCTCTCGACGGGCCACCGTTCGGTGTCGTCGATCAGCCGGAACTCGTCGACGAAGGGGTTGTCGCTCGCGCCGGGGTCGACGTCGATCCCGATCACGGTGCGTCCGGGTGCTCGGAAGTCCTGGAGCCCGGCGCGATAGGGGCTCGGGTCGGCTTGCCTGGAGGCCCGTCCGCAGCCGACGTCGAGCACCGTCCCCGACTCGGGCAGGAGCGCCTGCACCCGGCTGCAGAAACGGATCGTCCCGTCGAGGCGAGTGAAGCCCCCGAAGGCCATCTCGGGGTAGAGCTTCTCGCGGGCTCCCAAAACGTGCTCCTCCATCGGCGAGACGCAGTATATCGGCGTCTCGCGGGCGAGAGGTGCCCGCATCCTGCCCCCTGGGTATCGCAAAGGCTGAAAATATGGTGCCTGGTTGAGTTCATAATCAGTATCTGTTAGATACTTACTCGATGTCGGAAACGGAACTGACCACGCCGCCGAGCGAGGCGGCCCCGCGCCGCCGCGAGATCCCGCAGGCCGCGAAGATCTTCGATCCCGTGGCGCGCGCGCTCGAAGTGATCGGCGATCGCTGGACGCTCGTGCTCGTTCGTCAGCTGCTGATCGCACCGCGCGGCTTCCAGGAGCTGAGGCATCGCACCGGCATCGCACCGCGCGTGCTCTCCAGCCGGCTTCGGCAGCTCACGGGCGATGGCTTCGTCGTGCAGGTGCAGCAGGGCTCGCGCTCGCACTACGCAGTCACCTCTCGAGGTCGATCCCTCGAGCCGATCATCTCTTCGATCGCGCGCTGGTGGGTCCACCACGGGCTGCGCGACCTCGACATCGATGCCAATCGCTTCACCGAGACCTCGCCGCAGTCGATCCTCGAGTCGCTTCCCGTCCTGCTGAAGGACGACAAGGCCCACGAGTCGGTGACGTTCGAGATTCGCCTGACGGGGGAGGGTGGCGGCGTCTGGACCGTCGCCATCGCCGACGGCCACTGCGAGGTCCGGCCCGATTTCGCCGATCACGCCGACGTCCGGTACACGGCCGACGCGAAGGTCTGGTGCGCGGTGGCGCTCGGCCTCGCGGACGCGCGCGAGATGCACAAACGCGGCCTGCTCACGAAGGACGGATCGGCGCCCGTGATGCACGAGTACTTCCACCAGATCGCCCATGCCGGCTCGCTCGATGGGCCGGAGAGCTGAGCTCGTAACCCCCAGCCGGCGCCCGAAGTGGGGTCGGACGAACGAGGAGACAGACCCGTGATTTCGTTTGGCATGACCGAAGACCAGGAGCTCGTGCGCGACACCCTGCGCGAGTTCGCGGCCGACCAGCTGCGCCCGATCGGGCGCGACTGCGACGAGAAGAGCGAGATTCCCGCCGACTTCCTGCAGGGTTGCTGGGATCTCGGCCTGACCTCGACCCAGATCCCCGAGGAGTACGGCGGCGCGGGCGAAGAGCGCTCGCCGGTGACGAACGCGATCCTGCTCGAGGAGCTCGCCCACGGCGACGCCGCCCTCGCGATCGCCGCGGTGGCGCCGAGCCAGTTCGCCAATGCGATCGTCGACCACGGCACCGACGCGCAGAAGAAGCAGTACCTGCCGCTCTTCTGCACCGAGAAGTACCACGCCGCCTCGCTCGCCATCGTCGAGCCCGACCCGCTCTCGGATCCCTTCAATCCCCGCACGACGGCCGAGCCCAAGGGCGACGGCTTCGTGCTGTCGGGCACCAAGAGCTTCGTCGTCATGGGTGACACGGCGAGCCACTTCATCGTGACCGCCCGCAACGGCGACTCGCTCGATGCCTTCATCGTGTCGAAGGACGCGTCGGGGCTCACCATCAGCGAGCGCGAGAAGAACATGGGCCTGCGCGCGCTCTCGACCGTGACGATCGAGCTCGAGCGCGTCGAGGTGAGCGCCGCGGACAAGCTCGGTGGTGACGATGGCGCCGACGTGGCCGCGATCATCAGCAACAGCCGGGCAGCGCTCTGCGCCGTGCAGGTCGGCCTCTCCCGCGCGGTCCTCGAGTTCTGCGTGCCCTACACCAAGGAGCGCGTGGCCTTCGACGAGCCGATCGCCAAGAAGCAGTCGATCGCGTTCCGCCTCTCCGAGATGCACATCGGCATCGAGAGCAGCCGGTATCTCACCTGGCAGGCGGCGAGCCTGCTCGAGCACGGCGAGCCGGCCGTGCGTGAGGCGCGCCTCGCGAAGACCTACGTGGCCGAGCGCTCGTCGTGGATCGCCGACAACGGCATCCAGGTCTTCGGCGGCCACGGCTACATCCGCGAGTACCCGGTCGAGATGTGGTTCCGCCACGCCAAGACCCTGTCGGTGCTCGAAGGCGCACTCGGCCTCTAGAGCCGCGAACCCACACACTCTCGCGCACCTGCGACGACAGGCGCGCGATCGAAGGAACACGTAGACATGATCGACTTTCGACTGACCGAGACCGACAAGGCGGCGCTGGCCAAGACCTACGCCCAGGGCCGCATCGTGCGCAAGCACGCGCGCTACTACGACGAGAACGAGTCGGAGCAGGCGCCCGACGAGCTGCCCGAGGCGGCCGACTTCGTGGCCCCCGAAGTGCCCGAGGTGGACATCGCCAAGGACACGACGGGCCCCGTGATGATGACCCTCCAGACGATCGCCTCGTACTGGGGTGATTACGCCGTGCGCCTCAAGAACCGCACCGGTGGCGGTCTGGGCAACGCGGCGCTCGCCGCGGCGGGCACCCCCGAGCAGATCGAGAAGTGGGGCAAGCTCGTGCTCGCCATGGCGATCACCGAGCCGGGCTGCGGATCGGACCCGTCGCGGGTGCAGATGACCGCCGTGCTCGACGAAGAGACGAACGAGTGGGTGCTGAACGGCGAGAAGATCTTCGTCACCACGGGCATCCGCGCCGAGGGCGTGGTGTGCTGGGCGTCGATCGACCTCTCGGCGGGCCGCGCGGGCATCAAGAGCTTCCTCGTCGAGAAGAGCGCCCCGGGCTTCGAGGTGCCGGGCAAGGAGAAGAAGCTCGGCATCCGCGCCGATGACACCGCCGCATATGTCTTCACCGACTGCCGCATCCCGCGCACGAACCTGCTGGGCCTCAACGAAGAGGTGGCGCAGAAGGGATCGGGCGGATTCCGCGGTGTGATGA
>CAYYSY010000443.1:0-39445 GCA_964474355.1 uncultured Spirochaetaceae bacterium | reverse complement strand
ACGAGGACGTCGCCAGCGGCCACAGCGCGAGCCCGACGAGCCAGCCCGCCGCCTCCACCGGCGACATCGAGAGCGCGGACCACGGCGTATTCACCCGCGACTGGTGATGCCAGTCGTGCACGGGCGCCAGCGCGCGCGTGTGCATCGCGAAGTGCAGCGCGTAGTAGTAGAGGTCGAAGCTGATCATGGCGCCGAGGAACGTGATCGCGGCGGCACCGGCCGAGAAGGGTGCGGTCTCGATGCGGCCGCCCATGAAGACCAGGGTCATGCCCGCAGCGAAGATCAGGATGAAGAGCGCGTTGCCGAGCAGCTCACGCGCGAGCTGGCCCTCGCGCAGCGTTACGTCGTAGATGCGCTTCGTCGACGTGAGCAGGCGCTCGACCCCGGCCCACACGCCGATCGAGGCGAGATTCACGACGATCCCGAATGCGAGGAAGAGCCCGAAGAGGAGGGCTCCGTCGGTGGGGAGGGCCATGGGCGCATCCTATCCGAGCGCGCTCGCGGACCGGTGCAGCACGAGGCTGCGCGATCGCATCGATCTAGAGCGCTCGGCTCTCGCCGACGTCGAAGCCACCCTCGGGCTCGAGCTCGGCGATCTCGGGCCGCTGCATCACGCTCGCCCGCAGCGTCCCGCTCGGATCGAAGTACTCGCGCAGCCAGATGAAGTGGTCCTGCTTGTCGACCTCGGCGACGCCCACGCCCGTGATCACGCGGCGGGTGGTCTGACCGCGCTGCTCCCACACCGAGACGAACTCGTGGTGCATCAGCCAGCCGGATACTGCGAGCGAGGCGACGCCCATGTAGAGCGGCTGCCAGATGCCCCAGGCCTGCTCGAGTGAGCGGCGCAGGTCGTCGAGGCCTTCGATGACGTGCTCGGGCCCCTCGATCCGGCCGTCGTCGGACCAGAGCTCGAGGTACGCGTCGATGTCGCGGTTCATGAAGGCATGATCGCGTCGTTCGAGAAGCGACCTCGCCGTCTCGAGGCTGAGCGGCACGCGGATGTCCTCGCGAGGGCAGGGTAGAAGGCGAGCCCGGTTTTCAGGATGACACCGGGCGCCGATCCCGCAAGCATCGCCGCCGACCTGCCGGGCCGGGTGGCGGCCGGTCGAGTAATCTGCCGACTCGCCCGGCCGGCCCAGGCCGCGGCGGGAGGAAGCTGCTCGATGGCTCTTCGTTCGCCTCGATTCGCGCGCACGTCACCCGATCAGCAGCGCGGGTCCGCGCTCGCGGCCTGTGTGCTCGCGCTCGTGCTCGCCTCACCGGCACTCGCAGTGGGAGGCGGCGATGACGGCGGCACTACCGGCTTCAGCAACTCGGACACGTCGCCGGGCCAGAAGGCGATCCTCGAGTACAAGACGGGCGAGCGGCGCCTCGAGCGCGCCCGCGAGATGCAGCAGCAGATCGTCGAAGCAAGGGCCGCCGGCGACGAGAAGCGCGTGGCCAAGCTCGAGAAGGATGCCGCGGGCATGTACGCGCGCGCCGAGAAGTACTTCGGCAAGGCGCTCGAGTACGACGAAGATCTCTACCAGGCCTGGTCGTCTCTCGGGTACACGCTCAGGCACCTCGATCGGTGGGACGAAGCGCTCGCGGCATATGACCGGGCCGTCGCCCTCGAGCCTCGCTATGCCGAGGCGGTCGAGTACCGGGCCGAGGCGTACCTCGAGCTCGGCCGCCTCGAGGACGCGAAGGCGGGCTACGTGCAGCTGGTGACGTGGGTGCGTCCGATGGCCGATCGGCTGATGGCCAAGATGGAGACGTGGGTCGAGGCGCGCACCGCCGAGCCGGGTGACGTCGATCCCGCGCAGATCGCCGCGCTCGCGAGCTGGATCGTGGAGCGCAAGGAGCAGGACGGCGCGTTCGAGCCGTTCAGCGCGGCCGACCGCGCGACCTGGTAGCGCGACTCAGTCGAGCAGGGCGAGGGCGTTCGCGAGATCGACGCGGAGATCGTCGACACCCTCGATGCCGACCGACAGCCGTACGAGCCCGTCGAGGATGCCGACCTTCTCGCGCTCGGCCTTCGGAATGCTCGCGTGCGTCATGCTCGCCGGGTGATCGACGAGCGACTCGACACCGCCGAGGCTCTCGGCCAGCGAGAAGAGCTCGAGGGCCGACGCGAAGCGCGACGTCGCCTCGAGGTCGGCCTCGAGCTCGAGGGTCACGATGCCCGAGCCGCCGCTCATCTGCCGTCGCGCGAGCTCGGTCTGGGGATGCGAATCGAGCCACGGGTGCCGGACCCAGCGCACGCGCGGATGCGTCTCGAGAAAGCGCGCGAGCTCGAGGGCGTTGTCGTGATGGCGCTCCATGCGGAGCGCCAGGGTCTTGGTGCCCCGCGCGACGAGCCAGGTGTCGAAGGGCGAGGGGTTCAGCCCCACCGCCTTCTGCGCGAACACCATCTTCTCGTTCCACTCGGCATCGTTCGTCACGACCACGCCGCCCAGACAATCGGAGTGCCCGTTCACGTACTTGGTCGTCGACGAGAGCGAGAGCGTCGCGCCGAGCTCGACCGGCCGCTGGAAGTACGGCGAGGCGAAGGTGTTGTCGACGAGCACGGGCGCGCCGACGGCGCGCGCTGCTTCGCTGATGGCGGCGATGTCTAGGATCTTGAGCATCGGGTTCGTCGGTGACTCGAGCCAGACGAGCGCCGGACGCGCGCGCTCGATCGCCGCGAGCGCAGCCTCGTCGGTGAAGTCGACGTACTCGACCGACACGCCGAACTTCTCGAAGACCTTGTCGAAGATGCGGAACGTGCAGCCGTACACGTTCTCCTCGGCGAGCACGCGGCTGCCCTGACCGAGCGTCGAGATCACCGCGGTGATCGCCGCCATGCCGCTGCCGAACACGGTGGCGAACGCGCCGCCCTCGAGCGAAGCGAGCGTCTCGCCGAGCCGCGTGAAGTTCGGATTGCCCGAGCGCGTGTAGTCGTAGCCGCGGGTCACGCCCGGGCTCTCCTGTGCGAAGGTCGAGGTGGCGTAGATGGGCGGCATCACCGCGCCGGTCTCGGGGTCGGGCGCGCCGCCCACATGGATCGCGCGCGTGGCGAACGATGCGTTCTGGAGCCGGGGCTGCTTCTCGGACATGGCTTGTGCTCACTGGTCGGAGGCGACGGGGGCGCGCAGTGTAGCGCTCGCCCCGAGACGGCGGCCGAGCCCTCGGCCCGGCGCCGCTGGCGTGGCGGCGGAAGGGGTGTGACCCTCGCTGACTGCGCCTCCTCGCCGAGATCGCCGTCCCCAAGGAGCCCCGATGCCCGAGTGGTCGAACTGGTCCGGCCTGGTCCGAGCCGAGCCCGCGCGCATCGAGCGCGCAACCGACGAGGCGCACGTGCAGTCGATCGTGCGCGCGGCGGCCGCACACGGCGACTCGATCCGCGTGGTCGGTGAAGCGCACAGCCACGCTCCGCTCGTCGCACACGATGGCGTCGTGCTCGACGTCGAAGCGCTCCGGGGTGTCGTCGGCGTCGATGCCGAGCGCCATGTCGCGACGATCCGAGGCGGGACGCGCCTGCACGCACTCGGCAAGCCGCTGCGCGAGGCGGGCGTGGCGCTCCACAATCAAGGCGACATCGATCGTCAGGCGATCGCCGGGGCGCTCGCGACCGGCACCCACGGCACGGGACACACCCTGCAGAACCTGACGGCGGGGCTCGTGGGCCTGCGGCTCGTGCTCGCCGATGGCTCGGTCGTCGACTGCGACGCCGAGCACGAGCCCGAGCTCTTCGCGGCGGCACGCCTCGGGCTCGGGGCCTTTGGCGTCGTCACCGAGGTGCGGCTGAGCGTGCGCGACGCATATCGGCTGAAGGAGCGGATGTGGCTCGAGGAGATCGACGCGGTGCTGGGTCGCATCGACGGGCTCGTGCATGAGACACGTCACTTCGAGTTCTTCTGGCTCCCGGGCAAGACTCGGGTCGCGTGCAAGTCGCTCGACGAGACCGACGAGCCAGCGGTGTATCCGGTGGGGGCCGAGGGTGAGCGGCTCGCATGGAGTGACGAGGTGCTCGCGAACGAGCGCAACGACAAGCACACCGAGATGGAATACTCGATCCCCGCCGAGCATGGCGCCGAGTGCTTCCGCAGGCTGCGCGCACTCATCGACGAACGCTTCCCCGAGCTCGCGTGGCCGGTCGAGTACCGGACCGTCGCGGCAGACGACGTGTGGATGAGCATGGCCTACGCCCGTCCCACGGTGACGCTGTCGGTGCATCAAGGCGCCGACGACGCCAACGACGCGCTCTTCTCCGCGTGTGAGGCGGTCTTTGGTGACTACGGCGGCCGGCCGCATTGGGGCAAGGTGCACGGGCGCCGTGGCGCCGACCTCGCGGCGCTGCATCCGCGCTGGGCGGACTGGTGGCGCGTGCGCGACCGTATCGATCCTGACGAACGCTTCATGAACGAGCACATGCGTGCGCTGCGGGGCGATGCATGACGTGCGCCTTCGCGCGCCACATTCGTCCGGCCGAGCAGGTCACGAAGGGAGACGGAAGATGATCGACGACGTCCTCGAGCTCGACGGACTCGGCCAGGCCGAGCGCATCCGCGCGGGCGACGTGTCGCCGGCGGAGCTGCTCGAAGCGTGCATCACGCGCATCGAGAAGCAGAACCCGACGCTCAATGCCGTGATCCATCCGCTCTTCGACAAGGCGCGCGGACAGCTCGAACGCGGAGAGATCGGCGACGGGCCCTATCACGGCGTGCCGTTCCTGGTGAAGGACGCCGTCTGCCAGACCGAGGGCGATCCCTATCACGTGGGCCTGCGCGTGCTGAAGGACGTTGGCTACACGGCGAAGGCCGACACCGAGCTCGCACGGCGCTTCCGTGCGGCGGGCTTCGTGTTCGCCGGCAAGACGAACACGCCCGAGCTCGCGTGCTCGGTCACGACCGAGCCCCTCGCATACGGCGCGAGCCGAAACCCCTGGAACGTCGATCACTCGACCGGTGGCTCGTCGGGCGGCTCGGCCGCGGCGGTCGCGGCGCGCTGGGTGGCCGCGGCGCATGGCAACGACATGGGCGGCTCGATCCGCATTCCGGCGAGTCATTGCGGGCTGGTCGGGCTGAAGCCCTCGCGTGGGCGCAACAGCCTCGGCCCCGAGCTCGGCGAGTTCTGGGGGCCGCTGACCCACGAGCACGTGCTGACGCGCTCGGTGCGTGACTGTGCGGCGATCCTCGACGCGACTGCCGGCGCGGCACCGGGTGATCCCTACACGGCGCCGCCGCCGCTGCGCCCGTATCTCGACGAGGTCGGCGCCGACGCGGGTGTGCTGCGGGTCGGGCTCGCCGAGCCCGTGCCGGGGCTCGACGTCGACGCCGCCTGTCGAGCGGCGGTCGAGGAGACGGCGCGGATCTTCGAGGCTCGCGGCCACGTCGTCGAGCCCGTCGCGTTGCAGCCTCTCGAGCACATGGTGATGGGCCCCTGGTTCGTGATCGCCGTCGCTCGCGAGCTCGATCGCGTCGCCGAGTGGGTCGGCCGGCCGATCACCGAAGAGGACGTCGAGCCGTACACGTGGATGCTCGCCGGGCTGGGGCGGACGATCTCGGGTCTCGACGTGGCGAAGCTCAGCGATGCCATGTGGGCCTGGGTGCGGCGCCTGTGCGAGAGCTGGTACGCGAGGCACGACGTGCTGCTGCTGCCGGTCGCGCCGTCGCCCGCGCCAGAGATCGGCGCACTCGCACCGGACGGCGGCCCGCAGGTGGCCGGCGAGCTCGCACGCTTCACGCGCTACACGATGCCCTTCGATCTGACCGGCGAGCCGGCCATCTCGCTGCCCGTGCACGTAACGGACGCGGGGCTGCCCGTCGGTGCGCAGGTCGTGGCGAAGCTCGGCCGCGAGGACGTGCTCTTCCGGCTGGCGGCGCAGGTCGACGAGGCGGTCGGCTTCGAGTCACGGAGGCCGCCCGCGCGGGCGTGACGCGCGCGCGCCTCAGCTCGCGCCGCGCCGCCCGAAGACCCGCACCAGCAGCGCCGGTGCGAGGACGAGGTCTGCCAGGAAGGCGAAGATGATCGTCATGCTCGTGAGCAGGCCGAAGTAGAACAGGTTCGTCAGGTAGGCCTGGGTGTAGATCACGAAGCCGGCGGAGAGCACGATGCTCGTGAAGAGCAGCGCCTGGCCGGTGGTCTCGAGGGTCTTTCGCACGGCGGTCTCGACGTCGCCCGTCTCGTCGAAGTAGCGGCGGAAGTTGTGCATGAAGTGGATCGTGTCGTCGACGGCGAGCCCGATCGCGATGCTGCCCACGAGCAAGGTGAAGGCGTCGAGGGGGATGTCCGCCCAGCCCATGATGCCGAGCGTCACGACGACCGGCGTGAGGTTCGGGATCATCGCGAGCAGGCCGACGCGCAGATTGCCGATCAGCAGGACCAGGAGCGGTGTGATGATCGCGAGCGCGATCGCATAGCTCCGCACCATGGTGTCGAGCACCGCGGACATGGTCGCGCTGATCACGTGGACGATGCCCGATACCTCGATCCCGACGCCGGGGCCGAAGAGCCGATGCGCCTCGGCGAGCGCGGTCTGGATGAAGTCGGGAAACGACGTCGAGTCCTGCATCGGCACGCGCACCGAGACGCGGCCGGACTGGAACGTGGTGTCGACGATGTCCTCGACGTCGTCGCTGCCGGCGTTCTCGAACAGGAGCAGCTCCTGGGCGACGAGTTGGCGATCGTCGGGGATCGTGTAGAAGGCGCTCCGGTTCTCGTTCAGCGCCTGGTTCGTCTCCTTCACGACGTCGATCAGCGAGAAGATCTTGCCGGCCTTCACGTCGTTGATCTCGAGCGAGTAGATGTAGGAGTGCAGGCGATCCGCCTGGCGGAGGAGCTCGGGATCGTGGAAGCCGCCCGGCTCTCCCGTATCGACGAGGATCTCGAAGCTCCCCATGCCCCCCATGTTCGTGTCCATCGCCTCCATGCCGGTGCGCACGAGGTCGCCTTCGGGAAACCAGTCGAAGGGGCTGTGGGAGATGCGGAGCTTCGACGCGCCGAGGAGGGAGAAGGCGATCAGCGCGGCGACCACGATCACCACGGCGAGATCGTGGCGCGTCGCCCAGGTGCCGGCCGCGACGAGCAGCCTCTGCGAGAAGAAGAGCGGCTGCGCCTCGGTCTGCGCGCCGCTCTTGCCGGGAGAGACGGCGATCAGGGCGGGCAGCAGCGTCAACGTGAAGGCGAGCGCCACGATCACGCCGATCGGCGCGAAGACGCCGAAGTGCGAGATCGGCATGAGCGCGGCGGCGATGAACGAGATCAGCCCGCCCGCCGTCGTGAGGCTCGTCATGATGACGGCGAGGCCCGAGTGGCCCAGCGCGTAGGCGATGCCGTCCTCCTTCGAGAGCCCCTGGCGCCGCCCCTGGTAGTAGATGGCGAGGATGTGCACCGAGCCGCCGACGCCGACGGCCAGCAGGAACGTCGGGATGATCTGCGTCAGCGACGTGACCGGCGTACCGGTCGCCGCCATGATCGACATCGTCGTGACGACGGCGCAGACGACGGTCGCGAGCGGCAGCAGCACCGCGCTCGGGCGCCGGAAGAGCGTCGCGAGGCTCGCGATGATCACGAGCAGGGCCAGCACCGTGAAGAGCGCCATGTCGTCCTGCATCTTCGAGGAGAACTGGTCGGTGAGCACCGGTGTGCCCGCCACCTCGATGTGCAGGACGTCGCCGCGGTACTCGTCGAGCAGGGCGAGCACGGCTTCGACGATCAGCTTCTCTTCGGCGCCGGTGAGGAAGACGGGTGCTTCGTCCTCCGACCCATCGTCACTGAAGCCGCCGCCCCCGCCGTCGTCCGCGTCGTCGAAGCCGCCCAGCGCGTCTTCCGTCACGCCGATCTGCGAGTACACCTCGGTCTCGATGATGATCGCGGTCAGCGCGCCGTCGCCGGAGATCAGGTTGTTTCGATAGAGCGGGTTTGCGAGGGCGCGCGCCTCGATCTCGGCGAGTGCCGCGTCCTCCTCCGGCCAGTCCTCCAACAGCTCGCCGACCACGAGCTCGTCGCCGACTCCGCGCGTCTCACGGGCGTTGACCAGGCTCGTGACCTCGACGACGAGCGGTACCTCGTCCTCGATGCGTTCGTGCAGCTCGCGCAGCGTCTCGAGGAAGCTGCGCTCGAAGATCGGACCCTCGGGCTCGAGCGCGACGATGATGAACGTGTCGCGCCCGTATTGATTGCGGAACGCGTCATAGAGCACGCGCACCGGATCGTCTTCGCGGAAGAAGCTCTCGAGCGACGCCTCGATGTAGGCGTGCCTCAGCTGGGTGGCGGTTGCGCCGGTCACCGCGAGGGCGGCGACGATGATCCACCACGCGTGTCGGTAGACGACGTGCCCCCAGCGCTCGAGCAGGGCTTCGATGCGTGCGTGCATGGTGAGGCGAGCTTCCGATCGGGTCGAGGACGAAGCATCCGGCTCGCCCGCAGGGGATCGCCGGTCGGGGCGCAGATTCGCACCGCAACGCCGGCCTGTCAGGCCCACCGAATCGAGGCGTCGACGCCCGCTGCCCGCCGCCGAGTGCAGCATTTGGCTTGCACCTGCATGCCGATCACTGCATGCTCTGGGCTGCACCTGTCCTCCAAGTGCCTGATTTCGCAACAAAACGACTTGGGCACAGCGCTTGCTCTCTGACATCCCGAGCTCGTGGCGCCCCGACCGGATCGGCCCGGTCGACCCGTCACGGACCAGGGAGAGGGCATGGCCGGAGTGACGGGCGCAGCGGTGAGCGAGATGGACCGCGCCGGGACCCGGACGGGAGGACGGCGGGTGGCAGACGAGCGCAAGTTCTTCGAGCGCCTCTTCGAGGTCGTTCAGGGCCGCATCGACCAGGCCGAGCGCGTCGGGCTGCAGAAGCTCGAGCAGGTGGAGCGCGAGGGGCGCCGCGAGGTCGCCCGCGCGGTCGAGCGCCACGAGCGCCGGCTCGAGAAGCTCGACAAGGAGGCCAAGCGGCAGCAGAAGCGCGCCGACCGTCGCCGGCGCAGGCGCCGCCGCGGCGCAGACGTGGAGGCCGCATGGGAGACGGGCCCCGTGCCGCCGATGCCGCCCGTCCCGCCCGCGCCCGCTTCGCCACCGGCACCGGGCGTTCCGCCCGTACCCCCCGTACCCCCGACGCCGCCCGGACGCGGCCACTCGTACCGCTCGCATCATCGACGACATGGGAGCAAGCGCGGCTCGAAGCGGAGCCGGCGCGGCGCCGAGCAGAGCGCGCCGGCGCGGAGCCCCGAAGACCGCGCCTACGCCCGGGCGCGCCGGCGCGCGAACCGGCGGCTCGCCTTCTACTCGCACGCCGCGTTCTACGCCAGCGTGCTCGTCATGCTGCTGGTCACGACGCGATCGATGCGCGTCGTCTTCATCGTCGCCTCGGCCTGGGGCGTCGCCCTCTTCATGCACCACTTCATGGCGCTCACCGCGCCGAAGCTGCGCGAGCAGTGGATCGAGAAGGAGGTCGACGAGCGCACGCCGCAGGACGTCACGCAGGAGCGCGAGCGCACCGAAGGCCGCCACACCCAGAACCTCGAGGATCTCTCGGCCTCGATCGCCCACGAGATCCGCAACCCGATCGCCGCGGCGAAGAGTCTCGTGCAGCAGATGGACGAAGACCCGACCGCGCGCGACAACATCGAGTTCGCGAGCGTCGCGCTACAGGAGCTCGACCGGGTCGAGCGCTCGATCTCGCACCTGCTCCGGTACGCGCGCGAAGAGGACGTGCACTTCGCGCCCATGGAGATGGCCGACGTCATCGAGTCGGCCGTCGAGACGTTCCGCGACCGCTTCGAGCGCCGCGCCGTCGACCTCCAGGTGCAGATCGACACCCGCGGCGGCATGCAGGGCGACGCCGAGAAGCTGCGCCGGGTGCTGATCAATCTCATCAGCAACGCGCTCGACGCGTTCGACGAGGGCGCCACGACGACGCCCGTGCTGCACGTGATGAGCGGCGACAACCTGGCCGGCGACGAGGTCTGGCTGCGCGTGCGCGACAACGGCCCCGGCATCGACGAGCAGACGCGCGCCAAGATCTGGAGCCCCTTCTACACGACGAAGGAGTCGGGCACGGGGCTGGGCCTGGCGCTCTCACGCAAGATCGTGGACGCCCACGGTGGCCACATGGAGCTCACCTCGACCCTCGGTGAGGGAACCGAGTTCGTCCTGACCTTCCCCAAGAACGCAACGCCCCGGGAGCGAAGCCATGCGATCTGAGACCGCGACGCGGGGCTTCTGCTTTCTGCCGGGCGACGCCCCCCTGCCCACTCCTCTGGAGGAATCGGCGATGAAGCATCGAGGCCGAAGTACGCGATCGCGGGACGGACGCCATCGGCGCGGACGCAACGCGCCGACGGCGGAGGGCGATCCCGGTCGCCCGGGCGATGCGCGTGACGCTTCGCTGCTCGCCGACCTCGATGCCTCGTTGCTGACCGACGAGGAGCGCGCCTTCGCCGAGGCCCGGCAGGTGGCCGAAGAGAAGGTCGAGCTCTACCGGGAGGCGGCGAAGCTCGCGATCGTCGCGGTGCCGCTCCTGATCTTCATCTTCCCCGTCGGTGTCATCGTCAGCTTCTTCTGGGGCATCTCGGTCGCCCGCAAGGCGTACCGGACCTTCTACGAGCCCCACCTGCGCGACCGCCTGATCGGCGACGAGGTGCGCAAGCGGGTCAAGACCACGGTGACCGAGGAGCGCCAGCAGCTCGAGGGCGAGCACGCGCGCTCGCTCGAGAAGCTCTCGGCCTCGATCGCCCACGAGATCCGCAACCCGATCACCGCGGCCAAGAGCCTGGTGCAGCAGATGGGCGAGGAGCCCACCGCCACCGACAACGTCGAGTACGCGCGGGTCGCGCTCCAGGAGCTGAACCGCGTCGAGAAGTCGATCTCGCATCTGCTCCGCTATGCGCGCGAAGAAGAGATGCGGACGTCTCCGATCCACATGGCCGACGTGCTCGACAGTGCGCTCGAGACCTTCAGGGAGAGAGCCAGCCGAGAGCGGATCGAGATCGTGCGGCAGTTCGACTGCGACGGCGCGATGCAGGGTGACGCCGAGCAGCTGCGGCGCGTCGTCATCAATCTCATCGGCAACGCGATGGACGCCGTCGGCGGCGCCGACCGGGACAAGCCTCGCATCCTCGTCGCGATGGGCGAGAACCTCGCGGGCACCGAGGTCTGGTTGCGCATCGAGGACAACGGCCCAGGCATGGACGAAGAGCAGCGCGATCGCGTCTTCAACCCCTTCTTCACGTCGAAGGAGCACGGCACCGGCCTCGGGCTCGCGATCGTGAAGCGGATCGTCGAGGCCCACGGAGGCACGATCGAGCTGGCGTCTCGCATCGGAGAGGGCACCGAGTTCGTGCTCTCGTTCACGAAGAATGGCGGGCAGCGGAGGGATCGGTCATGACCGGACGCATCCTGGTGGTCGAGGACGAGCACGCGATCCGCGTGGCACTCAAGGGGTTGCTGCGGCGCGAGGGCTACGAGGTCGATCTCGCCGAAAGCGGCGAGTCGGCGACCGAGTGCCTCCGCGAGCAGCAATACGACCTGGTGCTGACCGACCTCGCGCTCGGGCGAGGACTCACGGGCATGGACGTGCTGAAGACCGCGAAGGAGATCCGCTCCGAGACCGCCGTCATCATGATCACGGCCCATGGCAACGAGAAGATCGCGGTCGAGGCGATGAAGGCCGGCGCCGACGACTACGTGCCGAAGCCCTTCGACAACGACGAGCTGCGTGTCGTCGTCGCTCGCGCGCTCGATCGCCACGCCCTCGAGCGCGAGAACCGCATGCTGCGCGAGCGCATCCAGCGCGAGTTCGGCTTCGGCAAGCTCGTGGGCTCGGGCAAGGCCATGCGCGACGTGTTCGAGACGATCCAGAAGGTGGCCGAGACCGACCTCTCGGTCATGATCCGCGGCGAGAGCGGCACCGGGAAGGAGCTCGTCGCCCAGGCGATCCACGACACGTCGAGCCGAACGCAGAAGCCCTTCATCGCCGTCAACTGCGCGGCGATGAACCGCGAGCTCGTCGAGAGCGAGCTCTTCGGTCACGAGAAGGGCGCGTTCACCGGCGCCGACAGCCGGCGCATCGGCCGCTTCGAGGCGGCCGATGGCGGCACGATCTTTCTCGACGAGATCGGCGACATGGCGCCCGAGACCCAGGCCAAGGTGTTGCGCGTGCTCGAGGAGCGCAAGCTCGAGCGCGTGGGCTCGACGAAGCCCATCGACGTCGACGTGCGCGTGCTCTCGGCGACGCATCGCGACCTCGAGGCGGAGGTGAAGAGCGGGCAGTTCCGCGAGGATCTGTACTACCGGCTCAAGGTCGTGTCGGTCGAGCTGCCCGCGCTGCGCGAGCGCACCGAGGACATCCCGAGCCTCGCCGACCAGTTCCTCGAGCAGCTCGCGACGCGGCTCGGCCGGCCGCGCAAGCAGCTGTCGAGCGAGGCCCTCGCGTCGCTCGCCGCATACGGCTGGCCGGGCAACGTGCGCGAGCTCCGCAACGTGATCGAGCAGGCGGCGGTCATGGCCGCGAGCGACGAGATCGGTGCCGACGACCTGAGCCTCGGCCGGAGCGACGCCGCGCCGAGCGTTGCGGGCGCCGACCTCGACCTGCCCTTCAGCGATGCCAAGAAGCGCACGGTCGAAGACTTCGAGCGCAGCTACCTGCTCCGCGCCCTGCGCGAGAACGACGGCAACGTGAGCCGCACTGCGGCCGCCATCGGCATGGTGCGGCAGAGCCTGCAGCAGAAGATCCGCGAGCTCGACCTCCGCAGTGAAGACTGGAGCCGGTCGAGCGAGACGACCGGCGAAGACTGATTCGACCAAGCGCCCAGACACGAACGAAGACCGACGCATGAACGGAAGAGGAGACCTTCTCATGAGCATGAATCGAACGCCGGGCATGTTCGCCCGACTGCGAAGCCTGGTGCGCGGAGTCTTCCGCGGCTGGGTGAAGGACAGAGAGATGGAGAGCCCCGAGGTGGTGTACGAGCAGGCGATCGCCGAGCGCGTCCGCCAGTACCGCGAGCTGAAGGAGGCCGTCGCAGGCATCCTGTACATGAGGAACAAGCTCGAGAGCGAGATCAGCGAACGGCGCGCAGAGATCGCGAGGCTGCACGATGACGTGCGGCGCTGTGTGCGGCAGGGACGCGACGAGATGTCGCTGACCCTGATCGCCCAGAAGCAGCAGGTCTTCGAAGAGCTCGAGCGCGCCGAGCAGGAGCTCGAGGACGTGCGCGTGCAGGCCGAGGAGGCCAAGAACAACCTCGTGCGCTTCCGCGAGGAGATCCGCTCGCTGGTGCGCGAGAAGGGCCGCATGCTGGCGACCCTCGCGAACGCCCAGGCCCGGCGCCGGCTGCAGGTCGCGATCGAGGGCCTCTCGGTCGATGCCGAGATGGATGCGCTCGAGAGCGTGCGCGAGCAGATCCAGCGTGTCGCGATGGAGGGCAGCCTCTCGCAGGAGATCGGCGACGACGGCGATGGGCTCCGCGACCGTCTGCGCGAGTTCCGCGACGACGCGCGCCGCGAGTCGGCCAAGGCCGAGCTCGATGCGCTGAAGCGCGACTTCGAGTCGCACACGCTGCCGCCCGAGGCGGTGAGCCACCTGGAGCCGGCGACCGCGAGCTGACGGTTGCGCGGCCGATGCACGATGACGAGGCGTCCGACCCGGCGGGTCGGGCGCCTTCGTCGTCGAGGGCGCTGCCCTCAGCCCTCGCGTGCCTGCCCGCGCACCCGGTCGCGCAGCCAGACGAGCGGGCGCTCGGACAGCCAGTGCACGAGCCATCCGATCACGTTCACCAGCGGGAGCGCGATCCAGAAGAGCTTCCAGCCCTTCAAGTAGGTGAGCCCCATCCACGCGACGAGCGGCGCGACGGGCATGTGGCACAGGAACACCGGGTACGAGAGGTTGCCGAGCTGCGTGTCGAGGGTGCGTAGCCAGCCCGGCAGTCGCTCGACGTCGAGGGCGGCGAGCGACGCGACGAGATACACGGTGATCGCGAGCGAAGCGTAGAAGCCGGCCATGAACTCGTCGGGCCAGATCCGGTCGGGGATCGCCGCGTTCACGACATAGAGCGCGCCCGCGATGATCGCGTGGGCGGGATGTGCCACGAGTCCGCCGATGGGTTGGCGGTAGAAGTACAGCGCGGCGCCGAGCGCGTAGGGCAGGGCCGCGGGCGCGAGGCTCGAGTAGCGCTGGGGGAACGCGACGCCGCTCCAGACGAGCCAGGCCGTCCAGCCGAGGCTCGCGAGGAGCCAGACCGTGACGATGCGGCGTGAGCGTCCGAGCCCGACGGCCATGAGGAGGTAGAAGACGAGCTCGATGTCGAGGGACCAGCTCGGCGGAACGAGCCGTGCCGTCGACTTCGGCTCGAGGTGGAGGGTGAATATGCCGACGTTGCGGAGCCACTCGACCGGATCGCGCGGCATCCGCACGTTGCCGAGCAGCCGCGCGAACTGGTCGTCGAGCAGCACGACCCCGATCGCGAGCGCCATGACCGCGAAATAGGGCGGGTAGATGCGCAGAGCGCGGTTCGCGGCGAACCGAAGGGTGCCGCGGGTGTCGAACGGGTACGTTCCGTCGAGCACCGTGGCCATGAGGTAGCCGCTGATGACGAAGAACGAGAAGACGGCATACACGCCGCTCCACATGCCGACGGTGTAGGCGAGGTGCGCCACCACGACCATGTGGGCGAGCAGGTAGCGGTAGACGCCGAGCATGCCCGCGAGCATGCGCCGCGGCGATTCGGACTGCAAGCGGAGTCTCGCCTGGTCATGGTCCGGCACGGTCGCCACACGAGTGTAAGCTCCGCGAGCGTGCGGACATGGGACCGCGCGTCGAGCGCGGGTGGAAGGGACATCGGATGGGATGCTTTGCGCGAACCGTCGCGATCTCGCTGACGGCAGCGATCGCCGCCTCGGCGAGCGTTGCGTCCGAGACCGAGGCGGTGCCCGCGAGTGAGCGCGAGATGGTCGTGCTGCTGCATGGTCTCGGGCGCTCGAGCTTCTCGATGAAGGCCCTGGCCTCGAAGCTCGAAGACGCGGGCTTCGCGACGACGAACATCGACTACCCGTCGACGAAGCTCGAGGCCGGCCGCCTGGGTGGCATGCTCGGCGATCGTCTCGACGCGTGCTGCCGCGGCGCCGGGCGTCTTCACTTCGTGACCCACTCGATGGGCGGGATCGTGGTGCGCTCGTATCTCGCCGAGCATCGCCCCGAGAACCTCGGCCGCGTCGTGATGCTCGCCCCGCCGAACAAGGGCAGCGAGTGGGTCGACTTCTTCGCCGACGTGGCGGTCTTCAGCTGGGTGATGGGCCCGACTGCGACCCGGCTCGGCACCGATGGCGAGAGCCTGCCGAACCGGCTGCCCCCCGCCGACTTCCCCCTCGGCGTCATCGCCGGCACCGGCGTCGTGAACCCGGTCGGTGCGGGCATCATCCCCGGCGACGACGACGGCACCGTGAGCGTCGAGAGCACCCGGCTCGACGGCATGACCGACTTCATCGCCGTCGAGGCCTCGCACTCGTTCATCATGTACTCGGATGAAGTGGCCGCGCAGGTGATCGCGTTTCTCGAGAAGGGGCGCTTCGACCACGGGGCCGGCTCCCTCGATGCGGAGCCCGCCCCAGTCGGTGATGATCCTGCCGGGAGCGGCGCGGCGGCCGAGTGACGGTTGTCGGTCGCACCGGGAGGTGGCCCATGCAGCAGCAAGCACCCAACCCCTTCGTGACCCGCATCCTCTTCATCGCGCTCGTCTTCTCGCAGTGCGTCTATCTCGTCATCCCCTCGCCGGAAGCGGCCGAGGGACCGCCGCCCATGTTCCCGGCCGCGCTCGGGGCCGTCGCGATCACGCAGGCCGCGGGCGTGCTGCTCTTCTTCCGCATCGGCGGCGTGTCGAAGATCCAATCGGGCGCGCTCGACCCGACGACGTCCGAGGGGATGGGCCGGCTCTTCGTCGTGCTGATCATGGCGTGGGTGCTCACCGAGGGCATCGCCATCTACGGCCTGGTGCTGCGCCTCCTCGGCGCGCCGATGTGGCAGGCCGGGCTCTTTGCGCTCGGCGCCTTCGCGCTGATGGGCGTGACGAACCCCTGGCAGTCGGGGCTGCAGCCGCGGGTCGGTTCGGCGGAGCGGGGGCGCGACTCGACGCCGATCGCGTGAGGCCGGGGGCTATTGCTGGAAGCAGTAGATCAGCGCGCGTGCCGAGCGAACCTTCGTACCGATCAGTGCCCGCTGTCCTAGTTCCCGGTGTATTGGGGCTTCCGCTTCTGAAGGAACGCGGTCATCCCCTCGATGACGTCCTTCGACTGCACGCAGAGGATCTGGTTGCGGTCCTCCAGCGCGATCTGCTGCTCGAGCGAGCTCGCGTCGAGCGCCATGTTGAGCCCCTCCTTCGTGAGCTTGAGCCCGAGCGGCGAGGTCGCGAGCATCTCCTCGGCGAGCTTGCGCGCCTCGGCCTCGAGGGCGTCGTCCTCGACGACACAGGACACGAGCCCGGTGGCGAGCGCGCGATCGGCCTCGATGAAGCGACCGGTCAGCATCAGCTCGTACGCCACCGACGCACCGACGAGCCGGGGCAGGAAGTAGCTGACCCCCACGTCGCAGGCCGAGAGCCCGATGCGGATGAACGCCGCGTTCATGCGCGCGCTGCGGCCCGCGAGCCGGACGTCGCTCGCGAGCGCGAGCGCGAAGCCGCCGCCCGACGCGGCGCCATGAACGCACGCGATGATCGGCTGCGGCGCGCGGCGCATCATGAGCGCCAGCTCGCTGATGTGGCGCTGGCCGCGCAGCCCGGCCGCCGGGCCGGTGCCGATGGCCTCGCTGCCGCCGCCGCTCGCCGACTCCTTCAGGTCGAGTCCGGCGCAGAAGGCACGCCCGGCGCCGCGCAGCACCACCACCCGGATCTCCTGCTGCCGCTCGCCGAGCCCGCCGAAAAAGTCGCGCAGCTCGTTCACGAGCTTCTGGCTCATGGCGTTCAGCGAGTCGGGGCGGTTCAGCGTGAGCCAGGCGACCTGGTCTTCGATCTCGAGGGCGAGGGTCTCGTACGGCACGGGGTGATCTCCGTTTGGGGTGCGATGGGAGAGGAGGCGAGGCGGGCGGCCACGCAGAGGCCGCATGCTAGATCAGACGCTGCGCCGGACGCGTGGGCGGCGCGAGCCGGCCGGAACCCTCCCCCGAAGGGCATCCGGGGCGTGCCAGCTTGACCCAACCCCCCGTCCCGGCTAACTATCTGCGCTCCCGAGCGCCCGGTGGCCCGTCCGCGAGCCCCGAAACGCCCGGTCCCAGACCCAGCGTGTGACGCATCGCCCCTGTCGCCGATCCGGTCCCCCGGTCCGGTGACGAACGCGGCCCACGCGCGACGAAGAGACGCGACCCGGCCTACCTCGCCGAGGCGCGAGCAGGAGAATCGACATGGCCCGCCGCTGTAGCTTGACCGGCAAGGACGTCCAATACGGCCACAACGTCTCGCACTCGATGCGCGCGACCAACCGCCGCTTCGAGCCGAACATCCAGAAGGTGACGCTGCGCAGCGAGGTGCTCGGCCGTACGGTGCCGATGCGGGTCGCCGCGCGCACGCTGCGCACGGTGCAGAAGAAGGGTGGCCTCGACGGCTTCCTGCTCGGCACCCCCGACGCGAAGCTCATGCCCGAGGCGGTGCGCCTGAAGCGGCAGATCCAGAAGAAGCTCGGCGGCGTGCCGAAGAGCGCCTGAGCCGCCCCACGCGCCGCCGCATCCAGCGACGACTCATCGAAGGCCCGCACCCGCCCGGTGCGGGCCTTCTTCGTTTCAGTGCCCGTGCGAGATCGGGGCGTGCTGCCCCACGGTTCGCGCGAGCCTCCAGTGTCGTCTGCACGATGTATTCAAGTCGACACTTCACGGTGATCACGGCGTAGAATGGACCTCGTGGCGCGGGGCGCCCGCGCTCCCGCTGCAGTGACTCCAGATGACATGGAGGACCACCATGTCCAGAGGCCCGCTCCTCCCCACCGCTTCTACCTCTTCATCGTGCGTTCGCGCTCCGCTTCATCGGCTTGCGCTCCTGTCGGCGATGGCGGCCGTGCTCATGCTCGGCGTCTCGTCGGCGGCTCGCGCCGACACCTGCACCATGCCCAACGCCGCTGGCACGGCCGATCTCCCGCTCGCGGGCTGCGAGTACACGGCGCCGTTCGAGCCCTTCGTGATCATCGACGGTCTGCCCGTCGGCAGCACCATCGTGCTCGAGCCCGTGCTGAAGAGCTTCCAGTGCACGGCGGGGTCGTTCGCGTTCTGCACCGTGCCCGTCGTGCCCGGTGTGTGCGAGAGCCCGGGTGGGGTGCTCGGCGGCACCGTCGCGTGCTCCCGGGCGGAGCTGGAGCTCACCGTGTCCGGCACCGGTGCCCTCGCGGGCTTCAACCGATTCCTGACCATGCAGGTCGAGGTCGAGACGCACCAGGCGCCGCGCAACGCCGTCGACGCGGTCGAGACGCTCGCGACCAGGGTGGTCCGCATCCGCGGGGAGATCTTCGGCGACCCCGACTTCGACCTGCTCCGCGTCGAGGCCGGCGACGACTTCGGCCTGCCGAGCCCGGGCGTGATGGAGATCGCGGAGAAGCACGACGGCAATCAACGCGCCGAGGAGACGCTCGGTCTCACGTACCGATTCACCTTCCAGGGCGCGCCGGGCAGCATCCTCGACGGGATGGCGGGCGTGACCCAGGCGAGCCTCGAATTCGAGGTCGGTACGAACGTCTGCCCGAGGCCGGACGACGGCACCGGCACGGCCACGCTGCCGCCGGCGACCTGCGAGTACGTGAACGATGATCCGCAGGAGGTCTACGAGATCCTCGACGGCCTGCCGCCCGGCACGACGATCGAGCTCGAGCCCGTCCATCGGGGCTTCATCTGCGATGGCAACTACCAATGCAGCACGCCGATCCCGCCCGGCGTCTGTGAGACACCCGGCGGCACGCTCGGCGGGCAGATCAGCTGTCACAGGTCCGACGTCGTGCTCGATGTGCGTGGCACGGGACCGCTCGCCGGCTTCTCCCGCACTTTGTTCGTGCCGATGGAAGGCGAGTTCCACACCGGGCCGCGCAATCCCGGTGACCCGAGTCAGGAGTTTCCGCAGAGGGTCATGCGGTGGGACGGTGAGATCTTCGGCGACCCGGACTTCTGTACGTTCCGCTTGAGATCGGGTGATTTCAACGGTCTGCCGAGCCCTGGCATCGGGCTGTTGACCAGCATGGGTAGCTCGACGTTCGCCGTCGACAGCTTCTTCGACGTCACCTACCAGATCGACTTCCAGGGCTGCCCGGGCAGCATGCTCGAGGGCTTCGGTGGGACGACGCAGGGCACGCTGAGGGTGTCGGTCGGGGAGCCCCCCCTGCCCGACGCCCTGCCCGGCCTCACCGGTGGCTGGCTCTGGCTCGCGGCAGCGTTGCTCGGCATCTCGAGCGTGTGGGTGATTCGCGAGCGCCGCTCGCGCGCGTAGCGCCGGGCGCCAAAACACGAAGGGCCCGCACCATGCTCGGTGCGGGCCCTTCTCGGTTCTGGTCTCGCGTGCGGTACGGCTACTTCTTGCCGCCGTAGCGCTTGCGGAAGCGGTCGATCTTTCCGTCGGCGTCGAGCTCGCGCATGGTGCCCGTCCAGAACGGATGGCTCTCGGCGCTGATCTCGAGTCGCACGACCGGGACCTCGACGCCTTCGACCTCGCGGGTCTCCTTCGAGGTCATGGTCGAGCGCGACGTCCACTCGTTGCCGGTGGCCGAGTCGACGAAGATCACGTCGTGGTAGTCGGGATGGATCTCTGCCTTCACTTGGATCTACTCCTCGGTCGAATCCGACCGGTCGGTGGCTACCAGGACGACTTGCGCACGCCCGGGAGCTGGCCGCGCAGGGCGAGCTCGCGCAGGGCGATGCGGCTGATGCCGAACTTGCGGTAGTAGCCCTTCGAGCGGCCGGAGACGGCGCAGCGCGAGTTGAGGCGCGTCGGGCACGCGTTGCGCGGCATCTTGGCGAAGGCCGCCTGGATCTCGAGCTTCTCGTCGATCGAGACCTCGGGGTCCTTCAGGCGCTTGCGCAGCTCGGCTCGCTTCTCGGCGTGCTTCGCGACGAGGGCGCGACGTCGGTTGTCGCGGTTGATCTGACTCTTCTTGGCCATACATGACTCCGCCGGGCGACGCCCCCGCTGTGTGCCAGGGGTCGAGCGGCCGGTGAAAGGGCTCTGGGGCTCCGGTCGAGTGCATCGGCGAGATTCGCCGGGGACCGGAGAGCGCCGGAGGGTAGACGCCCGAAGGGTGGGGCGCAAGCCGCAGGGGCGGCGCGGCCGATCGGTCCGGACGGCCGGAAAACCCTGCCATGCCGGGCGCTTGGGCCCCGCCCCCCACCGGCTCGCCAGCGGCGCCGGTCAGCCCGGAATCGCCGCCCCCGGCCCCCATTGGGGAGGCGGTG
Source organism: uncultured Spirochaetaceae bacterium (assembly GCA_964474355.1). Classification (GTDB taxonomy): domain Bacteria; phylum Myxococcota_A; class UBA9160; order UBA9160; family UBA4427; genus CAYYSY01. The sequence goes on along the minus strand of CAYYSY010000443.1, from coordinate 19,079 downwards.
GTCTAATCTAGCGGCCCCGCGGTCCCCGGAAGGGCGCTCATGCGCGCCCGCAGCGCCCGGCGAGGACCCGGTCCCCCGATCCGAGCCCATGCTCGATCAGCGACGAGAAGAGAAGGTGCGATGAGCGAAGCAGAAGCGGGAGCCGGCGACCGCGTGCGGTCGATCGACCCGGCGACCCTCCCCAAGCACTTCGATTCGCCCGAGGCCGAGGCGCGCTGGGACGCGGCCTGGCAGGACTCGGGCATCTACCACTGGGATCCGACGCGTCCGCGCGAGGAGACCTTCGTAGTCGACACGCCGCCGCCCACCGCGTCGGGCTCGCTGCACGTGGGGCACGTCTTCTCGTACACCCAGGCCGACGTCATGGTTCGCTACGAGCGCATGCGCGGCAAGAACATCTTCTATCCGATGGGCTGGGACGACAACGGTCTGCCCACCGAGCGCCGCGTGCAGAACTACTTCCACATCCGCTGCGATCCCAACGCGCCCTACGAAGAGGGCATGACCTTCGAAGAGGCGAGCGCGAAGGTGCGCAAGAAGCCGGCGAAGCACGTCTCGCGTCCGAACTTCATCGAGGCCTGCTACGGGCTGATCGATGAAGACGAGGCGGTGTTCAAGGCGCTGTGGCGTCGGCTCGGGCTCTCGGTCGACTGGCGGCTCGAGTACCAGACGATCGACGATCACTGCCGCAACGTGGCGCAGCTCTCGTTTCGCGACCTGTTCGAGAAGGACGAGGTCTACACGAGCGAGGCGCCCACCATGTGGGACGCCGACTTCCAAACGGCGGTGGCTCAAGCCGAGGTCGAGGACAAGGTGCTGCCCGGCGCCTATCACCACGTCGAGTTCGCGGTGAAGGACAGCGACGCGACGTTCACCATCGCGACGACGCGCCCTGAGCTGTTGGCTGCATGCGTGGGCGTGACGGCGCATCCCGACGACGAGCGCTACAAGCCGCTCTTCGGCAAGCAGGCGGTGACGCCGCTCTTCCACGCCCCGGTGCCGATCTTCGCGAGCGAGATGGCCGATCCCGAGAAGGGCACCGGTGTGCTCATGGTCTGCACGTTCGGCGACGCGACCGACGTGCAGTGGTGGCGCGAGGAGGGCCTCGCGCTGCGTCAGATCATCGGCCGCAACGGTCGGCTGATCGACGTCGAGTACACCGCAGACGGTGGCTTCCCGAGCCTGAAGCCCGAAGAGGCCAATCGCTACTACGCCGAGATCGCCGGCAAGAACGTGAAGCAGGCCCAGGCGCGCATGGTCGAGCTGCTGCGCGAGCCCGAAGGCAGCGCCACCGGCAACGGCCCGCCGCTCACGCGCGAGCCCGAAGCGATGGAGCACCCGGTCAAGTTCTTCGAGAAGGGCGACCGGCCCCTCGAGTACGTCCCGACCCGGCAGTGGTTCGCGAAGCTGCTCGACAAGAAGGCCGCGCTGCTCGAGAAGGGCGACGCCGTGCGCTGGCACCCGCCCTTCATGGCTGCCCGCTATCGCGACTGGACCGAGAAGCTGAGCCTCGACTGGTGTCTCTCGAGGCAGCGCTTCTTCGGCGTGCCGATCCCGGTCTGGTATCCGCTCGATGCGAGTGGCGAGCCCGTTTACGACCAGGTGATCTGCGCCGAGCGTGACCAGATGCCCTGCGATCCGACCGTCGACGTGCCGAAGGGCTACGAAGAGAGCCAGCGTGGTCAGGCCGGTGGCTTCGTCGCCGACTCCGACATCTTCGACACCTGGTTCACCAGCTCGATGACGCCGCAGATCAGCTCGCACTGGGGTACGGACGACGAGCGCCACGCCCATCTCTTCCCCGCCGACGTGCGGCCCCAGGGCCACGACATCATCCGGACGTGGGCGTTCTACACGATCGCCAAGGCGCTGCTGCACGAGAACTCGGTGCCGTGGACGGACGCGATGATCTCGGGCTGGATCCTCGATCCCGACCGCAAGAAGATGTCGAAGAGCAAGGGCAACGTGATGACGCCGCTGCCGCTGCTCGACAAGTACACGGCCGATGCTGGCCGTTACTGGGCCGCGAGCGCGCGGCTCGGCAGCGACACCGCCTTCGACGAGAGCGTGTGGAAGATCGGCAAGCGACTCGTCACCAAGCTCTTCAATGCGGGCAAGTTCGTGCTGGCGCAGCCGGGCGAGGTGCACCCCATCACGAATGAGCTCGACCGGGCCTTCGTGGCGCGGCTGCGCGAGCTCGTCGCCGACTGCACGAGCAACTTCGACGCCTTCAACTACGCGCACTCGCTGATGGAGGCCGAGCAGTTCTTCTGGGCGAAGTTCACGGACACCTATCTCGAGCTCTCGAAGCCGCGCGCGCGCTGGTTCGAGGACGGCGCGACCGGCGACGAGGCCGTCGCGAGCGCCTCGGCGGTGGCATCGCTTCGCCTCGGGCTCTCGGTGCTGCTGCGCCTCTTCGCGCCGGTTCTGCCGTACATCACCGAGGAGGTCTGGTCGTGGGCCTTCGCGGGCGAGACGGGCCATGCCAGCGTGCACGTGGCGCCGTGGCCCGGTGACGCCGACTTCGAGGGCGTGGAAGCGCCCGCGAACGCCGACAGCTTCGAGATCGCCGTAGCCGCGCTGCAGGCGATCAACAAGGCGAAGGCCGACGACGAGGTGTCGATGGGCCGCGAGGTCGAGTCGCTCGTGCTCGCGGGCAACGCCGCGTCGGTCGGGACCCTGGGCGCCGTGCTCGGCGACGTGCTCGCCGCGGGCCGCGTCAAGGAGCACACGCTCGCGGTCGACGACGCACTCGAGGCAGGTGCGTTCGAGGCGCGCGACGCCGTGTTCGCACCGAAGCCCGAGAAGGGCTGAGACTCGTCAATCAGCGCAGCGCAGCGTGAGACGCCGGCGCACGCCGATCGCCGCCAGCCCCAGGCCCACGAGCAGCGCAGTGGAAGGCTCGGGCACCAGCGCGAACTCGATCGTCGCACCATCGCCGAAGCCGCTGAAGTCGTAGCCGAAGAGCGACGCGGCGAGCGTGTACGTGCGCCCCGGCTCGAGCACGAACGTCTCTGTGAACGGCCCACCCGGATCGTTGCCGCCGAAGCCGCTCGAGATGTCGACGATCATCCCGAGGTCGGAGGCGAGGCTCACCTGCATCGTCTCGACGAAGCCGATGAGCTCACCGACCAGCCCGTACGCGCCGACCTGCGCGACGCTGAAGGTCGCGCTGAAGCCCGCGCTGGCATCGTTCTCGCCCGAGCCGCCGAGCCCGATGTCGAGCCGGCCCCCGAGCTCGTCGTCGGCGATCGTCGTGTCCTGACTTGCGCCGCTACCGAGGCTCTGCACGCTCTCGTCCCAGCGCCCGAGCAGCACCGTGCTGTCACTGTCGCTGTTCGAGTAGAACTCGTCCTCGCCGTCGGGGCCGCAGCCCGGGCAGTAGCTGGCGCCGTAGGCAGACAGCCCGCGAGAGCCCGAGATGGGCGTGATCTCCTTGCCGGGCGGCAGCTTCATTGCCAGCGCCGGGCCCGCCATGAGCAGGGCGAGGGCACCGAGGATCGAGAGCAGGATCGAGAGACGCAGCGGGTGAGCAGCGAAGGGCGAGCGCATTGCAGTTCTCCTCGTCGAGCCCCGATGCGCAGCGGGGCTGGCAAGGAGGTGGGCGGGGAGGCCCGGATGTGTCAGGGAAGGGCTGACTCCCTGTGTGTCATCGCCGCGTCGTGCGAATCAGCCCTTCCTGCGCCACCGACGCCACCTGCACGCCGTCGCGCGTGAAGAGCGCGCCCATGATGAGGCCCCGGGCCGACTGGCTGACATCGCTCGACGACACGTAGAGCAGCCAGTCGTCGAAGCGCGGCGGGCGGTGGAACCACATCGCGTGGTCGAGGCTCGCGCCCATGTAGCCGTCGCTGCCGGGCATGATGCCCGCGGCGCGCAGCGCGGTGCCGAGGAGGGTGTGGTCGCTGGCATAGGCCATGGCGCCCGCATGGATGATCGGGTCGTCGGTGGGCAGCCGACTGCGCAGCTTCATCCAGATCATGCGCTGGCGGCCGGGCTTGGCGTGGGGCTCGTAGTCCTCGGGCTGCGCAACGCGTGAGTCGATGGGGCTGTGGTCGTAGTCGGGCAGCTCCTCCTCGCGGATCATCGCGCGCATCTCGCGCCACGTGGGCAGGCCTTCGGGATCGGGCGCCTCGGGCATCGGGAACTGGTGGGAGATGCCGTCCTCGGGCTTCGCGAAGCTCGCCGCCATGTTGAAGATGGCCTCGCCGCCCTGGTGGGCGACGATTCGACGCGTGGTGAAGGTGCGGCCGTCGCGAATGCGGTCGACGACGAAGCGGATGGGCCGGTCGTAGCGGCCGGGCCGAAGGAAGTACGCGTGCAGGCTGTGGACGTGGCTCTCGTTCGGGTCGGCGACGGTCATGTAGCCCGCCACGAGCGACTGCCCGGCGACCATCCCGCCGAAGAGCCGGCCCTCGCCGGGGCCTGGCTGGCCCAGGAAGAGGTCGCGGTCGAGGGGCTCGAGGGTGAGCCGCTCGACGAGCTTTTCGACGCGGCGATCGATTTCTCCGGCTTCGGCCAAGCGAGTGACTCCTGCGGGCGCGGGGGATCGGTGGGCTCACTGAGCCGGCTGCGCCGCACGGTAGCAGCCGGCTCGAGAGGAGCGTGAGTCCCGCGATGGGCGGGTGCTCGACCGGTTTCTGCATCATCGAGGAATATTAGAGATAGAATAAAATTAGTCATCGTATTGATTCGGGTGATTGCCCTCGGCACACTCGGGATCGATGGGTCTCCGCGAGGACAAGCAGCGCCAGCAACGCTCCGAGATCCTGGAGAACGCGTTCGCATACATGCGCGAGCACGCGGGCGAGCTCCCGACCGTGGCCGAGCTGGCCCGATCGTGCGGCGTGAGCGACGCGACCGTCTTCAACTACGTGGGTCAGCGCGACGCGCTGCTCTCCGAGTGGGCTCACCGCAGCCTGTCCGATTGCTGTACGGCCGTGGCCGATGCCGGGGAGGGGAGTCTTCGGCGGGCCCTGCGCCGAGCGAGCCTCCAGCTTCGAGACCAGCTCGCCGAGCGCCCCGAAGTCTGGCTGCGCGTCTTCGCAGGCGCTGCCACCGTCGACCCCTCGATTGGCCGGCCAGGAGGTGCGCGGCCCGGAGAGGAGGACCCGGGGCTCGTCCGGCTCGTGCGCGTCGCTCAGCAGCGGGGCGAGGTGCGCGGCGACGTCGCCGCCGAGGTCCAGGCGCGGGCCCTCGCCTCCGCCTGGCTCGGTGCGCTCGCGCGCGAGGCCCGGCTCGCGCGGCTGTCCGAGACCTCCGACACCGCGGTGCTCGATGCCGAGGCGTGGCAGCGGGTTGCGGCGACGATCGAGCTCGTGCTCGATGGCCTTCGCAAGCGCAACGAGCGCGTTCGCGTGGCGCCGGCCGCCGGCTTGCACGCGGGCCCGGGTGCGGTTCGCTAGCGCACCCCGATCAGGGCGCTTCCTGGTACGTGAACGACTCGGTCGCGAGCACCTCGTCTTCGGGGCTCAGCACCGAGACGGTCCACTCGCCGAGCCAGGCGGGCAGCAGCTGCTTGCTCGACCACGCGCGCCAGCGCGCGCCCTTCACCTCGAAGCCCACCGTGCCCATCTCCGTGCCCTTGTAGCTCCAGACGTGCCGAATGGTCTGGCCCTGCATGTTCCGCAGATCGGTGAAGAAGTAGATGACGCGCTTGTCGTTGCCGAGGAACGTGACGTCGTCGACCGGCTCGCGGTCGGAGATCTCGGTCGTGAAGGTGGCGAGCACGACCCGCGCGAGGCCATCGCCGACTGTCTCTTCGGCCGGGTCGCTCTCGACGACCCCGGCCTCGAGCGCGGTCTCTTCGGCACCAGCGTCTTCAGTCTGGGCCCGGGCCCGGTCGGCGGCGAGCCAGACCGGCGCGGTGAAGAGCAGCGCGATCATGAGCGCTGCGACCCGGCGGCCTGGGGCCGGTCGGTCGGAATGCGGTGGCTTGTCTGCTCGGTCGATGCTCATTCGGGGTCCTGGCGGGTGCGGCGGCGATGATCCGGATGCAGTCGGGCGAGTCGCGTCGCGCTCGCCCCCCACGGTGTAACGCCAAGCGCTCGCTCCGACAACGCTCGAGGTGGGGACGTCGCAGGGGATTGCATGTCGATTCCGGTGCCGTCCGCGCTCGGATCGCTCGCTACCCTGCCGCCATGGAACTCGTCCTCGTGCGTCATGGGCTGCCGATTCGACTCGCCAGGGACGACGGCGCGCCCGCAGATCCGCCGCTCAGCGATGAGGGCTGGCAGCAGGCGGATGCCGTCGGCCGCTGGCTCGAGCGCGAGTCGTTCGATGCGGTCTACGTCTCGCCGATGCAGCGCGCGCGCCAGACCGCCGAGCCCTATCTCGACCGAGCGGGCCTCGAGCCTCGGGTCGAGTCGCGGGTGGCCGAGTTCGATCGCGACGCCGATCAGTACGTGCCGATGGAGGAGCTGAAGCGCACCGACTACGAGACGTGGCGCCAGCTCGTTCAGGGCGGCTACGAGGCCGCGCCGAACTTCGCCGAGTTCCAGCGCGACGCGGTGCAGGCGCTGGTCGACATCGCTGAGCAGCATCCCGGCGACCGCGTGCTGGTCGTCTGCCACGGGGGCGTGATCAACGTGTGGGCGGGTGCGGTCATCGGCATCGGTCCACGGCTCTTCTTCGAGCCGGGCTACACGTCGATCAACCGCTTTCGCGTGGCCCGCTCCGGGGAGCGCAGTGTCTCCAGTCTCAACGAGCTCGCCCACCTGATCCTGGGCTGAGGCGTCCTCGCGACCGGATCGATCAGAGCAGGGCGGGCTGCTTGAACTCGGGCTTGCCGAGCACGATCTGCCGGGCGCCGATCCGACCCTCTTCGAAGCCGCCCTCGCAGTAGCCGAGGTAGAAGAGCCACATGCGCTGGAAGACCTCGGGGTAGCCGAGCGTTTCTATGAGCTCGAGGTTGTCGAGGAAGCGCGTGCGCCAGCGGCGCAGCGTCTCGGCGTAGTGCTTCGTCATGTCGAAGTCGTCGAGCAGCCGCATGTCGGTCACGCGGTCGGCGCAGCTCTGGATCGCGCCGACCGACGGCAGGCAGCCGCCCGGGAAGATGTAGCGGCGGATGAAGTCGACCGTGTCGCGGGCCTCCTCGAAGTGCCGGTCGTCGATGGTGATCGCCTGCAGCGCCATGGCGCCGTGGGGCGCGAGCAGGTTGGAGCAGGCCTCGAAGTAGGTGTCGAAGTACTCGGCGCCCACGGCCTCGATCATCTCGATCGACACCAGCTTGTCATAGCGCCCGCGCAGCTCGCGGTAGTCCTCGAGGACGAGGTCGACTCGAGACGAGAGACCGGCAGCGGCGATGCGTTCGCGTCCGAATTCGAGCTGCTCCTTCGAGATCGTCGTGCCCGTGACGCGGCAGCCGTAGTGGCCGGCGGCGTGCATCGCGAAGCCGCCCCACCCGCAGCCCACCTCGACGACGTGATCGCCGGGCCCGAGCCCCAGCACGCGACAGAGCCGGTCGTACTTCGCGATCGATGCCTGCTCCATCGACGCCTCGGACCAATCGGCCGGGTCGAAGATGCCGCACGAGTAGGTCAGCGTCGGGTCGAGGAACGCCTCGAAGAACGCGTTGCCGAGGTCGTAGTGCGCCTCGATGTTCCGGCGGCTGCCGGTCTTGGTATTGGCCCGCGCGCTCTCCCACACCTTCCGGGCGCGCTTGGCGAGACGCACGGTCGGACCGTCGAAGCGCTGCCGTGCCTCTTCGTTCTGGAGCAGGATGTGGACGAGGAGCGCGAGGTCGTCACACGACCAGAGCCCCTCCATGAAGGCCTCGCCCGAAGCGAGGATGCCGCCGAGCGCCACCGACGTGTAGAAGCGCGGGTCGTGAACCTCGATGCGGGCGACGCCGGGCAGCCTTTCCGTGGACTGGCCGAAGGTGTGGACGCGGTCGCCCTCGACCAGCTCGATGCGGCCCTGCTCGACGCCCGAGAGCACGCTGAGGACCGCGCGTCGCGCGGCGCCGTCGAGCACTCCGCCGGCCCATCGCGACACGCGGCGCCCGAGCGGCGGACGGACGGCGTCCAGGCGGTGGATGGTCTCTGCCCCGGTGGTGGTCCGGGCTTCCTTCGGCGGTTCGAGCCGACTCACACGCATGCTCCTCGTCATCCACCCGCCTTCGATGCGGGACGTCTTCGAAGGATCCACCGGCTCGGGCGTCTCGTCGAGTCTCGATGGCCTCGTCTCCCGAGCGTGTCAGGAGCCCCTGTCGCAGCTGGTCCGTATGCGCCGCGCGCTGCTAGGCTCGGCCTGCTTCGACGCGGGTGCCCGATGCGCCGCCCGAGGCTCGGACGGGAGACATGACCATGGGTCACAGCACAGGCCGAATCCGACTCGAGACGGGGGCACGCGACGCGGGTCGCGGCGTCGGACGCGCGCGCCTGGCGGCGGCCGTGCTCGCGCTCGTCGTGGGCTGTGTGGGCTGTGCGGGCTCCCAGGAGACGGAGCCGCTCGAGGTCGCGACCGGCCGAAACGCGGACATCAGCCACGATGGGCTGGTGCGCATGTCTGGCTCGGCGTTCGGGGGCGTCTGGGTCAAGCCCGACGCCGACGCCTCCGTGTACAGCAAGCTGCTGATCGGCGACGTCCTGATGGCCTACAAGCGGCCTCCGCGCGGTGGCAGCTCGATGAGAGGCGGCAACTTCCCGATCAGCGACTCGGCCCGGGATCGCATCGAGGCGCTGCTCCGCGAGGAGCTCGAGCGTCACATCGAAGAGTCGGCGTCGTGGTCGCTCGCGACCGAGTCAGGGCCCGACGTCATGCTGATCATGCCGGGGCTCATCGATCTCGTCTCGAACGTGCCGACCGACCAGCCCGCCGGGCGCAATACGACCTTCACGACGTCCACGGGTCAGGCGACGCTCGTGCTCGAGCTGCGCGACTCGCAGACGCACGAGATCTTCGCGCGGGTGGCCGACCGCCAGGAGATCCGCAGCACCGCGGCGGGGACGAACCAGCTCTCCTGGAGCAATCCGGTCAGCAACACCTCGGCGGTTCGGAGGACGTTCCGCCGTTGGGCCGACCTCTTCATGGCGCGCCTGGACACCGCGCACCGGCTCGCGTCGAAGGGCGGCTCGGCGGCGGCTGCAGATGCTGCGCCCGCGCTGCGTGAGGCCGCGGAGGAGGCCGCAGCTGGCTCCGAAGAGGGGTCCGGCGCGGACGGTACGCCGTAGCGCCTCGCTCGCGCGGCATGGCCGGGCCGATCTGCCTCGACGCCTCGCGCGCCTAGATCGACTTCTCCCACTTGAGGCCGAGACCCACGTTCACACGGTCCGGGATGTTCACGTACTTGTTCGTGTCGGTGCGGATGCGCTCCCGATCGAGGCCACCGCCCGCGGAGAGATCGAGCACGAAGCCCCAGAGCTTGAGGCCAAGGCCGCCGGTCAACGCCCAGCCTTCGTTGATCTCGTCGTGCGTGTTCTTGTAGGTGCCGAAGCGCAGCGCGAGCGCCGACGGCTTGCCCAGCGGAATGGTGTACTCGGTGCCCAGGCTGACCAGGCGCGAGCGGAAGAGGTCCTCGGCCGGCGAGCGCTCGAGCTGGGGATTCGAGTTCTCCGTCAGGTCGACGTCGAGGGCCAGGATCCAGCGCTCGATCGGCTCGGCCGACATGCCCATCCGAACCTGGGGCTTCACCTTGATGTCGCCGAACTCGCCGCCGTCGAACCTCGGGACGTTGACGTTCCGGGCGGCGATGCCGATGCGGGCGAACTCGAAGGGGCGGTAGTCGATCCCGAGATCGAGGCCGAATTGGTGGCTGATCTGGTTGTCCTTGAACTCGTTGATGTCGCCGAGTCCGCCCCCGCTGATTTCGTCGTACCTCGCGCTTCTGACGAACGCGATGCCCATCATGTACTTCGCGGTGGCCCCGACCGAGATCTTCTTGTCGAGCCAGCGCTTGAGCCACGGCGAGGGCAGAGCGTAGCCATAGGAGACGCCGATCTCCTGGATCGAGAGACCGGCGGTCACGATGCCGCTCTGGTTCGCGGCAAACGACTCGTCGTTCTCGACGCCCCGGGCGAGGAGGAGGATGATCGCGCGCGTTCCCGGGTCGTCCGGGTCGACCTCGTTGGAGGCCACGAAGACGTCGACATAGCGATCTGCGTTGTTCCCGTTGGCGGTGCTGTTGGTCCAGAAGCCGCCGATGTCGTTCCGAATCTGGTCCTTGAGCGCCGTCTGCTGCCCAGTCACGGCCGGGCTGTTCGCAAGGAAGGTGGTGAGATCACTCTGAAGGAGGCCGATCTGCGAGAGGTCTACGTCGGGGAAGATGTAGGCAGTCGTATTCGACAGGCCCCCGAACGCGAAGTTGCCGACATGGCCGAGAAGCCCGATACCGATCTCGGTGTGCACCGACTGAGGTGACTCTCCGAGCGCGTCGAAGTCGGCGAGCCAGTCCATGGCCGGGCCGATGTTTCCGTTCGTCAGAATGGACGGGTCACCGGCCTCGAGGTCGTCGATGAGGGCCTCGATGTCGCCCGAGCGGACCGCCAGGTCGGAGACCTGCTCGATCAGCTCGTTCTCCACGCTCAAGTTCACGGTCACCGGCAGCTGGACGTCCCACTCGCCCTTCTTCTTGAAGCCCATCGCCGCGGGGTTCCAGTAGAAGGCGGTGCTGTCGTTCACGGTGCCGATGCCCGCGCCGCCCATGGCCTGTTGGCGGGAGCCGACGAAGTTCCACTGTTGTGCCAGCGCCGGTGTCGCCGCGATGAGCAGCGCCGCGGTCGTCACGAAGGCGAGCGCCAAGCGGGTGCGGCTGGTGCGCCGTCGCGCAGAAGAAGAGGCGGCGGCGTGGCTGGATCGCGTGGACATCTGGGGGCTCCGGTATAGAGGCTGAGCGCGCAGAACGGCCTGCAACGGCCTCTCCCGTTATCGGTGGAACTATAGGGTCCTTGAGTCATCCCGGCCCGACATCCGACGCCAACGTGCGTTGCAGGCAGCGAATCGGCATGGGATCGTCTCGTTCGTGCACCGCGCGTCAGTGATGGTTCCGCCTGTGGGGCGCTCGATCGTGCGCCCGATCACACGGTGTGCACCTCACCGGCATCTCGATTCCGGGGGAATTCCGATCATGATCGAACCTCGAGCCCGCTCCGAGCGCAGCCGTCCGTCCCGTGTTGCGGGGCCAATCGTCGTGGCGTGGCTCGTCGCGCTCGTAGCCGTCGCCTGCTCCGGGAAGCAGACGGTCGTCGTGTGGGAGAAGCCGGGCGCAGGGCCCGAAGAGCTCGAGGCCGCGCGCGGGGTCTGCCTCGCGGAGACGGAGGCGTTGCAGACGGAGAGGGTGGGCATCAACCGCGATCGCCTGGATGCGGAGTCGACTGGCGCCTGCTTCGTCGCGTGCATGAGGCGGCACGGCTTCACGTGGCGCACCGAGAAGGTCTCGGCGTCGGGGGAGCCGCTATCGGACGCAGGCGAGGATGCGAGCGGGCAGCCCCCGGCTCAGGATTCCGGCGGGGCCTCGCCCGATGCTTCGGGCTGCTCCTCGATCGGCCTGGGCGACGACGGCTCGTAGCGCTCGGCGCGGCCGATCTTCACGAGCTGCCCCTCCTTCAAGCGGGCGTCGAGGAACAGGTCGTTCAGCACCCCGGTCTGAGGGAGCGGCAGGGCGTTCTGGGTACGGATGCTGAGCGCCTCGAGGGTCTCGCCCCGGCGCGCCGCCACGACGGCCAGCCGCACCACTTTGACCTGCTCGCGCTCCTCCGCGGTCATTGCACGGAACGTGCGCGCGGTGGCCTGGAAGCGGCCGATCATCTTGTCGGCCACGACGTGAGGCGCGGCGGCGTTCATCTGGAAGACCGTGCCTTCGAACGCGATGAAGGTCATCTGCACCCGGATGCTGCCGCCCCGCCCCGACACGCTGCCATCGATGCGGAACGCGTCGTAGGGGCCGATCTTCATCGGCAGGACGCGCTCGACCTTTCCACGTTGCTGCTTGAACGGGCCTTCGATGAACTTGCGGCCGAGCGCCTCGGGGTCGTCTCCCGCGCCGGCGAAGGACAGGAAGATCTGCGCGTCACCGCGCGGTGAGACTGCACCCACGGCCTCCGGCGAGTTCACCGGGTGCCAGCCCTTCGGGATCTTGAACGTGAAGCCCATGTCGGGGTGCAGGAAGCGGTCTTCGATGAACACGCCCTGCTTCGGGTCGGGGCCGAGGATCAGTCCCTCTATCTTGCGGAGGAATCCCTCGTGATCACCTGCGACGAGCGGGCCGCGCTTCCACTCGATGGTGTCGGCGCGCTGGGCGCAGGTCGCGGCGCGCTCGGGGCTCCCCGGATGGCTGTCGAACCAGCCCGGCAGCCGTGACCACCCGAGGCTCAGCCGCTCCATGGCGCCGAGATCCTGCATGAACGTCGCCATGCCCTTCGGGTCCCAGCCCGCGCGGGCGGCCATGGTCTGGCCGCCGCGATCGGCGTCGCGCTCCTGGTTGCGGCCATAGCTCGCGATCTGCGCGTAGCGCATGTAGCCCATCGAGAGTGGGTTGAGTCGTCGTGCCGCCTCCTGCTGGCCGGCAGCGTGGCGCTCGGCGGAGTGCGTGATCTCGTGGCCGATCACGTTTGCGAGCTCGTCCTCACTGTTGGCCAGCGTGAGCAGGCCGCGCGACACGTAGATGTGTCCGCCCGGCAGGGCGAAGGCGTTGGGCGCGGCCTGGTCGACGATCTTGAACTTGTAGTCGAAGGTGCGCTGGGGCGCGTAGGGGATCATGCGCTTGCCGATGGCCTCGATATAGGCCGTCAGCTCCGGGTCGTCGACGACGCCCATCTGGGCCTCGATCGCCTTCGAGCTCGCGTCGCCGACCATCTCGTCGTGGTACTCGGTGGAGAGGAGGACCTGCTTCTGGCCGCCTCCCCCCGACCCGCCCCCACCGCAGCCGAACACCAGGGTGAGCGCCGCGCAGGCCAGCCCCGCGAGCGCGGCGCGGGCGGCGCCCGTCGCGCCCGGGCTTCGTGCGGGACCGGGGCGGGGGCTCGGGTGGGGCGATGCGAAGGGCATGTGCGGCTCCGGCGGTGGGATCGCGCGTGACCCGGGATTGAAGCATCGAATTCGAGCCGTGCCAGCGCGCGCCGCGAGGGCGGCGTGGGGGCTCGCAGCGGAGGCGAGCGACGGCGCCCAGCGTGTAGAATGCGGCATCTCCGCGCCTCGCCCCGAGTACGTGAGCGCGGCGCGCGGAGACCGCCGCGGAGGCCGCAGGCGGAGGCGATCGGAAGGGACGCGGAACGCATGGCGGACGAATCGAACGACGGCCGAAACGTGAAGGGCATCGACGCGGAGGCGGTCGACGCGTGGTTCGAGGCGAACGTCGCCGGGGCTCGCGCGCCGCTGCAGTTCTCGCTGATCGCCGGCGGCCACTCGAACCTGACCTACCGGGTCGAGGACGCGGCGGGCAACGTCTTCGTCCTGCGGCGCCCGCCGACCGGCGCGGTCATCGCGACGGCCCACGACATGGCGCGCGAGCATCGCATCATCTCGGCGCTCGCCGGCACCGACGTGCCCGTGCCGCCGGCGCTCGGGCTCTGCGAGGACGCCGAGGTCAACGACGCGCCCTTCTACGTGATGGGATACGTCGAGGGGCTCGTGCTGACCGACCCGAGCCAGACCGAGAAGCACGTCCCCGAAGCGAACCGCGCGAAGCTCGGCGACGACGTCGTGCGGGTGCTCGCGGCACTCCACAACCTCGACCCCGACGACGTGGGCCTGGGCGACCTCGGCCGCAAGGAGGCCTATCTCGAGCGGCAGCTGAAGCGCTGGCGCGGGCAGTGGGAGAAGACGAAGACCCGCGAGCTCGCGTCGATGGAGGCGGTCTACGAGGGGCTGACGCGGCTCAAGCCCGAGCAGGTGGGCGCGGGCATCGTGCACGGCGACTATCGCCTCGGCAACATGCTCGTCTCGCCCGACGGCGAGGTGAAGGCCGTGCTCGACTGGGAGCTCTGCACGCTCGGTGATCCGATGGCCGACGTCGGCTACATCATGAACAACTGGGCCGATGCGGGTGAGGGCGAGGCCGACATGCAGGGCGCCGCGACCTTCCCGACGGTGTGCGGCGGCTTCCCGACGCGCCGCGCGTTCCTCGACGCCTACGAGGCGGCGACTGGCCGAGACACGAGCCTCATCGACTACTACCGCGCGTTCCAGTACTGGCGGCTCGCGGCGATCGTCGAGGGCGTGCTCTCCCGGTATCTCAAGGGCGTGATGGGCAACGCTGCGAACACCGATCTCTTCAAGGCGCAGGTGGACGGGCTCGCCCAGTCCGCGGTCGATCTGCTCGAGCAGCTCGAGGCGCGCGGCTGAGCCGCGCCCGGGTTCGGGGCGCGACTCGCAGCGCCAGTGCCGGGCCGAGCGCTCGATCGACGGGGGTGGAGCAGCGATGAAGCGACTGATCGTGATGCGCCACGCGACGACCGCGCCCACCGCACCCGGCGGCGACGCCGAGCGGCCCCTCACCGCCGCGGGGCACGTCGAGGCCGAGCAGGTGGGCGGCTGGCTCGCCGCCCACGGCTACGTGCCCGAGACGGCCGTGTGCTCGACCGCGCTGCGCGTGCGCGAGACCTGGGCGGGGATCGAGAAGGGGCTCGGCGTCTCGCCTCCCGCGAGCTTCGACCGCGCGATCTACATGGCCACGAGCGACGACCTGCGCCTGGCGGCCAGCGAGATCGACGGTCGCTTCGACTGCGCGATGCTCGTCGGCCACAACCCCGCGGTGTCGCATCTCGCCTTCGACCTGACGGAGCGCAGCGATCCCGAAGGCCGTGAGCGGCTGCGCGCGGGCTTTCGCCCCGCCACCGTGGCGGTGTTCGAGACGCTCGACGACTCGTTCGCCGACCTGTCGCGCACTGGTGCGCGCCTCGTCGACTTCGTGTCGGCGCGCGACATCGATTGAGATCGTGAGCGAATCCGATCACAGTGGCCGTGGTGACTCCCCCTGGTGGAACGACGGCCTGCGCTTCGAGTGCACGCAGTGCGGGCTCTGCTGCCGCGGCAGCGGCCGGGTCGAGGTCAGCGACGTCGAGATCGAGCGGCTCGCCGAGCGCCAGGGCCTCACCCCGGATCAGTTTCGCCAGGCCTACACGCGGAAGGGACGCCGCGGCCGGATCGACCTGCGCGACAAGGCCGACGGCGACTGCGTGTTCTTCGAGGAGCGCCGCGGCTGCACGGTCTACGAGGACCGGCCGGTGCAATGCCGCACGTATCCCTTCTGGCGCTCGGTGCTGCACGACGCCGAGAGCTGGCGGGTCGAAGGAGGGCACTGCGAGGGGATCGGTCGCGGCGAGCGGGTGCCGGCGGACGTGATCCGGGAGATGCTCGACCGGCGGCGCTGAGTGGCCGCGCCCGTCAGAGCGCCTTCGCCGCCTTCTTCACGTCGATGAAGCCATCACGAGAGAAGCTGCACGCGAGCTCGGGGCGCTGAGCCATGATGCGGGCGAACTCGAGGTCGAGGTCGTCGGTGGGCAGCAGCCGATCGAACTCGCTGGCATTCGAGAGCACGCTGCGCCCTTCATGGATCGCCTCGTCCCTTCCCTTCTCGGTGCCCAGGCAGAGCAGGGCGGCGCCGAACTCGACCTGATAGTCGACGCGCCTGGGGTGCAGCGCGACCGCCTGCTTCGCGTCCGCGACGGCCTTCTCCTTGTCGCCGCTCACGCCGACGACGAGACGCAGCCAGAACGACTCGGGCACCATGCGGTTGAAGACGGCGCTTGCGTAGTAGAGGTTGCCGAGGGTCGAGTTGTGCTGCCCCTCCTTGCGGGTCGGCTTCAGCTCGATGCCCTGGTTGAGCAGCTTCTTCATCGTGCGCGCGTTACGCGCCGCAGAGAGGAGGCCCCGCACCGTCGCGAGCCGGCCCAGCGAGGCGTAGCGCCAGAGCATGCACTCGGCGCAGCCGGGGTCGCGCTCGATGCCGTCCTTTGCCAATGCCTCCGCACGGTCGAGATATTCGCCACGGGTCTCCATGTCGTTCTCGGGCACGAGATCGGAGGCGCGCCACCAGGCCCGCGACGCGCGCCAGGCGGGGTAGGAGGCCGTCTCGATCTCGTCGGCCAGCTGCTCGAAGCCCCGGGCGGCATCTTCGAACTCGAATCGAAGCTCGGCCTCGTGCGCCTCGAGCAGCACCGCCATGAGCGCGTCGCGCCGCTCCGGCGCAGCCGCCGCCTCGAGCCAGTCGGTGTCGGGCGTGGCGATCTCGGTGAGATCGGTCAGGTGGTGCTTCACACCGGTGTCCGAACCCGAGATGCCGGGACGCGGCGCGTCGCCGACCATCTCCAGGAAGGGGGCCGAGGGCTCGGGGGGTGCGATGTCGGTCGAGACGACCTCGTCCTCGATGGACCACGCGGACGAGGCGACCACGAGCAGCGCGA
This sequence comes from uncultured Spirochaetaceae bacterium, assembly GCA_964474355.1. Taxonomy (GTDB): domain Bacteria; phylum Myxococcota_A; class UBA9160; order UBA9160; family UBA4427; genus CAYYSY01. The sequence goes on along the minus strand of CAYYSY010000443.1, from coordinate 2,739 downwards.
GCAGGAGCAGGGCCGGGCCGAGCTTCCTCGGCATGTGCAGCACGTGAAGCATCTGGAGCCCCTGGGCTGCGAACGAGCCCTTGACGCGAACCGGGCCGTAGCTCGGGCTGCGGTCGATCCGGGCGCAGAAACGCATCATATAGGACGAAGCTCCCCATTTCATTTCTTTCGTGTGCCGAGTGCGTAAGAACCCCCCGCCGGCGAGCCGGCAGCGCGCCCGACTGCGTCCTATCGTGCACGGCCATGTCGCGGAATCGCATGATTCGATCACGTCAGGCGGCTCGCCGATGAGCGCCATCGTCGAGACGCGCGCGGGCGCGTGGCGCGGGCGCCGTGAGGGACGCGTCCTGGTTTACCGCGGCCTGCGCTACGGCGAGCCGCCGGTGGGCGAAGGTCGGCTCCGTGACAGTCGGCCTGCGATGCCCCACGCCGGTGTGCGCGACGCCTTCGAGTTCGGGCGGGCTTCGTACCAGCGCTCGGGCTATCCACGTGCGATCCAGAAGCTCGCCGGCTTCGCCGACATCGGCACCGGTGAGGACTGCCTCTTCCTCAACGTCACGACTCCGAGTGTCGACGACGGTCGGCAGCGGCCGGTCTTCGTGTGGATCCATGGCGGCGGGTTCAACCAGGGCTCGTCGGGGCTCTTCCTCTATCACGCGCACGACCTCGCGACGCGGGGTGACGCCGTGGTGGTGACGCTGAACTATCGGCTGGGGCTGCTCGGTGCGTGGCCCGGCCGTGAGGGTGAGGGGCTCGACGCGAATCCCGGGCTCTCCGATCAGATGCTCGCGCTCGAGTGGGTGCGCGACCACATCGCGGCGTTCGGCGGCGACCCGACGAACGTGACCCTCTTCGGACAATCGGCGGGCGCGATGAGCGTGGCGACCCTGCTCGCGGCGCCGCGGGCCCGGGGACTCTTCCACCGGGTCATCCTGCAGAGCGGTGCCGCCGACAACGTGAGCGCGCCTGGCCGGCGCGAGCTGATCTTCGAGCACCTCGCGAAGGCGCTCTCTCTCGATACGGCGGGTGATCTCGGCGCGCAGATGCGCAACCGCGACGTACACGAGCTGCTCGCCGCACAGGAGAAGGTCGTGGCCGAGTGCAAGCTGCCGCTCGGTCAGCTCTGCTGGAGCCCGGGCCTCGGCACCGTGTCGCTGCCCGACTCGGCCTTCGACGTGATCGCGCGTGGCGACGTGGCGGACGTGCCGATCCTGGTCGGCCACAACCTCGACGAGTGGCGCATGTTCACCGCCACCGACGCGAAGCGCCGCAACATCGACGAGGCGACGCTCCACGCATACGTCGAACGCACGTTCGCCGACGCGCCCGACCCGGCGGCGCGGCGGCGCGAGGTGCTCGCCGCGTTCGAGCTCGACCCCGACACGGGCGAGCGTCGCTCTCCCTCCGAGCAGTGGGTCGCGCTGCAGACCGCGCGTGTCTTTGCGAAGCCGGCCCTCGATCTCGCCGACGCGCACGCCGCGAAGGGCGGCGCCGTGTGGAGCTACCGCTTCGACTGGCGACCGCGACTGTTGCGCGACCGGCTCGGCGCCTGCCACGCGATGGAGATCCCGTTCGTGTTCGGCAGCCACGGCCACCGCACGATGTGGCCGATCGTCGGCGCCTGGCCCTCGGCACGCGCCCTGTCACGACGCATGCAGGACGCGTGGATCGCCTTCGCGCGCGGCGACGCCCCCGAGACCGACGACATCCGAGATTGGCCGCGGCATGCCGGCAAGAGCCCCATCAGCCTGCGCTTCGATCGGAGCGATGCGCTGGCGGAGGGGCTCGGCGAGACGGAGCGTGCCGTGCTGGCGGATGGGTAGCTCGCGACCCGTCCCCGCGGTCATGTGCTGCTGAATCTCCCGTGTGCAGAGAAAGATTCGTGTCGGCCGCGTGCACTGCCCCACTTCGCGCGCGATCGGCGTAGGATGGAGTCTGGCTGACGTACCTGGGCGGGCGCTCCATGCGGACGTGGCTTCGTACGCGATTCGGTGTCTGGCTGCTGGCTTCGGCCGGTCTGTTTCTTCTCGCCTCGAGTGCGCAGGCATACGAGCTGCGGCTCGTGCGGGCGATCGACGGGGCCTTCGGCTCCTCCCCGGGTCTGATCATCGTGGCCGACGCGCCCTTCACGACCATCGGCGATCTGGTGAGCTACGACGTCTACCTCGACACCCAGGGCCAGTCGAACATCATCCTGTTCTCGGCGAGCCTGACGTACGACCCGTCGGTCGTGAACTACCGCCCCGACCTGTCGGATGCCGAGGACTACTACCCGCTGTACTCGCCCGCCGTCGGGAAGGGCAACCCGACGTGGCTCGTGCCGGCCACCGACCCGCCCGGTCTCTGGCCGAGTCCGCCGCCCGGTCTAGAGCAGATCAACGTCGACTTCCTCGAGGTGAACCTGAACCCGACGACGGCCACTGCGACCGATCAGTACCTCGGCACGCTCACGTTCGAGCTGGTCGGTCCCGGCACCTCGGCGATGAGCTGGAGCCTCGACAACGAGGGCAACATCTTCGTCGTGGATCAGGTCGGGATCCAGACGGACATTGCGCCCCAGGTCTCGATGGTGGTGGTCTGGGCGCCCGAGCCGACGGCGGCGCTGCTCGTGGGGATGGGGCTCGCGGGGCTGGGGCTGCGTGCTCGCCGGCGCTGAGCGCCGCGCGCGCTACTCGCTCTTCGACGTCGCGGTGTACGGCTCCGACTTCGTGATCTTCACGAGCTGACCCGCCTCGAGCG
>CAYYSY010000442.1:0-13957 GCA_964474355.1 uncultured Spirochaetaceae bacterium | reverse complement strand
CCCGGTTCTTCCGCGCCCTCGCGCTGCCGTCGACGAAGCGCGCGATCGAGCAAGCGACCGAGCGCTTCGAGGGCCACGCGAGGCTGCGCGCCCACGCAGGCGCTGCGCTCGAAGACTGGCTCGCAGACTGAATGCGAGTATTTCGCGTGAAGACGAAGCACCCCGCTCAGCCCCTCGTCCGACTCGTTTCGTGGCTGACTCTGTCGGCCGCCCTTCTGCAGCTCGCCCTGCCCGACGAGGCGGGCGCGACCGAGCTCGCCTCGAACCAGGCTGACAGCGTGATCCCGCTCGCCGAGTGGCAGGCGCCGCCGCGCGATGCGCGGCCGGTCGCGCGCTGGTGGTGGCCGGGTGGCAGCGTGAAGGCCGACGTCGCAAGTGGGCAGCTCGCAGAGATCGCAGCGGCCGGCTTCGGCGCAGTCGAGCTGCAGCCGCTGCTGCTGGGCATCGGCGAGGACGAGCTCGCCGCCGACCCGAAGCTGCGCAGCGTCGGCGAGCCGGCCTATCTCGAGGCCGTCGCGAAGGCGGCGGCCGCAGCCGCGCGCCACGGTCTGGCCTTCGACCTGACGCTGGGGAGCGGCTGGCCGGGCGGACTCCCGACAGCGAAGGCGAACGCCGAGCGTCAGCTGCTGATGGCCAGCGTCGACGTGTCGGGGCCGGGCAGGGTCGACGTCAAGCTGCCGCCTGCGCCCGACCAGAGCTATCGAGGCGCGGTCGAGTGGGTGCTCGACGTCCTCGGCCCGCCCGACGAAGAGACGCGGCTGGTCGCCGTGCTCGCCGCGCGCGTCGGCCCGGCCCGCGATGGTGTCCCGACCCTGCTCGACGTGCGTGACGTCGGCCATGCTGTCGAAGGCGAGCGGCTCCGTTGGACGCCACCGCCGGGCGACTGGCGCGTCTTCGCGTTCCATACGAGCTCGACCGAGCACTTCGTGATGGGCGGCGCGTTCCCGGGCGCCGAGGCCGATGCCCGCGTCATCGACCATCTCTCCCGGCGAGGCGCCGATGCGCTGATCGATGGCTACGCCGAGCCGTTGCTGGCGGACGTCGGACCCGGGCGCGTCCGCGACGTCTTCGTCGACAGCCTCGAGCTGATGGGCGAGCTGCCCTACACCGATGGGTTCCTCGCCGAGTTCGAGAGACGCGCGGGCTACGACGCAACGCCGCACCTGCCGCTCCTGTTTCGCGAGGGCGGCGAGTCGAAGTACGCCGAGGTCATGGATCTCTTCGGGCGTCTCGGCGGCCCGCGCTACCTCGCCGCCGAGCCAGGGCGGGCCGAGCGGATCCGCGAGGACTACGAGCGGGTGCGGGCCGAGCTCTTCGAGGAGGCGTTCGTCGAGCACATCGCGCGTTGGGCGCGCCGACACGGCATGGGCCTGCGGCTGCAGGCGCACGGCGGATATGGCGACTATCTCGACGGCTACGCCCTGGCCGAAGTGCCGGAGAGCGAGGGGCTGTTCGGCGGTGGCGCCTACGACTTCCTGAAGCTCGCGGCCTCGGCGGCTCACGTGGCAGGCCGCACCTGGGCGTCGTCGGAGGCGTTCATCACCCTGCGCCTCTTCGGCACCGGCCTGTCACCCGACGAGATGCGGCTGCTGGCCGGTCGCGCCTACTCGGCGGGCATCAACCGACTGGTCTTCCACGGCGTGCCCTACCCCTACGATCGCCAGGACGGCGTGCGGTGGTTTCCGTTTCCCGGCGGCTTCGGCCGTATCCTCGCCGGGCCATTGCCCATGTCGCTCGACGTCGATCGCGAACGGCTCGCCGCGTTACCCGAGTTCAATGCGTTCCTCTCGAGGCTCTCTGTGGCGATGAGTCATGGGACTCCTGGCGCGGACGTGGCGTGGCTGCGCGCCGAGCCCGTCTATCCAGACGCGCCCAGCCTCCAGCTTGGCCGCATCGATCCGCATGCGGGCGAGTCGCCGGAGACCGGCGCACTGCGCGCGCGCGGCCTGGTGCACGATCGGGTCAGCCGTCGCATGCTCGCCGGCGCGCGCGTCGAAGGCGGGACGGTGTCGATCGGCGCCGCGCGCTATCGCGCGCTGATCCTCGACCCGCTCGAGGTGGCCGAGCCGGGTCTCGTCGAGCGCCTCGCCGAGATCGCCGAGAAGGGCATCCCCGTGCTGGCGCTCGGCGCCCTGCCCGAACGAGCGCCCGGCTTCCACGAGGCCGCGGCGCGAGACACGAGGGTCCGTGCCGCCGGCAAGCGGCTCGCGAAGCGCGCCACGAATGTCGCGACGGGAACGCTCGAGAAGCACCTCGAACGGCTCGTCAGCGGCGATCTAGTCGAGCCCGTCGAAGGCGATCGGCTCCCGGTCTCGCTCGACCGGCGGCGAAGCGCCGCAGGCGACACGCTGCTCGTCTTCAACGAATCATGGTCGAAGCACGAGGCGAAGCTTCGCTTCATGCGCGCAGGTGGCCCGCTGATCCGATGGGATCCCCGCTCGGGCGCGCGGGTGACCCTGCGCGAGCGCGTGGATGCGGGCGACGTCGTGGCGATCGAGCTCGAGGCGGCCGAGACGCTTCTGCTCACGCTCGGCTCCGCGGCTCCGGCGAGCGACCCGGACCTCCGGCCACCCGGGAGCCCGGAGGCAACCCCCTGATCGAGCTGCCGAATCCAGCTCCTCTCACCTGCCGATCGCCAGTAAGATATTGCAGCTCCGCGCGCCCCATCCTCACCGGAGATCCGTCATGAAGCAGGACGAACAGGTCCGTCTTCTGAAGCACCTGATCCACCAGATCGACACCGGCACGAACCTCGACGCCGGCACGATGCGGAAGGCGCCGGCGAGCGCGTACACGTGCCCCGAGCGCGCCGAGCGCGAGCGGCGGCTCTTCTTCCGCGAGCGGCCGCAGATGATCGGGATGAGCGGGGACCTGCCGGAGAACGGGTCGTTCCTCACGCGCAACGACATCGGAATGAGCCTGCTCGCGACGCGCGACTCGAGCGGCCGGTTCCGCGCCTTCGTCAATGCGTGCCGGCATCGCGGCGTCGCCGTCGAAGGCGAGGAGCGCGGCAAGCGCACGCGCTTCATGTGTCCGTTCCATGCCTGGACCTACTCGAGCGAAGGCGAGCTCGTGAACGTGCCGAAGCCCGAGCACTTCGGCGACGTCGACCGGAGCTGCCACGGGCTCGTTGAGCTGCCCGCAGTCGAGCGCTACGGCGTGCTGCTGGTCCACCCCGATCCGCAAGGCGAGATCGACGCCGAGAAGACGCTCGAGGGGCTCGGTCCCGACTTCGACAGCTGGGGCTTCGCCGACTACGCCTACGTCGGCTGCGACACCTATGACATGCCGCTCAACTGGAAGCTCGCCATCGACACCTTCGGCGAGACCTACCACTTCGGCGCGCTCCACAAGAGCACGCTCTACCCGGTCTTTCACGGCAACGTCCAGGGCTGGGATCACTGGGACCTCAACCATCGCATGGTGCTCTGCACGCGACAGATCGACGTGATGCGGCACAAGCCCGAGAGCGAGTGGAACATCCGCGAAGGCGCGTTCCCCGTCTACTGGATGTTCCCCAACGTCATGTTCAACATCGGCGAGCGCATGGTCATCATCGTGCGGGTCCTGCCGCACGAGACCGAGGTCGGGCGCTCGGTGTCGCAGATCTCGTTCTACGTGAACCCGGCCGTGCTCGAGATCGCGCCGAAGGAGGCGCTGCACGCGCAGGCGACGCAGACGTTCACCTCGGTCATCCGCGACGAGGACTACGCGGCCGCCTCGCTCTCGCAGCGAAGCGCCGAGTCGGGGCTGATCGACTACTTCGTCTTCGGGCGCAACGAGCCGACGCTCCACCACTATCACGACACCTACAACAAGGTGCTGGGGCTGCCCCCGCTCGAAGAGCTCCCGGCCGTCCGGGGCTGACGGCCCCCCCTCCTCCGACGGGAGGCGCCCCACGCGCGTCGTGGTCATCTCTCTGAATTTCGGACACGCACGAATCCGCGTGTCGACCGAGCTTCGCGTCAAGCGCTTCGCCCGGCACTCCGATCCAGCAGGCATCTCGAACGGAGCGCACCGCCCGCGGTGTGCTCGAGGAGGTCGCCATGGGTCCGACTCTCGTCCTGATCTTTCTCGGCGTGTTCGCATTGGCCATCGGCCAGGGCATCGTGCGGCGGAAGCTGAACCCGTACGGCGACGCGCCCTACGAGCGGATCCCGGGCGACGCACGTGCGGAGGTCGATCGCCTGCTCCCCGGCTTCTCGCCGTCGGCAGTGAGGCTCACGCGGAAGGGTGACGAGAGCCGGATCGCTGGGCGCTACCGCGGCGAGGAATACCGGCTCGAGATCGACTTCGACGCCGAGGGCCGATATATCGACCTCGATGTCGACGGCCCGCGCGGTGCGGGCACCCGGGGCCTCGCTTCGTTCACCGATCTCTCGGATACAGCACGCCATGAGCTCGACCGCGTTCTCGGCGAGGACGCAATCGGCTTCGAGCCGCATCTCGTCAAGAGCGGCGAGGGGCACGGCGAGCAGCACCACGAGGTGAAGGGCCGATCGCCGGAGTGGAAGTGGGAGGTCACCGTCTCGCAGAGCGGCCGCCTGCTCCAGCTCGAGAAGGAACGGCGCGGCACGCGCGCATAGACGACCCCGGTCGCCGGGGGCGCCTGCGTGGAGGCTCGGCGGTGACGGCGCCCGCGAGAGCTACTTCTTCTTCTTGCCCTTCGCCGGCTTGGCGGGGCCCGGGTGCGCACGCTTCGCACGCACGACGACGTCGGGCACCTGGGACGAGGCCGATACCGACCAGCCCCCGTTGCCGGTGACGCTCATCTCCCAGCTGCCGTCGTCCTTCTCGCGGTAGTAGCTCCCCTCGTAGAAGAAGATGTCCGGCAGGCCAACGGCGATGTGGATGCCCTTCTCGGAGTCGTAGACGACCTCGATGCCCTGCTGACGTTCGGGCTCGGTCGTCTTCGCCGCGGGTGCGTCCTGCTTGGCACGGTAGCCGTGGGCCGGCGCGTGATCGGGCGGTGTGGCGAACGCGGCCGGCGAGGCAGCCAGGGCCGAGAGGCACATCGCGGCGATCGTGCAGAGGCGAGAGCGGAGCGGATTCGAGTGCGAGATCATGGGATTCCTCCGGATTCATCGGTCAGGGAACACGACCTCTCATCGGTCGAATCAGTGAGCGTGTTGAGGCGGCCAGCCTGCGCGTCGCCCGAGGCAGCCGACGGGCCCGCCGCGGGGCATCACGCCGGGTGACGCGGATCACGCGGGAATGGCTCCAGCGGGAGGCGCGGCCTACGCTCGCGGTTGCCGCTTCCACCGATCCCGGGCCCAGCGCATCCCCGCGTACGTGTCCGCCGCAAGCGCGATAGGAGCCAGCATGAGCACCGACGAAGAGAGCCGGACGATTCTCATCACCGGCGCCGCGAGCGGCATCGGCCTCGCGACCGCGCGGCTCTTCGCCGGCCACGGCTGGCGCGTCGGTGGCTTCGACGTCGACGTCGCCGGCCTCGCGCGCCTCGAAGAAGAGATCGCGCCCGGCGGCGGCATGACCGGCATCCTCGACGTGACCGACAAGCCCGCGTTCGACGCTGCGGTGGGGCGTTTCGGCGAGGCGATGGGCGGCCGCCTCGACGTCTTCCACAACAACGCCGGCATCGGCGAGTCGGGCTGGTTCGAGGACGTCCCGTACGAGAAGACGCTCCGGCTCATCCACATCAACTTCATTGGCGTGGTGAACGGCATCTATGCGGCGCTGCCGTTGCTGAAGACGACCCCCGGCTCGCTCTGCTTCAACACCGCGTCGTCGAGTGCGATCTTCGGCGTGCCGCGGCTCGCGGTCTATGCGTCGACCAAGTTCGCGGTGAAGGGGCTGACCGAAGCGCTGAGCGTCGAGTTCGAGCGGTACGGCGTGCGAGTGGTCGACGTGCTGCCCGGCCTCATCGACACGCCCCTGCTCGACGCGACTCCGAACTACTCGGGGCCGGCCGACGAGGCGATCCTCGCACGCGAGCACATCGCCACCGAAGGCCCCTTCCGGCTGATCTCACCCGACGAGGTCGCGCAGTGTGTCTGGAACGCCTACCACGACGATACGGGCCGGCTGCACTGGTACGTGCCGGAGGAGCTCGAGCAGATCGAGGCTGCGAAGGGACAGGACGTGTTGGGGGTGCGAGCGCTGCTGAAGGCGCAGGTCGAGGGATAGGCCCGAAACCCTTCGATGTCCGATCCGGGTGGGACGGGTAGAATCGCGCCCACCATCATGCCCGCCGATCGACCGAAACCTGATCCGCTCTTCGCGCTGTCGGCCGTCGGCGCGCTCGCGCTGCTGCTCGGACTGGCCTGGCCCTTCTTCTTCGGTGAGCTCTACGTCTCGGGCGACCTCGGTCGCTTCCACGTCCCAGTGCGCTGGTTCTACGCGAATGCGCTCGCCGACGGGGATGCGTGGCTGTGGTTTCCATACACGTACGGCGGCTGGTACCTGCATGGCGAGGGCCAGGGCACGCTGGCGCATCCGCTGAACTGGCTCGGCTACCGCCTCCTGCCCTTTCACGCCGCGTTCGCGTTCGAGTTCATGCGCAGCTGGGTGCTGCTCGTCGCAGGCATGTTCGCGCTGCTGCGCCGTTGCCGACTCGAACGCGGCCCGGCGGCCTTTGGCGCCCTGCTCTTCACGTTCTGCTCGTTCGGCTTCCTGCACTTCAGGCACCTCAACTTCATCGGGATCGTCTCGCACCTGCCGTGGATCATGGTCGCCGCGGACGTTGCGCTCCGTAGCTCACGACGGCGCTCTGTCGCACTCGCGCATGGGGCGATCGCCCTGCTCGTCGCTTCGCAGCTGCTGCACGCCCATCCACAGGTCGTGTGGATGTCGCTGCTCGCACTCGCGGCCTTCGTCGCGATGCGGGTCGTCGACGAGAGGCGAACGAACGCAGAAGAGAGCGCACGCCCGATCGCGCAACCGATCGGTGCACTCGCCGTCGCGGTCGCGCTCGGCTTCGCGACGGCCGGCGTACAGCTGCTGCCGATGCTCGATGCCCTCGCCACGTCGTTCCGGGCGGAGCCGGGCGACTGGTTCCTCGGCACGTTCCAGCTGTCGCCGGCCGAAGCGATCCAGCTGGTCGCGCCCTATCTCTTCGAGGCGCGTTCGTTCGGACCGCACGTCGTCGAGCGCGGCTTCTACGCCGGCGCAGCGGTGGCGCCGCTGATCGTCTGGGCGGTGATGCGCCGACGCGCGCTCGGCCCCGGCTGGGCGGCGGTGCGCTGGAGTCTCGCGATCGCCAGCGTCGCCTTCGTGCTCGCGGCCGGCGAAGCGGGCCTGCTCTATCGCGTTCAGCAGGCGCTGCCAATCGTCGGCCTGTTCCGGGCGCCCGCCCGCTACGTGCTGCTCTGCCACCTTGGCCTGGCGATCGCCGCAACAGTCGGATTCTCGGATCTCGCACGTGCGCGCGCTGCGCGGGAGGGCCCCGCGCTTCGCACGCTCTGGCCGCTCGCGTGCGTTCCGCTCGCGAGCGTCGCCGTGACCGTGCTGGTCGCGTTGCCGATGCAGCGCCTCGGCGGCCCTGCATGGGCGACGGGCGATCTCGTGGGCATCGTCGCGGGGCCACTGCTCTGCCTCGCTGCCACGCTCACCGTCGGCGCCGCCGTCTACCGCCCGCACGCCGCGCTCCCGATCCTGATCGTGCTGACCGTGGCGGATCTCGGCGCGTACGGTCTCAGCTACGTCCACGAGCGCGCGCCCGTTCGGCTCGAGACCTGGGCGGAGCTCGATCGCCCGCCCGCGATCGCCGCAGACGCCCGGCGCGAGCTCGGAGAGCCGAAGCAGACCCTTCGCCGCGTGCGCCTCGCGAGCGGATACGCCGCGATGCGGCCGACGCGCGCCCTGCCCTTCGAGGCCCAACCGAGCGCCCCCGACGAGCGCGCTGTGGCGTCGGGGCTGCCACGTCGCAATGCGCTGCGCGTGGCCGCGATCGTCGAGGGCCGCGACGGCCGCGTGGCCGATCCTCTGCCGCGCGTGCGCCTCGTTGCACGCACGCTGACGACCCGCGACGTGCTCGCGCAGCTCTGGAGGATCGACCCGGCCGAGGTCGCGCTCGTCGGAGCCGTGATCGAGCTTCCGCCCGGCGACCGCGGCGAGGCTCGGCTCGTGCTCGACCGCCCCGGCGAGCTGCACGTCGAGACAGATGCGCTGGCCTCACGTCTGCTCGTGGTCTCCGAGCGGTTCGACCGCGGTTGGCGCGCGAGCGGGGACGACTTCGACTGTGAGCTCATCCGCGTGTACGGCGACTTCATGGGCTGCGTCGTGCCCGCCGGCCGACATCGCGTCGAGCTGCGATTCGAGCCTGCGAGCTGGACGCGAGGGCTCTGGCTGTCGGCCTTCGGCCTGATCGCCACCCTGGCGTTCTGTGCGGCCGAGGCGCGCAGCTGACTCGACTCCCGGAGAGATGTGGCGGTCTCGATCCCGTGGGTTCGGCCGAGACTCAGCCCCGATCCGGCAAGCCGATGAGCTCGGCAGCGGCCGTGGGCGCTGCGACCTCGCGCCCATGCGCCGCCGCGAGCTCACCCGCGCGCTGCACCGCCACTCGATTGCTCTCTGCCTCCGGATCATCCTCGAGCCCGACTCGAAGATGCCCGCCCCGCTCCACCGCGAGCTTCGCGACCGGCGTCTCGAACACGTCGCCACCGAGCACCGCCACCGCCCAGGGCAGGCCCGTGCCCTCGAGCATCGCGAGATACATCTCGAGCGCCTCGGCGATGGGCGGCGCGCTGAAGATGGGAGGCCCCGAACCGAGGAAGCCGCCGAGGCTGAAGTAGAGCTTCACGAGCGTGCCGGGCGGAAGCGCCCCCGCTGCATGTGCGCCGAGGATCACGCGCAGGAAGCCCGGCTCGAAGATGGCGACCGAGGGGCCGAGCCTGTGCTCGCGGCACAGCGCGGCCATCGCACGGATCTCGTTTGGCGTGTTCGTGTAGACGTAGTCCATCGGGATCGGCCAGCCGTCTTCGGCCACCGCGCCGAGGTTCACCGAGCCCGGGTCCAGAATGCCGCAGCGGATCACGCCTTCGTTCGCGAGCACCCGCTGGTGACCGAGCTTCGCCTCGACGCCCCCCGGCCCGGCCCCGACGGTGGGATAGAGCAGCGCATCCGGCCGGGCGTCGACGATCGGGCGGTACGCCTCGAGGTAGCGCGCCGCGGCGGCGTCGGGCGGCGCCAGCGGCGTGTCACTGTGGGTGTGGACGATCGCCGCGCCCGCATCGAGACACGCGAGCGCGTCGCGGACCATCGACTCGGGGTCACGGGGTGCTGCGGCGTTGCGCTCGGGGGTCGTCACGCCGTTCAGCGCGGCTTCGATGATGAGGGGGGCGGGCATGGCGCGGCTCCAGTCGTGAGAGGCCTCCGATTCTATCCCGGCCTGCGCTCGGGTGAAGCAGATCACACTCGGGCGTCGCCGGCTCATCCTCTCGCACGTTTCGTCCGATGCGTGACGTGCGAGCGTCGGCCGGTTGGGCTTGCGGTCGCTCGGCGAACGCTCGAACCTCGCCCCGCGCGAGCGGCACACACCACCGAGGCCGGCCGCCGCATGCGAAGGGACCAAGTTGCCGAACGTCCGGCCTGGAGCACGACGCCCCGAGGCGAGCGAACGCGATCGAGCACGCACGCAGGTGGCGCTGCTCGTCTGTCTCGTCTGTCTCGTCTCCGTTGTCCTCGCAGCGTCGCCGTGCATCGCTCGGGCCGAGGGGCCCTCGTCCGAGACCGACGACATCGAGCTCTACGGTGACGTCCCGCTGAGCGGACTCCGCTTCATCGGCACCCACAACTCGTATCACCAGCGGCCCCGCCTCTTCGGCCTGCCCTTCCTCCCGATCTCGTTCTCGGCCAAGCATCGCTACGAGCATCCATCGCTCGCCGAGCAGCTCGACGGCGTCGAAGGCAGCGCGGGCGCGGTGCGACAGCTCGAGATCGACGTCCACATGCGCCGCTTCGACGACGAGCTGCGGGTCTTTCACGTGCCGTGGATCGACAACCAATCGAGCTGCAAGACCTTGCAGGACTGCCTGCGTCAGGTGATGGCGTGGTCCGACGCGCGCCAGGGCGTGCACGCCCCCATCCTCATCTGGCTGGAGCCCAAGGACGAGACACCCATCGACCGCTGGCTCTCGCTCGGCTACTACGAGCGCATCGACCTGATGCGGGTCGAGGAGGCGATCCTCGAGGTCGTGCCTCGCGAGCGGCTGGTGATGCCCGACGACGTGCGCCGGGGTGAGCCGACCCTTCCAGCGGCCCTCGCCCGCTACGGCTGGCCCACACTGGCCGATCTGCAGGGCAAGGTGATGTTCGCCCTGCTCGACGAGGACGAGCACCGCGCACGCTACCTCGCCACCCACCCCGATCGAAACCTCACCGGACGCGTGATGTTCGCGAAGTCGACGGAGCCCACCGAGCCCTGGGCGGCCATGTTCAAGGTCAACAACGCCGTGCCCACCGTGCGTGACATGCAGGCCTTCGGCCGCGAAGCGCTCGCCGACCCGGAGCTGGCTGCGCTGCAGGTCTACCCCGAGCCGCCGAAGGCCGAGAGCGCCCTCGCTCAGTGGTGGAAGAACCTGTGGCAGCCGATTGGAGCCGACTCGGATGTGGAGGACGACGCCGCGTCGACGTCGACGTCGAACGAAGCCGACGACGAGGCAAGCGATCGCCCGGGCAACGCAACGAAGCTCGAGCAGACATCGGCCCTCGATCGCCACGGCGAAGGCAACCTGGCCTCGCAGGGTGGGGAGTCGGCGGATGCCGAAGCGACCAAGGATCTCCGCAGCAAGTCGAAGCCGCCGACTCGTGAGGTCGACCGAAGGCTGCGCCGCGAGCTCGAGACCGTGTACGCCGACACGCGCGCGGAGGAACGGGCTCGGCACCTGCAGGCGGTGGCCGAGCTCGAGGAGCGGCTGCGCCTCGAGGACATGCCCGAGAGCGAAGCGCTCGCGATCGTGCTCGAGAACGCACGCCGCTCCAAAACCTACCGTGATCTGCTTCGGGAGCGCCTGCACGTCTTCATCGACGAGCATCGCAAGGCGGACATCCTCGGCCTCGTGCGCGACGGCTTCCTCGTCACCACCACGGCAGACGAGCCCAATCAGAGCGCGGCGAAGAATCGCGAGCGCACGGCGTCGACGTTGATGTCCGCGGCGCAGTTCGTCAGCACCGACGCGCTGCTCCCGCGCAAGAGCGACGGCTACGCCCTCGAGTTCCCCGGCCCGCCGATCCGCTGCAACGTGCTGGTCGATCCCGATGGATGCGAGGAGGCGACGCGGAGCGAGCCTTGAGGCACATCGGGCGGTGATGGAGCGCCGAGACCTCGAGGCATCTGCCCATCGCCCACGGCGGCGCCCTGCGCCACAATCGCGTCCCGCCCACCGGCCCTTCGACCGGCCCCCACTCACGGAGACGATCATGAGCTCGAGCACCCCGCGCACGACCGAGGGACGCGGCCGCCTCTACGGCAACGTCATGGACACGATCGGCAACACGCCGTGCATCCGCATCAACTCGCTCGCACCCGAGGGCGTCGACGTGTACGTGAAGGCCGAGTTCTTCAACCCCGCCTCATCGGTCAAGGACCGGCTCGCGGTGAGCATCATCGAGGAGGCCGAACGAAACGGATCGCTGAAGCCCGGGCAGACCGTCGTCGAGGCCACGAGCGGCAACACCGGCATCGGGCTCGCCATGGTGTGTGCGGCCAAGGGCTACCCGCTGGTCGTCACCATGGCCGACAGCTTCTCGATCGAGCGGCGCAAGCTGATGCGCTTCCTCGGCGCGAAGGTCGTGCTCACGCCGCGTGCCGAGAAGGGCATGGGCATGTACAAGAAGGCGGTCGAGCTCTGCGAGCAGAACGGCTGGTTCCTCGCCCGTCAGTTCGAGACCGACGCCAACGCCCTGATCCACGAGAACACGACGGGGCGCGAGATCCTCGCCGACTTCGAGGGCCAGCGGCTCGACTACTACGTGACGGGCTACGGCACGGGCGGCACGCTGACAGGCGTCGCGCGCGTGCTCCGCAAGCATCGCCCCGACACGAAGATCATCCTGACCGAGCCGGCCAATGCGGCCATCGTTTCGAGCGGCGAGGCGCAGGCCCGCGGCGACGGCGGTGCACCGGCGGGTAGCCATCCGAGCTGGGAGCCGCACCCGGTCCAGGGCTGGACGCCCGACTTCATCCCGCTCGTGCTGCAAGAGTCGATCGACCAGAAGTACTTCGACGAGCTGGTGCCGATCGCGGGCCCCGTCGGCATGGAGTGGTCGCGCAAGCTCGCCCAGAAGGAAGGCATCTTCACCGGCATCTCCGGCGGCTCGACCTTCGCCGTGGCGATGCAGGTGGCCGAGCGGGCCGCGAAGGGCTCGGTCGTGCTGGCCATGCTGCCCGATACCGGCGAGCGCTATCTCTCGTCGCCGCTCTTCGAGGGCATCCCCGAAGAGATGAGCGACGACGAGATCGCGCTCTCGAAGTCGACGCCGGGGTTCCAGATGCCGGAGTAGCGGTGTGGCTGCGCCCTGCACCGAGGCACATGACCATGCCCGATGCGTGTAGGATGGGAGTCGAGTCGCTTACCAGCCACGGGACCCATGGCATGCCGGCCCTCATTCTCTGCCTGCTCGTAATGATCGCATCACCCGCGCATGCGGTCGTGCAGACGTGGACGTTCGCCGGCGAGTACACGAGCACGGGAGACAGCACCACCATCGCGATCGGTGATCCGTTCGTGCTCACGGTGCTGTTCGATCCCGATCAGGCGGGCGTTCCGATCCAATCGGGCATGCAGTATCACGCCACCGCCACTCTCACGGGTATCGTCGGCGCGACGGATACGAGCGCGACGATCCAGATCTCCAGCTCGGCCGATCTGATCGCCATCAATCTCATCGAACCGGACGCGTCGCTCCCGCAGCTCGAGATCGCGGGCTACCCCGGCGAATTCATCGACGTGGACTGGATCCCTCTCGCACTCTACTTCGACGACGTGACGTCCGAATCGCTCACCGATCACCTCGACCTCATGCTTCCCACGGATCCCGACGACCGAGTCATCGTGATTCAGGTCCTGACACTCGCGTCGCCGACCGGCAGAGTGGACACGTTCTCGTCCCAGCGCGCGATCGTGCCCGCACTCGGCCCGGGCGGGGTCGCGATGCTCGCGGCAGCGCTGGCCGTCGCCGGGGCGTGGCGCAAGCCTGCGGCCGACGCGAACTCGTGATCTCGAGCGACTTCACCGTGATGCTCTGGCTGCTGAAGCTCGGGGCGCTGCTCAACCTCTACTTCCTGGCGAGCACGTTTGCGCTCGAAGCCGGCGCAGTCGATCCACACATCATCGTGCCAGCCCGCATCCTCTTCGCCGTGTCCGCGTACCGGTGTCTCTTCCCGAACCGGTACAAGGACAACGTCGTCCTGCACGACACGATCCTCTCGTCGACGTTCGTGACGCGCGTGCTCGCGACCTTCGCCGAGCTCGCCTTCATCTACCTGCTGTCTCACGTGATCCGGCTGCTGAACGCCGACGAGGTCGGCTGGATCGATGCGCTCTCCTGGGTGATGGTCGCGGCGGTCTCGATCTCGCAGGGCTTCGTGTGGGGCGCGATCGCGACCGGGCGGCTTCGGCTCTACTTCTACGAGGAGATCGGCTGGGCGATCATCTTCGTCGCGAACACGGTCGCGAGCGCCTGGCTCTACCTGACCGTCGGTTCGCTCGGCGCAGGTGAGACGCTGCTGCAGCTGAACCTGCTCTTCGGGCTCTTCTATCTGCCCTGGCAGGCGGTCCACCTGCGCTCGCTGCTCGTCGATGCACGGTCGGGCGAGGCGACGGATGAATCACAGGAACGAGTGAGCTGGCAGCTGATCTCGAGCTGCCTCGGCCGGTCGGTCCACGAGCGGAATCGCTCGACGAGCGCCGAGGACTGGGGGGGCATCGTCGGACTCACCTGGATGACGGCGTACTGGGCGACCTTGATCCCGCTCTGGGTGCATCGCATCGTGGTC
>CAYYSY010000441.1:0-8169 GCA_964474355.1 uncultured Spirochaetaceae bacterium | reverse complement strand
CCCCCCCTCCCGATTCCCAGACCGCCCAGGCGTTCGAGAAGACTCCGGTCGACATCCAGGCGCTGCTCGAGGCCGGTGTCCACTTCGGCCACCAGGCGAGCCGCTGGGACCCGCGGATGCGCCACTACATCTTCGGCGTCCGCAACGGCACGCACATCATCGACCTCGACCAGACGCTGCCGCTCTTCCAGGCTGCGCTCGACGAGCTTCGCGAGATCGTGGCCGAGGGCGGCAAGGTCCTCTTCGTCGGCACGAAGCGACAGGCCGCCCCGGCGATCATGACCGAGGCCCAGCGGGCCAGTCAGTACTACGTCAACAACCGCTGGCTCGGCGGCATGCTGACGAACTGGAAGACGGTCAAGAAGTCGATCGAGTCCTACAAGAGCCTGCTCGAGATCGAGGCCGCCGAGGACAGGACCGAGCAGTACTCGAAGAAGGAGCTCGCCCGGTTCCGACGCCAGATCGAGAAGTACGAGAAGTCGCTCGCCGGCATTCGCGAGATGACCCGCCTGCCCGACGCGATCTTCATCATCGACGTCGGCAAGGAGGACATCGCGGTCACCGAGGCGCGCCGCCTCGGCATTCCGATCTTTGCGGTCGTCGACTCGAACTGCAATCCGGAGAACGTCGACTACCCGATCCCCGGCAACGACGACGCGCTGCGCGCCATCTCGCTCTACTGCAAGGCTGTCGCTGACACCTGCATCGAGGGCAACCAGCAGCACCAGGCGAAGCTGCGCGACTCGAAGAGCCAGGAGCCGGCAAAGGACGACAAGAAGCCCCAGCAGGGTCGCCGCGTGGTCGAGATCAAGCAGCAGCCGCGACGTGGTCGTGGGGGCCCGGGCGGTCGCGAAGGCGGCGGACAGGGCGGCAGCGGCCGCACCTTCAGCGCTGGCAAGCCCGAGGCCGACGCGGCGCCGGCGGCACCCGAGGCGCCCGCGAAGCCTGCGACCGAGGTACCGGCTGCCGAGGCTCCGAAGCCCGAGGGCGACGCGAGCTGAGACGAGCTCGGATCCCCTCATCGGCTTTAGGCCGTGGGGATCCGATGCGGGCCGCCGGTCGGAGGTCGAGGCGCGCTGCGTACGTCGACGACCTCGAAGCCGCCGGTCCGAGAGCACGGCCAGGAACCACAGCCAGGAATCCAAGGGAGAAGCGAGTTGGCTGGCATCAACGCGAAGGACGTGAAGGCGCTGCGCGATCAGACCGGCGCCGGCATGATGGACTGCAAGAAGGCGCTCACCGACGCCGATGGTGATGTCGAGAAGGCCCAGGAGCTGCTGCGCGAGCGCGGCCTCGCGAAGGCCGGCAAGCGCGCCGGTCGCGCCACGAGCGAGGGCTCGGTCGGCTTCGCGATCTCCGGCGGTCAGGGTACGATGGTCGAGATCGGCTGCGAGACCGACTTCGTCGCACGCAACGAGAAGTTCCAGAGCCTCGTGCAGAAGATCGCCGACGCGATCGCAGACGCCGGCGCGGGCGAGAGCGTCGAGAAGGCGCTGGCCGCGCCCGTCGACGGCACGACGGTCGAAGAGCTGCTCGCGACCAACGTCGGCGTGATCGGCGAGAACATGGAGCTGAAGCGCGTGACGCAGCTCGCGGTGGACGGCTTGGTCAGCGGCTACATCCACGGCGGCGGCTCGCTCGGCGTGCTCGTCGCAATCGAGACGGGCAGCCCCGACGCCTTCGCCGAGGTCGGCCGCGACGTGGCCATGCACGTGGCCGCCGCCGACCCGACGCCGCTGGCCGTGTCGCGCGACGACATCGACCCCGCGGTGATCGAGAAGGAGCGCGACTTCCTGACCAAGGAGGCGCTGGCCTCGGGCAAGCCCGAGAACATCGTCGAGAACATGGTCAATGGCCGCCTGAACAAGTTCTACGTCGAGCACGCGCTGGTCGATCAGCCCTTCGTCAAGGACCCCGACAAGAAGGTCGGTGCCGTGGTGAAGGAGGCCGGCGACGGCAAGGTCGCCGCATTCGTCCGCTTCAAGCTGGGAGAGGCCGTCTGACAGTGGAGCCCGTCTACAAGCGCCTCCTGATCAAGCTCTCCGGCGAGGGGCTCGCCGGTGAGGACGGGTCCGGGATCAATCCGGGCGTGATCGGGGGCGTGGCGGAGCAGCTGCGCGAGGTCCACGACCTCGGCGCCGAGATCTCCGTCGTGATCGGCGGCGGCAACATCATCCGCGGCATGACGGCAGCGTCCCAGGGCATGGACCGCGCCAACGCGGACTACATGGGCATGCTCGCGAGCGTCATCAACGCGATGGCGCTGCAGGACGCCCTCGAGCACGTCGGGCTCCAGACTCGCGTGCTCTCGGCCCTCGACATCAAGCAGGTCGCCGAGCCCTACATCCGCCGCCGCGCGGTCCGTCACCTCGAGAAGGGGCGGGTCGTCATCTTCGGTGGCGGTACGGGCAACCCCTACTTCACGACGGATACGGCCGCGGCGCTGCGCGCCGCGGAGATCCACGCCGACGTGATCCTGAAGGCGACGCAGGTCGACGGCGTCTACGACGCCGATCCGCACGAGAACCCGAGCGCGACGCGCTACGAGCGTCTCAGCTACGACGAGGCGATGCGGAAGAACCTGCAGTTCATGGACCAGGCCGCGATCGCGCTCTGTCGCGAGAACGCGCTGCCCATCGTAGTCTTCGACATGGGCGTATCGGACAACATCCGCAAGGTCGTGCTCGGGGAGACCGTCGGCACGACCGTGTCGGTGGACGGCTGACGCAGAGCGGCGGCGCTTCACGGGGGACGAGATGGCGGGTGAAGAAGAGATCCAGATGGTGCTCGACGACGCGCGGGAGGCGATGGACAAGACCATCGACCGCTACAAGCGCGAGCTCCTCAAGGTACGCACCGGCCGCGCCAACCCGGCCCTGGTCGACGGCCTGATGGTCGACTACTTCGATACGCCGACACCGCTCAAGCAGCTCGCCTCGCTCTCCGTGCCCGATCCGCGCATGATCGTGATCTCGCCCTTCGACAAGACGGCCATCTCGAACATCGAGAAGGCGATCCAGACGAGCGATCTCGGTGTGACGCCCACGAACGACGGCAAGATCGTCCGCATCTCGGTGCCGCCGCTCACCGAGGAGCGCCGCAAGCAGCTCGTGAAGCAGGTCAAGAAGACCGCAGAGGAGCATCGCGTGTCGGTGCGCGAGGCGCGCCGCGAGGCCGTCTCGATGCTGAAGGATCTCGAGAGCGATGGCACGCTCCCCAAGGACGATCGGCATCGCGCCGACAAGTCGGTGCAGGATCTCACCGACCAGTACGTGGGCAAGATCGACGAGCTCACGAGCGCCAAGGAGACCGAGGTCCTCGAGGTCTGATCATGTCGGACGACCGGACCGGAAATCTGCCGGTACCGCGTCATGTTGCCATCATCATGGACGGCAACGGGCGCTGGGCCGAGGCGCGCGGTCTGGAGCGCAACGCCGGCCACCGCGAGGGCATCGAGAGCGTGCGCGACGTGCTGCGCGCGGCGAACGACCTCGGTGTCGAGTTCCTCACGCTCTACGCCTTCAGTCAGCAGAACTGGGATCGGCCGCGCGAAGAGGTGGCCGAGCTGATGCGTCTGCTCGAGCAGTACCTCGAGACCGAGATCGACGAGGTGATGGAGAACCGCATCCGCATCCGCTCGATGGGCCGGATGGACAGATTGCCCCCGAGCACCCGAGCCGCCGTCGAAGACGCCATCGCGAAGACCGCGGACAACACCGCGATGAACCTCACCTTCGCGCTGTCCTATGGCGGCCGAACCGAGATCGTCGACGCCGCACGCAGGCTCCTGCGCGACTTCGAGGATGGCAAGGTCGACCCCGACGCACTCGACGAGAAGCAGTTCGCCTCGTACCTCTACGAGCCCGACGTGCCCGACCCCGACCTGCTGATCCGCACCGGCAACGAGATGCGGGTTTCGAACTTCCTGCTCTGGCAGATCGCGTACTCCGAGATCTACACGACCGAGCTCATGTGGCCGAGCTTCCGGCGCGCCCACTTCGAAGAGGCGATCCGCGACTACCAGACGCGCGAGCGCCGCTTCGGCAAGACGAGCGCACAGGTCGCCGGCGAGGCCCCTCCCGTAGGGGCGACCGCAGGAGCGCGTCGAGGAGGCGACTGATGCGCCGCCTCTCGGTTCTCGGCAGCACCGGCAGTGTCGGCGTGCAGACGCTCGAGGTCGCCGCCGCCAATCCCGACAGATTCGAGGTCACGGCGCTCGCCGCTGGCCGCAACGTCGACCGGCTCGCCGAGCAGGTCGAGCGCTTCCGCCCGGGACTCGTCTCGGTGGCCGACGAGGCCGGCCGCGCGAAGCTGCGCGAGCGGATCGGTGATGCGGTGCAGGTCGAGGTCGGCGCCGAAGGCCTGGAGGCCGTCGCCACCGCGCCCGCCGATCTGCTGGTCGCCGCGCTCGTCGGCGCCGTCGGGCTCGAGCCGACGCTCGCCGGCATCCGCGCCGGTCGCGACGTGGCCCTCGCCAACAAGGAGGTCATGGTGATGGCCGGGGCCCTCGTGAACCGCGAGGTCGCGGCCAAGGGGGTGCGCCTGCTGCCGGTGGACAGCGAGCACAGCGCCATCTTCCAGGCGCTGGCGGGTCAGCGGATGGAGGACGTCTCGAAGCTGATCCTCACCTGCTCGGGCGGGCCCTTTCGCACCTGGACCGCGAAGGAGATGGCGAGGGCCACCATCGAGCAGGCACTCGCCCACCCGAACTGGGACATGGGCGCCAAGATCAGCATCGACTCGGCCACGCTCATGAACAAGGGGCTCGAGGTGATCGAGGCTCGCTGGCTCTTCGGCGTGCCGCCCGAGCGCATCGACGTCGTCGTGCACCCCCAATCGATCGTCCACTCGCTCGTCGAGTACAGGGACACGTCGGTGATGGCGCAGCTGGGTCTCCCCGACATGCGCGTGCCGATCGCCGTGGCACTCGCGCACCCGGAGCGCGTCGAGCTCGCGGTGCCGCGCCTCGACCTCGCCACGGCCGGCTCGCTCGATTTCGAGGCGCCCGACCGCGAGCGCTTCCCCTGCCTCGATCTGGCGTACCGTGCGCTCGAAGGCAGCGAGGAGGCCCCGGCGGTGCTGAACGCCGCCAACGAGATTGCGGTCGAAGCCTTCCTCGGAGGGCTCATCCCCTTCGGTGCCATTGCCGATACGAACCGTGGGGTGCTGGAGCGGCATCTCGAAGACAGGGCAGGCGCGGTCGTCCGCGAGCTGCCCGACGTGCGGGCGGCGGATGCCTGGGCGCGGGGCGAAGCACGCACCCGGCTGGGCCTCGAGGCCGATCCGGCTCGATCCGTACGACAGGAAGCGGTCTGATCATGGCGTTCATCGACACCCTCGTCGCTGCGATCCCGCTCCTGGGCATCCTGATCTTCGTGCACGAGTTCGGGCACTTCATCGTCGCGAAGGCGTGTCGCGTGCGCGTACTGAAGTTCTCGATCGGCTTCGGTGCGCCAATCGGCTTCGGCGAGCACCGGCTGCGCTGGGAGCGCGGCGGCACCGAGTACGTGATCGGCTGGATCCCGCTCGGCGGCTTCGTCCGCATGCTCGGCGAGGTCCTGCCCGGCGACGAAGAGCACATCGACGTGCCCACCGACGCACAACCGGACGAGTACCTCGACGCGAAGCCCGTCTGGCAGAAGCTCGCGATCTCGTTTGCGGGGCCGGCCATGAACCTCGCGTTCCCGATCCTCGCGTTCATGATCCTGCTCTTCGCGGGCATTCCCCGCGACGGCGCGATCGTGGGCATGGTCGAGCACGGCTCGCCCGCGGCGAGCGTGGGGATCGAGCCCGGTGACCGTGTGCTCGCCGTCGGCGGCGAGCCGATCCAGTACTGGGGCGAGCTGGCCGAAGCCGTGATGCGCACCGATGCAGCCTCGCTGCCGCTGACGGTCGACCGCGACGGGCGCAAGCTCGAGCTCGTCGTGCCCGTCGGCCGCAAGGAACGCCTCGACCCCTTCGGCGACGCAAACGACATCGGCTGGATCGGTGTCAGCTGGCGTCGCCTGCCCGCGCTGCTCGGCGTGATCGACCTCGAGTCGCCGGCCGCCCGCGCCGGCCTGCGCAGCGGCGACCAGGTCGTCGCAGTGGGGGAGGTCGAGATCGAGGACTGGGCCGGCCTCGAGCGCGCGTATGCGGCGGTCACCGAGACGGGGGGCGGTCGGGTCGTGCCCTTCACGGTGCTGCGCGGCTCGCTCGGCTCGGCCGACGAGTCCGAGAAGGACCGCGTCGTGGTCGACACCCCCGTGGTCGCCGACCTCGGCACGCTCGGCGTCGTGACCGCGACGATCCTGGTGAGCGACGCGGCCGAGGGCATGCCCGCGGCGGAGGCGGGGATCCAGCGCGGCGATCTCGTGCTCGGCGTCGACGGTGAGGTGGTCGGCAGCTTCGCCTCGTTCGCCGACCTCGTGCAGACGAGCGGCGGCCGGGCGCTGCGGATCGATTTCGCGCGCGACGGCGAGCTCCGCTCCGTCGTGGTGAAGCCCGTGGAGCGCGAGGTCGCGCATCCGATGGACATCGCCGGCATGACGCAGACCTTCTACCAGATCGGCGTGCGCCAGGCTCTCGCGACCCTGCCCGGCGAGAGCACGCTCGAACGGACGCGCAACCCGCTCGTTGCGCTGCCCCGCGCCGTCGAGATGACCATCGACGTCTCGAAGCGTTACCTCGAGGCGCTCGGCAAGCTCGCGAGCGGCAGTGTCGGGGCCGAGCAGCTCTCCGGCCCGATCGGCATCGCCGAGATCGCCCGCAAGTCGCTCGACCGCGGCTGGACCACGTACCTGTCGACCATGATCTTCATCTCGATCAATCTCGGCTTCCTGAACCTGCTGCCGATCCCGATCCTCGATGGCGGGCAGATCCTGCTCTTCGCCGTCGAGGGCATCAAGCGCTCGCCGATCTCGGCGCGCACGCGCGAGGTCACCCAGCAGTTCGGCCTCCTCGTGCTGGTCGGGCTGATGTGCCTCGCCTTCTACAACGACCTGTCCCGGCACTGGGAGCAGTTCGTCAAGTGGCTGAGCGCCTGAGCAGGCCGTGACTTCGAACGGCGACCTGCTGCTGGCGATCGAGTCGGCCACCCGCCGCGCGAGCGTCGCGCTGCTGCGAGGCGACGCCGTCGTGGCCGAGCTCGAAGCGGCTTCGGGCGACCACCACGCCGAGCGGCTGCTGCCCATGGTCGACGAGCTGCTCTCGGAGGCCGGCGTCCGGCTCGACGACGTCGGCGCCTACGCGGTATCGATCGGCCCCGGCGCCTTCACGAGCCTGCGGATCGGCCTGGCCACGTTGAAGGGCCTGGCCTTCGACACGGACGCTCCGGTCGCCGCCGTCTCCACGCTGCATGCCCTCGCGCACACCGCATTCTGCGAGGGGCGCGCCGAGCCGGGCGAGACCTGCGTGCCCCTGCTCGACGCCCGGCGCGGCGAGCTCTACGGCGGCGTCTATCGCCTGGCTGCGGGAGACGGGCCCGAGACGCCGGGCCCCCTCGACGGGTTGATCGACGACGCGGTGCACGACCCTGCCGAGCTCGGTGCCCGGCTCGAGGGCCCGGTGCGGCTGGTGGGCGAGGGCGCGGCCATCTTCTGCGCGGCCATCGCGGCGGGCGCCGCGGGCCGGGCTCGGGTGCAGGTCGACGCCGCCGAAGCGCTGTGGCCGACGGCCCGCTCGGTGGGGCGGATCGGACGTGCGGTGCTCGCGGGCGGTGAGGGGCGGCCGGCAGCGAGCCTCGTGCCCCGATACCTGCGGCGCAGCCAGGCCGAGGAGGAGCGGGCGGCTCGCGACGCCGGCTGAGCGTCCAACTCGCCGCACCGGCTTTGACACTGTCTCAAAGCTTCATTAATCTCGCGCGGTTAGCGCATCCGAGCGCTCGTGCAGGTCTCCTCCGTTTCGAGCCCGTGCCGCGTGCGCAGGGCGCGGTACGGGGTGGCTCCCGGGCCGGGCCGGCGCGCGAACCGGATGGCCGATCCGACCCAGCCCTCTTCGACGCAGGCGCCACACCGTGGGCCTCGTCCAGCTTCGACGCAGGCGCACCGCGTGCGCCTCGGACATTCGACCGCGAGCGGCCCGCGTCGCCGCGACTCGTTCACCCCTCTACGAGATTACCCACCACCCGAAGCCAACAGGAAGCGAGCAGCAGACCCATGGCCCTCAACATCTACTACGACAAGGACGCGG
>CAYYSY010000440.1:0-11261 GCA_964474355.1 uncultured Spirochaetaceae bacterium | reverse complement strand
CAGCTACTCGAGCTCCGCGATCATCAGGTCGCCGAGGTAGGCGAGCATCTGCCGCCAGCTCGACGCCAGCTCGTTCGACCACGCGTCGCCCGACACCTCGGCGAGGCCCGCGAGCATCGCGTCGGTGTACCAGCCGTACATCTCCTCCGTGACCTCGTAGCTCGAGTGCTTCTCGCCGAGCGAAGCCACGCAGTGATGTTGCGGGTGAGCTGAGCCGGGCCGACGACCGAGAGGTCGTTCGACTTCATGGCCTCGCGCCAGCTGCGATCGCCCATCCAGACGTCGGCGAGCGTTCGCACCGTCGACTTGAAGAAGATGTCGACCTCGCGGCCCGGATCCTTCACGCACACGTCGACATTCATGCCCTCGACGACGATCCACCAGCTCGGCTGCGGCTCGAAGTCGTCGAATTCGAAGCGGATGACCGTCTCGTTGCCGAGGAGCTTCTCGGGGTCGACGCTGCGCTCGAGGTAGAACATGAGGAACTCGGCATCGAAGTCCTCTTCGACCAGATTGTGGCGCGCCCAGACGAGGCCCCACTCACCCATCGAGACGAGCACGGGCATCAGGCTCTCGCATGCCTCCGTCGGGAAGTACTCGTAGCCGCGCTGGCCGGGGATCTTGCGGCGGACGATGAGCCCCTGCTCCTCGAAGGTCTTGAGCCGGCTCGAGAGCAGGGCGGGGGAGATCATGCCGAGCCCCCGCTGCAGCTCGTTGAAGCGCCGCGCGCCCATCAGGAGCTCGCGCACGATCAGGAACGTCCACTTCTCTGCAAGGATCTCGGTGGCCTTCGCGATCGGACAGAACTGGCCGTACTTCATCTCGAGGCTCCTGGCCCGGCGCCATGCGACCCCGGGAGAGGCCGTCTGATCGAACTTCAACTCCTGAAGCTGGTTGGTTCAAGAGCTGTAGTGGGTCGCTTCAATCGCAGAACTGTCTGGTGAGAGGCACCTCGCCGATGATCCCTCCCGTGGCCGGATGAGCCGGCCAGACTAGAAAACAAGAGGGAGAGCGAAAATGCCGCTGGTGAAAATCGACGTGATCAAGGACGTATTCGACGCCGACCAGAAGCAGGAGATGAAGGAGCGTGTGACCGAGGCCATGGTGGCCATCGAGGGCGAGGCGCTTCGCCCCGTGACCTGGGTTCGGATCCAGGAGGTCGAGCAGGGCGACTGGGCGATCGGCGGCCAGACGCTCACCGCCAAGGCCGTCCAGGACATGGCGGCCGCGGGCTGACTCGCGGCTCGGCTCCGCTCCCGGGCTCGGGTCCGGGAGCGGAGCGAGGCCGGCCGCGCGCTAGGATGCGAATTCCAATCCACGCGCGCGCCTGATACGCGCGGCTCGCGCGAAGTCCCACTCTCGCCGGATGCCGCCGATGCCGAGCCAGCTCGAGACGCAGCAGCCCCAGGCGGCGCCCGACGGTGGGCAGGGTGGCAGTGTCGCACCGAGCGATGGGCTGATCCTCCTGGCAGGCATCTTCGCCTGCTCGACCTCGGTCCTCTTCATCAAGGGCAGTACGGTGCCGGCTGCCAGTCTGGCGGCAGGCCGGCTCTGGCTGGCGACGCTCGTGCTCCTGCCGATCTTCCTGCGCGACCAACGCCAGCACGCGGCGCGCTTCGAGCGCGCGGACGTGCTGCGCGGGGCGCTGCCGGGTGTGCTGCTCGGGCTCCATCTGCTCACGTGGAACATGGGCGCGCGGCTCACGAGTGCGGTGAACGCCACGCTGGTCGTCAACATGGTGCCGCTGGCGACGCCGTTCTTCCTGCTCGCGCTCGCGGGCGAGCGCGTCACTCGACGCGAGTGGATCGGCACCGGCCTCGGCATCGCCGGCATCGGGGTGCTGACGCTGCGTGATCTCGAGCTTGCCCCCGCCCACTTCGTGGGCGACGCGATCTGCTTCGGCTCCATGCTCCTCTTCGCGCTCTATCTCGTGTTCGCGCGCAGGAACCGCGACCTGCCGACGGTGTTCCTCTACGTCGTGCCGCTCTACGCCTCCGCCGCGCTGACCTGCACCGTGGCGGCTGTGCTCTTCGAGCTGCCCTTCACGGTGGAGCGTCGTGGATGGGAGATCCTGATGGTCATAGGACTCGCGCTCGTACCCACCGTGCTGGGCCACTCCTCGCTGAACCTCGCGATGACACGACTCCGCGGCCAGGTCGTCCCGGTGGCGAATCTCGGCCAGCCGCTCTTTGCCGGCGTGATGGCCTTCTTGCTGCTCGGCGAGATTCCGTCGCCCGCGTTCTATGCCGCGTGCGTGTTGATCGTGACGGGGGCGGCGTTCGCTCTGGTCGACTTGCGTACCGTTGGGGGCGCTCGAGGCGCGTGAGGGGAGGGTGCGGCAACGCGCCGCAAAGGGGCGCGGCCGCCGAGCCGGTCCACGTGCGTCCACCTCATCGACTTCATCGACAGAACACGCTTCGCTCGTAGTATGATCGGGCCTTTCCGTCAGCTGGAGCGCAGTAGAACGATCATGACGGCAGCCACTCTTCCTTCCCGAGAGGCCTCGGACTGGCTGTACTCGCCTGGCTTCGACCGCGTGTTCATCCTGGGCGTCCCCGCGCTCGCGCTCCTCGTCGGCGCCTATGTGGTGCAGCAGCCCGATCACTTCCAGTGGGTGCTGGCACTGAACCTGTGGCTGCTCGGCTACCACCACGTGATCGCGACCTTCACGCGGATCGCCTTCGACCGGCAGAGCCTCGAGGAGAACCGCTTCTTCGTCTTCGGCCTTCCGCTGCTCGTCTTCGCCGGCACCCTGGGCCTCGCGTACGGCGTCGGCGTCTGGGCAGTGTCGACGCTCTATCTGTACTGGCAGTGGTTCCACTACACGCGCCAGAGCTGGGGCGTGAGCCAGGTCTACCGCGCCCGGGCCGCCGAGCCGCCCGACGACAGCCCGCTCTTTGCTAAGGCCTGCCTCTATCTCGTGCCGACCTGGGGCATCCTCCATCGCACCTGGCAGGCCCCATCCGACTTCCTCGGCTCGGAGATCTGGGTGCCGCCCACGCCGGGCTGGCTGGTCACGGCCGTGGGCGCCGCGGCGGGGGCGTCGATCGTGGCCTGGTGCTGGACTCGCCTGCAGGCCTGGCGCCGGGGGCGGCTGGCCGTGGTCCACACGCTCTACATGCTGTCCCACTTCGTCGTCTTCATCGTGGGCTACCGCGTGATCGACGACATCACGCACGGCTGGCTCGTGATCAGCGTCTGGCACAACGCGCAGTACCTGCTCTTCGTGTGGCTCTTCAATTCACGGCGCTTCCGGGGCGGCGTGGACGAGCGTGCGCGTTACCTCTCGACCCTCAGCCAGCCGAACCACATGCTCCGCTACTTCCTGAACGGCTTGGCGATCACGACGCTCGTGTACGGTGCGCCCATCTTCCTGGCCCACGACCGGATGCTGCTGGGTCTGCCCGTGGTCGTGCTGCTCTACCAGGCCGTGAACTTCCACCACTACATCGTGGATTCGAGGATCTGGAAGGTGAGCAAGAGGCCGTTGCAGACCACGCTCGGCCTCGAAGCGCGCTGATGAGCGAGGGCGGATTGCCGGGCGACGCTGCATCGGGTCGATCCTTCGCGACGCGGCTGCGCGAGCATCTGTCGTTTCCCCGGCGGCCGGGCCAGATCCCCGCGCTCGATGGGTTGCGTGCGATCGCGATCATCCTCGTGCTGCTGCGCCACGCCGCACACGTCGGCTTCGAGGACGATGTGCCGCTGCCCGAGGTCGCTGGCCTCGATCCCGGCGCCTTCATGCTGAACGGCTGGGTCGGCGTCGATCTCTTCTTCGTGCTGAGTGGCTTTCTGATCACCGATCACATCCTGCGGCGCAGGGAGCGCGCGGGAGGCAGCTGGACGTGGGGCCGGTATCTCTCGCGCCGCGCCCTGCGGATCGTCCCCGCCTACTACGTGGTGCTCCTGCTGGCCGTGATCGGCGCGTTCCCCGGCTTCGAGGTCGCGAGCGAGAAGCTCGGGTGGCGGGTCCTCTACCACCTGCTCTTCCTGCAGGACGTGCTGCCCTCGAACATCGTCGTGGCGTTCTGGTCGCTCGGCGTCGAGGAGAAGTTCTATCTCGTGGCGCCTCTTCTGGTGACGCTAGGGGCCGCGAAGACGACGTTGCTCGGGCGTCTGCGCTGGCCGCTGCTGCTGCTCGCGTGGGGCCTCGCGCTGCGCGTCATCCTGATGCTCCGCTTCCCCGACGTCGATACCTACGACGCATTCTTCCCCGTCTTTCGCAGCCCGTTTGCGGTGAGCCTCGACGCGATCCTCGTCGGTGTCGCCATCGCGTTCGTACGGCGCGATCCGGCTTCGGCACCGCGCCTCACGTCACCGGCCGGTGCGCGCACCGTGTTCTGGCTGGGCGCCTTGTCGGTGTGCGTGCTGCTCGTCGGCGGCGAGATGCTCGACACGATCGACTGGTGGGACAAGACGCTCCAGCCGCTCGCCATCGCGCTCGCGTTCGGGGCCGTGACCTTCGGTCTGCTCTTCGGGGGCGGGCCGGTGCGGCCCTTCGGCGGGCGCGCGCTGATGGTCGTCGCGCGGCTCTCGTACTGTCTCTACCTGGTCCACATGCCCCTCATCCCGCTGGCGCTCGCGTGGACGGTCGCAGAGGGGGAGCCGACCGCGTTCGCGCCCTTCATGGCGGCCTTCCTCGGGCTCTCGTTCGCGGTGGCGCTGCTGCTGCACTACGTGGTGGAGAAGCCGTTCCTCGTGCTCAAGGATCGGATTCGCTGAGGGGCGGAATCCCCGTGATCAGATCGGCCCCGGCCCCTGCCGCCCGCCGAGCACCCAGCGGATCATCGGCAGGTGCTGCCGGCCCTGGAAGAACTCGTCCTCCATGACGTACCCGGGCGCACCGGACAGGCCGCGCTCGCCGAGAGCGTCGGCGATGCGCGAGGCGAGCCGAGGCCCTTCATTGGCGCACCAGGTATCGAAGCCCTGGGTGTCGCAGCCCGCTTCTTCGAGCAGCGACTCGATCGCGCGCAGATCGGAAGGGTCGAGCTCCACCGACCAGTACGTGCGGAAGCCCGCCTCGAGGTAGCGGAGCAGTCGCCCGTCGCCGCGTTCGCGAAGCCAGAGCCAGCCGAGCTCGAACGCGCTCGCGTCCGCATCCCGGTAGAGCTCGCGCAGCACGAGTCCCTGCGCCCGGCCATAGGTCTCGATCTCGCGGGCGATGGCTCGGGCCCGGTGGCGCCGATGCAGCACGCTGCGATCGTCGTCGGGCGACGGCTCGGAGGGCGCACGCAGCGGCGGCACCGTCAGCGGCAGCCAGTTGATCTCGAGCCCGAGCTCCTCGCCGAACCCCGCCGTCGGCGCGAGCGCGAGATAGGAGGCGGGATTGCGCAGATCGAGGAGCACCGTGAGGGCTGCAGCGTCGATGCCGGTCGGGTCGCTCATCGGCCGGGCGCTCCGAACGACCGGTTCTCGACACCCGGCGCCGGGCCCCGTGCGCCCGCGAGAAGCCAGGCCACCCGCGGCAGATGCTCGCGCCCGAACCACATCTCGTCCTCGACGAGGTACGTCGGCACGCCGAAGACGCCGGCGGCGAACGCCGCCTCGTTGATCTCGTCGTGCTCGGCGCGCCCGGGGCCCTGCAGCCAGTCGATGAAGCCATCGGTGGCGACCTCGGCATCGCGCAGCACGCCCTCGAGCACGCCCGCGTCTTCGATGTCGAGCTCACGACGCCAGAAGCGCGGGTACACCTCGTCGAGATAGCGGTCGAGCATCCCCTCGCGCTTCGCCCAGAGCATGGAGATGCCGGCGAGGCTCGAGTTCCAGATCTTGACCGTCCCGCGCACGGTCTTGCCGGTCAGGTTCGCGTAGCGCCGCGCGTCCATGTAGGCGTAGCGCACGCCCGTCCACTGCTGCGTGGTGCGCTTGCTCGTCTCGACCTTGCCCTTCGAGTCGACCTTCGCCGAGCCCAGGTAGCTGGGGATGTCGAGGGTGAAGGGGCGCCAGTCGATGGCGACGCCGAGCTCGCGAGCCATCGCGCGCGTCGGATCGATCGCGAGGTAGGCGTAGGGGCTCTTCAGGTCGATGTAGACGGCGAGTCGGTGGTCACCGCGGAGCGCGGCCCACGTGCCGCCAGAGGAAGCGTCGTCTCGGGGTGCGTGCATGGCGGCGTCGAGCATCGCGACTCGCGGTGGCTCGTGCCAGCCCGCAGCGTCCGCTTCTAACGAGCGGGTCGGTCTCGCACCTCGTCGAGGGCGTTCGCCAGCGTCGGAAGATCGAAGGGCTTGGCGAGGAAGAGATCGGGCCGCACCGCGTTCGGTGAGTCGTCGTCCTCGGCGTAACCGGACGTCGCGATCACCGGGATCTCGCAGCCGAGCTCGCGAATCGACGTCAGGACCTCCGCCCCCGTCATTCCGGGCATGGAGTGGTCGAGCACCGCGACGTCGAAGCCATCGGGGTCTTTGCGGAGCACGTCGCGCGCCGAGAGGCCGTCCGGGCAGTGCGTCACCTCGCAGCCGAGCTCCGTGAGCGCGCGCGTCGCGACCCGGGCGACGGCGGGCTCGTCCTCGGCCAGTAGGACGCGAAGGCCGGCATGACGCGCACCGGTCTCGGTGCCGGTCGCGCGGGACGCGGCCAGGTCGTCGAGCGCGCCCGCCGGCAAGGTGATCGTGAAGGTCGTCCCCTGATCGGGCGCGCTGTCCACCGCGATCGAGCCGCCGTGTGCGTCGACGGTGCCGTACACGGCAGCGAGCCCCATGCCGTTGCCCTCGTCCTTCGTCGTGAAGAAGGGCTCGAAGATGTGATCGACGACGTCCTTGGACATGCCGCAGCCGGAATCCTCGACGCGGATCGTGACGGAGCCGTCGGACGCCGCGCCTTCGCGTGAGCTGCTCTCGACGACGAGGCGCAGCGTGCCGCCATCCGGCATGGCGTCGCGGGCGTTGAGGCCCAGGTTCAGCAGGGCGTTCTGGAGGAACGTCGGGTCGCCCTCGATGATGGCCGGGCTGTCGGAGCGGACGTGCACGACCTCGATCCGCTTGTCGATGCTGCGCGCCAGCAGCGCCTTCACGTCGGCGACGAGCGCGTCGATGTCGACCGGCTCGTGCTGGCGCTGTCCCTTGCGCGCGAACACCAGCAGCTGCTGGGTGAGGTCGGCGGATCGACGGCTGCTGTCGATGATCGCTCTCGTATATTCGGCGAGGCGGGGATCCGCGCCGACGCCCGCCTCGAGCAGGCTCGCATTGGCGAGAATGACGGTGAGCTGGTTGTTGAAGTCGTGCGCGACACCCCGAGCCAGCTGACCGACGGCGCGGAGCTTCTCGGCCTGCCGCATCTGGTCCTGCATTGCCCGCTGCTCGGAGATGTCGCGAGACACCGAGACGATGCGCTCGTGCCCCTGGATCACGGCTGCGCGCAGCATGACCTCGACCCACACCGGCTTCCCATCGCGATGCCGGGCGCACCACTCGAAGCTGCCCGCATCGGGCATGCCGCCCGCGGCCCGCTCTATGGCCGCGGCCGCGTTGAAGGGCGGTCTCGAGTCGAAGATCGCGTCGATGGTGAATTCGTCGCGGGTCTCGTCCGAGTACCCGAGCATCGCCAGGGCCGAGTCGTTCGCGTCGATGACCTCGGCCGTGTCGGCGTCGTGGATGATGATGCCCTCACCGGTGGCGTTGAAGACCTCCAGATAGCTCTGGTCGGTCAGGGAGGCGCGCCGGAGGCTCGCGAGCAGCGTTTTCGACATCACGCTGACGAGGCTCGCCACCGCGATCATCAGAATCGCGAGGAACACGACGTCGCTCGTCGAGAGCATGTGACTGAGTCGGGTCTCGACGAGGCCCGAGAGCTCGGCGACACCGACGCCGATGCAGCTCGCGACCAGCACCATCGAGGTCCCGAGCGCCAGCCGTCGATCGAGCAGGACGCCGCTGGTGATGATCATGACCGGGAAGAGGAGAGCGGTCGGGTCCTGTACACCGCCACCGAAGATCAGCGCGTAGACCGTCAGGGCATTGAAGAGGCCGAGCAGGCCGATCGTGGCCGAGGTCGCGTGGCCGGCCCGAAGCAGCCACCAGACGAACGGGAGAAAGACCAGCGCCACGCTGCCCACGACCTTGGCGGGGCCATCGTCGTAGATCAGGCCGACGACGAGCGCGGCGGAGCTGCTCAGCGCCGCGGTGGCGATGATGCCCTGGAGCGCCCGGGTCACGTCGTCCGAGCGCATGAGTGCATCGCTGTCCGGGCCGCCGGGTCGCGCTCGCCTCTCGGGCCCTTCCTTCGACTTGCTCGTCATCGTTCACCTCGGGGAGGGGGCGTCGCGCCGTGCGCCCGTTGCGGGGGTGCTCCTCCTCACGACCGATTCGTCCCGGCGCAGGTCGGCCCGCAACGGCAGCCGATCGGGCCTGCATTGCTCCAGATTACCCCCAGCGTATCGACCGATTGTCCCTGACTCAGGAGCAGTTGACGCACATTGATGACTGAAAGGCCGTCGGGGGGCTCGACGGTCCGTTGGCGGATCGGGCGCAGACGGGCGCGGGGCTTCGGGCGCTCGGGGGGCCTGCCTGGCATCATGTCGGAGCCGGTGTATGGGCATTTCGGACCACATGACGCGCGGCCCGGCCTTCGCGGCCCGGCCTTCGCGGCCCGGCCCTCGCGGCGGGGCGATCGAGGGCGCGTGCCGGCGTCGAGGCGACTGGAGCCCCAAGATGGACGAGAACGCTCGATTCTGCGAGATCAGCCCCTGGGTCGAGGCGCCGAGCGATCCGGCCCCCGCCCTGACCGACGATCTGCAGGCGGACGTGGTCGTGATCGGGGGCGGGTACACCGGGCTGTCGGCGGCGATCTCACTGCGTGCACAGGGCGCCGACGTCGTGGTGCTCGAGAAGGGGTTCGCCGGCTCCGGCGCGAGTGGCCGCAACGCGGGGCACCTGACCCCGACCATCGGCAAGGATCTCGCCACGCTCCTTCGCTTCTTCGGCCAAGACCGCGCCGCCCGACTCGCTCGCTTCGCGGATGCCGCGGTCGAGTACACCGAGGAGACGATCCGCAAGCTCGGGATCGACTGCGACTATGCGCCGACCGGCAACGTCATGGCCGGGGTGCACCCGAAGCAGGAGGCCAGCCTGCGCGAAGCGGCCACGACCGCGGCGGGGCTCGGCGCGCACGTTCGGTTCCTGCCCGAAGGCGAGATGCGCGAGCGCGGCATCCCGCCCGCCTTCCGCTTCGGCATCCTCGAGGAGTGCGGCGGTACGCTGCACCCCGGCCGCTTCGTGATGGGCCTTCGGCGCGCGGCGCTCGATGCCGGTGTCCGGCTCTTCGAGGACTCGGGGCTCGTCGGTCTGGACGAGGGCCCGCAGGTCACGGCCCGCACCGCCAACGGGTCGATCCGGGCGGCCGCCGCCGTCCTGGCGACCAATGCGTATACGACGAGCACCGGCCGTCTGCCTCGGGCCGTCGCGCCGCTGCGCGTCTCGCTCTTCGAGACCGAGCCCCTCTCCACCGACCAGCGGGACGAGCTGGCATGGCCCGGACGCGAGGGCATCTACACCGCGCACGAAGAGCTCGAGAGCTATCGCCTCACGATGCAGGGCACGATCGTCGGTGGGTCGAAGATCGTGCGCTACGCCTGGCGCAGCGGGCTCGCGGAGGGACGCGACCCCGAGGCCTTCGGGATCATCTCGGACGCGTACCGCGAGCGCTTCCCGACCTTGAGCACGCATCCGGTCGCGCACTACTGGGGCGGCTGGATCGGGCTGACGCTCGACTTCCTGCCGCGCATCGGCGTCGAAGGCGCGCATCGGAACGTCTTCCACGGCGTGGGCTTCGCCGGCCACGGCGTCGCCCAGGGCACGTTGATGGGCGACATGCTCGCCGCCCGCGTGCAGGGCCGCGAGCACGAGTGGGCGTCGGCGCTGCAGCGGCGAGCCCTCGACTGGCCGCCGGAGCCGATCCGCTGGCTGGCGGCGAAGCTGGTGAACGGCACGTTGCTCGCGCTCGACCGGCGCACCGATCGTCAGGTGCGAGAGCTGCGACGCGGCTCGAAGGCCGGCTGAACACGTTGACGCCGCTCGTCGCGATCGTCGTCGAGGGGGCTGCTCATGAGCGCGATCGAGGATGCCTTCCAGCGCGCCCGCCGATAGGATGTCGCGAGGTGGTGCGCCCCGTCCGAGGTGGCACGTCGAGCGTCGCTCCAGCGGAGGCCTCCCAGCACCGATGAGCCCTGAATGACCACGACCGAGGCGACGGTAGGAGCGCCCCCCGCCCCGCGCCCCTGGCTCTTCGGCCCGGCGGCAGACCTGCTCTTCGGTGCCGGTCTGCTCTACGTCGGCGTGTTCTTCCTTCAGACGTTCTTCGGTGCCGAGCTGCGCGCTGCGGTGCCCATCTCTGCATACGCGACCATCACGCTCGCGCTCGGCGCCCCGCACTACGGCGCCACCTTGCTCCGCGTCTACGCCGATCGCAGCGAGCGGCACCGCTACTCGCTCGTGGCGATCCATGCGAGCGCGCTGCTCCTCGTCGTCTACGTGGCGGGGCTGCACTGGCCGCTGCTCGGCTCGGTACTGATCACCCTCTACTTCACGATCAGCCCCTGGCACTATTCGGGGCAGAACTTCGGCGTCGCCATGCTCTTCCTGCGCCGCGCTCAGGTCGCGGTCGACCCGGTTGCGCGGCGGGCGCTGCAGGCCTCGTTCGTGTCGAGCTTCCTCCTCGTATTTCTCGCGCTGCATCAGGCGGCCGGCGGCACGCAGCAGGCGGGGGGCGGCGTCCAGGGCACGATCTACGAGCTCACGACGCTGGGCATCCCGCGCCAGGTCGCCAGCTGGCTCGGCGTGGGGGTGTGCGTCGCCTATCTCGCGTGCCTCGCGATCTTCGCGTGGCGGACCCGGGCGGCAGGGATTCGCAAGCTCGGTGCCGGGCTCTGCGTCGTGCTGAGTCAGGCGCTCTGGTTCTCGCTGCCGATGGCGGCCTTGCTCTTTCGCTGGCCGTTGCCCATCGATCCGCTGGCCCCGGAGTCGCGCGCCTACTCGTTCATGTGGATCGCCTCGGCGCACTTCGTCCAGTACCTGTGGATCACGAGCTACTTCGCGGTGGGGCAGGCCGGGCCACTGAAGCTCGGCGGCTTCTACGGGCGAGCGCTCCTCGCCGGCGCCACGCTCTGGTTCCTGCCGCTCATCGTCTTCGCGCCCGGGTACATGGGGAGCCTGCCCTTCGGCATGGGGCTCGCGCTCCTGACGACCGCGGTCGTGAACCTCCACCACTTCGCCCTCGACGCGGTGGTCTGGAAGCTGCGCGAGGGGCGGGTCGCCCAGATCCTGCTGCGC
>CAYYSY010000439.1:0-22927 GCA_964474355.1 uncultured Spirochaetaceae bacterium | reverse complement strand
CAGCGCGGCGCTGGCGATCACGGTTACGAACGTGAACGAGGCGCCGACGGTCAGCCTGACCAACGTCACGACCACGTTCCCCGAGGACACGGACACGACCGCCCGCATCAAGGTCGCCGACATCGTCGTCACCGACGACGCGCTGGGCACCAACGACCTGTCGCTCTCGGGGACCGACGCGGCCCTGTTCGAGATCGACGCCGGGGCGCTCTATCTCCAGGCCGGCGCCGTCCTCGACTTCGAGACGAACCCGAGCCTGGACGTCACGGTCGAGGTCGACGACGCAGCTCTCCCGGCGACGCCCGAGGACAGCGCTGCGCTGGCGATCACGGTCACGGACGTGAACGAGGCGCCGACCGTCAGCCTGACCAACGTCACGACCACGTTCCCCGAGGACACGGACACGACCGCCCGCATCAAGGTGGCCGACATCGTGGTGACCGACGACGCGTTGGGCACCAACGATCTGACGCTCTCCGGGACCGACGCGGCGCTGTTCGAGATCGACGCCGGGGCGCTCTACCTCCAGGCCGGCGCCGTCCTAGACTTCGAGACCAACCCGAGCCTGGATGTCACGGTCGAGGTCGACGACGCAGCCCTGCCGGCCACGCCCGAAGACAGCGCGGCGCTGGCGATCAGCGTGACCGATGTCAACGAGGCGCCGACCGTCAGCCTGACCAACGTCACGACGACATTCGCAGAGAACACGGACACCTCGAGCAGGATCAAGGTGGCGGACATCGTCGTCACCGACGACGCCCTGGGCACCAACGATCTGACCCTGAGCGGGACTGATGCCGCCCTGTTCGAGATCGACGCAGGCGCCCTCTACCTCCGCGCCGGCGCCGTCCTCGACGTCGAGACGAACCCGAGCCTGGACGTCACCGTGGAGGTCGACGACGCAGCGCTCCCCGCGACGCCCGACGACAGCGCGGCGCTCGCAATCACCGTGACGAACGTGGACGAGGCGCCCTTGATCGACCTCGACGCGGACGACAGCTCCGGCGAGCTGATAGCGGACTTCGTCACGGCCTGGACGGAGGGAGGCGGCCCCGTCCAGATCGCCGATCTGGACGCGGCGCTCGCGGACGTCGACTCGGCCACGCTCGAATCTCTCAGCGTGACCATCTCGAATCTGCTCGATCCGGGCCTCGAGCTGCTCACCGCGAATACTTCAGGCACGGCCATCACCGCCTCGTACGATGTCCAGCTTGGCCTCCTGACCCTCTCCGGACAGGACTCGGTGGCCAACTACGAACGAGTCCTCCGGACCATCACCTACGACAACCAGTCCGACGATCCAACGACCACCGATCGTGCCGTCAGCTTCTTCGCGGGCGACGGTACGAGCTTCAGCAACGTGGCGATGTCGACGGTCACGATCACACCGACGAACGATGCGCCCTCGCTCCAGAGCAACCGCATCACGATTTCGGAGGGCGAGGCGGTCGGCATCACGGGTGCAGAGCTGTCGGCGACGGATGTCGATAGCGAGGTGTCCACGCTCGCCTTCAGCGTTCGCAACGTCGCGCATGGCCGATTCGAACGCGTCGACACACCCGGTGTAGCGGTCTCGAGCTTCAGTCAGGCCGACATCTCGGCTGGTCAGATTCGCTTCGTCCACGATGGCGGCGAGCTCGCGCCCAGCTACGAGGTAGTGGTCAGCGATGCGAGCTCGAGCTCCGGTCCGGTGCTGGTGAGTGTCACTTTCACCAACGTCAACGATGCTCCGGTCGCTGTGGGCGAGAGCTACTCCATCGCGGAGGATCTTCCCCTCTCCACGGGCGCTGCTGGTGGTGTCCTGCAGGGCGACAGCGACGCAGAGGCCCAGCCCCTGGTGGCGATGTTGGTCTCCGGCCCCTCGAATGCGATGAGCTTCACCCTGAACTCGGATGGCTCCTTCGACTACGTGCCGATGCAGGATTTCGCCGGCTCGGACGCGTTCAGCTACCGGGTGGGCGATGGGGAGGCGACATCGAACGTTGCGACCGTGACGATCGACGTGCGGCCGCTCAACGACATGCCGGTGCTCACGAACAACAGCCTCAGCTTGGCTTCCGGAGATGCGGTCACTCTGACGACCGCCAATCTCGGTGCGACGGACGTCGATGATGCGGCGTCGAGCCTCCACCTCACCGTGACGCAGGTCCAGAATGGGCACTTCGAGCGAGCGGATCAGCCCGGTCTGCCCATCACGAGCTTCGATCTCTCCGACTTGTCGGCCGGCCGGATCGTCTTCTCACACGATGGCTCGACGCTGGCTCCGTACTATGAAGTCACGGTCTCGGACGGCAGCCTGTCGGCTGGCCCCTTCGTCGCCGACATCGCCTTCAGCCAGACGGCACCGCCCACCACGCCTTTGCCGCTCTCCATCTTGTGGAACATGGCCGAGACGGATTCGGAGGAGGACGCAGATGAAGGATCGGTGACCACCTCCGAGGAGTCGCCGACCTCGAGCGAAGCGGAAGCGGCCGATGGAGCATCGGTGGAGGAGGCAGCGATCTCCAGCCAGGTGTCTCTGCCTGCCGATTCGCTCAGCGGCGGGACGTCGTCGAGTGCCAAAGCGAAGCGGGCGCAGGATCAGGCAATGCCGATCCAGCCGCCGCTCGCGATGCTGGAGCAGACAGACGGCGACGACGACCGCGAGGGCAGGCTGTCCTGGCGGCTCCAGCAGCTCGAGCTGCTCGGACAGTCGCAAGTCGCTTCGCTGTCTCAGCTCCTGGATACCTTCGACCAGCTCAGAGAGGACATGGAGCGTGCCGATGGCGAGGAGACCCGGGACGTCGAGAACCAGGTGGCGACCGCAGAGGGCGTGACACTGGCGATCTCCTCTGGCCTCCTGCTACTTCTGCTGAGGAGCGGCTCGCTCTGGGCGGTCGCGCTATCGGCACTGCCGGTGTGGCGGCTCGTGGATCCGCTGGCGGTGCTCGCCATCTCGCCCGAGGAGCGCCGGAAGCTCGAGCGCGAGCGTCGCGAGGCGGAGCATCGCGAGGACGCGGCAGAGGGTGGTCTCGGGCGCGTGCTCGATCAGGCCGCTGGGGCAACGAGCCCCACCCCTCGCCAGGACGACGCTGAGTCGACGTCGTCGGAGCCCCCAGCCCGAGAGCCCGAGCGACCGGTGAATGCCTCGCCAGGCGACGTAGAGGGCTTGTCCGAGCTCTCCTAGATCGGACCAGGGATCCCCCCAGAGGCGCCGCTCCGGCCCGTCTCGTGGTCTCAAGACAGCGCTTCGGAAGTCCGAAGAATCCTTTACGGGGTACGCCAATTGCGGCGAGATCTGCCCACTTGAATTTCCGTTGGCCGGGGCCGGCCATTGGACGCCCGTGACACGCAAGGGAGAATGGACGCGCTGATGAAGTTGCGCCTTGCGGCCAGTCTCGATGCCAAGCACTGCCTGCTGCTCTTCGTGTCGGTGGCCGTGGTCGCGGCTGCGCTCCTCACCCTGACGGCCCGACAGCGGCAGCTGGAGGCCAGCGCGGCGTTGCGCCGAGAGGCGGGCGAGCTCGCCCGCGCGGTGGCGCAGCAGGGCTATGAGCCGGTCCTGCGAGGAGACACCGAGGGCCTCGGGCAGATCGGCGACGCCCTCGCTCTCTTTCCGGACGTCACGTACATCCAGGTGCTCGACCAGAGCGGGCAAGCCCTGAGCGTTCGGCGCTTCGACCCGGAAGCTCGAATCGTCGAGGCGCCGAGCGATTCGGCCACGCTGGCCGGGGCGGTGCGCATTCGCTCGGGCCTGGGCGCCGATGGTCGTGAGCAGGTCGACGTCTTCCATCCGCTCCACAGCGCTCGCGAGTCCGGCGGTCACGGTGCTCTTGCGAACGTCGAGCCCGGCACGAGCCTGCCCAGGGTGCTCGGGTACGTGCAGCTCGGCATCAAGGGGCCACCCCGGGCGGCTGCTCTCGGTGCGACGTCGATCCCGCTGCTGACGGCCACAGCCGGAGTCGTGCTCCTCGTGCTCGTGCCGGGTGTGTTGTGGGTGCGCCGGTTCACGAGGCCCATTCGCGAGCTCGCGACCCTGACGCGCGACATCGCCGACGGCAACTTCGATCAGTCCATCGAGGTGCACGGCTCGGATGAAGCGGGTGCACTCGGCGCGGCACTGGAGGTGATGCTCACTCGCCTGCAGGGTTACCGGGAGCAGGTGGAGAGCCACCAACGAACGCTCGAGAGCGAGGTGCGCGAGCGCACGATCGAGCTCCAGCGGCGAAGCGAGGAGGCTGTCGAGCTCGCGGAGCGCGCCGAGGCGGCGAACGTGGCCAAGTCGAACTTCCTGGCCAACATGAGCCACGAGATCCGAACGCCGATGAATGGCGTCCTCGGCATGACGAATCTCCTGCTGCAGTCGCAGCTGGCGCCGCGCCCACTCAAGTTCGCAAAGACGATCCAGGAATCGGCGGGCAGCCTGCTCGGGATCATCGACGACATTCTCGACTTCTCCAAGGCGGAGGCCGGACACCTCGAGCTCGAGGTCGCCGCCTGCGAGCCCAGGCACATCGTCGAGGAGGTCGTGGAGCTGTTGGCGGAGTCCGCTCAGCAGAAGGAGCTCGACCTCGCCTGCTTCGTCGCCGACGACGTGCCGCGGGTGGTGCGCATGGACCCCGCTCGGGTGCGGCAGATCCTCGTCAACCTGGTTGGCAACGCCGTGAAGTTCACCAATGAGGGCAGTGTGCTGCTACGGGTCACGGTCGATTCGAGGCAGGAGACCGTGGCCACCGCGGGGCGCTGCGGGCTCGAGTTCACGGTCGTCGACACGGGCGTCGGAATCCCCGAGGAAGCTCGGGTGAGGATCTTCGACTCGTTCACCCAGGCAGATGGCTCGATGGCCCGTCGCTTCGGCGGGACCGGACTCGGGCTGGCGATCTGTCGCCAGCTGACGGCGCTGATGGAGGGCGAGCTGGGTGTCGAGAGCGAGGCGGGTCGGGGCACCCGCCTCTGGGTCAGTCTGCCGGTCGAAGTCGTGGAGGAGGCGGATAGCCAGCCCGAGCTCGCACATGAGAGCCGCGCCATGGTGGTCGACGCGAGTGAGACCAGCCAGAATCTGCTGGCTCACTGGCTCGGATCCTCGGGGATGAGCGTCCAGCCCGAGTCCGATCTCGCGAGTGCCCTCGATGGGCTGAAGCGAGCCATGGAGGCTTCCGCGCCGGTCGATGTACTCGTGATGGACGTCTCGGGGGCACCCGGCGACGGGCTCGATGCGGTCAGAGAGATTCGCTCCGAGCGGGGCATCGAGCAGCCTCGGATCGTGGTCGTCACCGCATTGAACGCGCCGATTCCCGAATCACTGGCGCGCGAGCTGGATCTCGCGGCCACGCTGACCAAACCGCCGCGCAAGAGCGAGCTGATGCGCGCCTGCGTACCCGCCGTCGAGTCGGGCCCCGCAGCCACGCTCGCCAAGGGGAGTGCGTCCGGAGGCGCCCGAGGTCGATCGCGCGGCATACGTGTGCTCCTCGCCGAGGACAACATGGTCAATCGCGACGTGGCGGAGGCGACGCTCGAGGATCTCGGGTGCGAGGTCCACACCGTCGAGAGCGGCGAGCCGGCACTGCTGGCCGTGCAAGGCAACGTGTTCGACATCGTCTTCATGGATTGCCAGATGCCGGGCATGGATGGACTGGCCGCGACACGCGCGATTCGACGCCTCGAGCGCGACGGCGGCGGCGTGATCAAGCGGCTGCCGATCGTCGCGTTGACGGCGCACGTGATGCCCAAGGATCGTCAGGACTGCGCCGAGGCCGGGATGGACGACTTCGTGACGAAGCCCTTCACACCCGGCGATCTCGCCGATGCGATCGAGCGCTGGGTGCCGGGCAAGACCCTCGAGTCCAGCGGCAGCGAGCTCCCCGAGCATCGGAGTCCCGAGCCGGCCGTCGATCCGGAAGCGCTCAGTTTCACCAGCTCGGCGTTCGCTGATCCGACCTTTCTGCGCGAGCTGGTGGAGACCTTCCTGGTCTCCTGCAGCGATCTCCACGCGAGGATTCAGGAGGGCGCCGCAGCCACCGACGCAGGGGCGGTGTTGAAGGCGGCGCACAAGCTCAAGTCGAGCGCTGCGCAGGTGGGAGCCGGGCGGCTGGCAGCCGTGAGCAAGGATCTCGAGACAGCCGCGCGAGCGGGCTCCCTGAGCGAAGTGAGCGATCTGCTCGAATCGCTCGACAGCGAGGTCGAAGCCGCGCGCGAGTCGCTGGCCAGTCGAGAGTTCGGGGTCTCCGATGCCGACGACTGATCGAGCTCAACCGACCCATCGCGTCCTGGTCGTCGACGACGACCCCGTGATCCGGATGTTCGTCACGCAGGCCATGCGAGCCATTGGTCTCGAGGCTGAGGAGGCCGAGAGCGGCGAGCAGGCTCTCGAGATGATCCACAGTGCCCCGCCGGATCTCGTGGTGCTGGACGTCGACATGGAAGGAATCGACGGCTTCGAAACCTGCATCGCGATTCGCTCGGGAACCGTCGGCAATGACATCCCCGTCATGATCGCGACCGGCCTCACCGACACGGAGACGATGGAGCGGGCCTTCGAGGCCGGTGCCTCGGACTACATCAAGAAGCCCATGGACTGGCAGATCATCCAGCACCGTGTTCGCTTCCTGCTGCGGGCCCATGGCGCCTTCAAGGATCTCCAGGATGTCGTGCTCGAGCTCGGATCGAGCCAACAGCGGCTCGCCAATGCACAGCGGCTGGCCAAGCTTGGCGATTGGCAGTGGCGACCGGAGTCGAACGAGATGCTCTGGTCGGACGAGGTCTACGAGATCCTCGAGATCGCCCCCGGGCGCGGCACTCCCTCCCATTCAGTGCTGATGAGCGCGATTCGAGACGAGGACCGATCGGCGTTCGAGGAGGCGATGCAAACGGCGCTCGGAGAGCAC
Source organism: uncultured Spirochaetaceae bacterium (assembly GCA_964474355.1). Classification (GTDB taxonomy): domain Bacteria; phylum Myxococcota_A; class UBA9160; order UBA9160; family UBA4427; genus CAYYSY01. The sequence continues at coordinate 16,064 of CAYYSY010000439.1, read as the reverse complement.
AAGCCGTGGACTCTGGAGCATCGCATCGACACCGGAAGGGGTGAGCAGCGTGTCGTGCGACAGCAGGCGGAGGTAACGCTTGGCCCCGATGGGGAGGTCGAAACCGTCACCGGCACGATCCAGGATGTGACGGAGCAGCGGGAGAACGAGGACCGCATCCACTTCCTGGCGTACTACGACAGCCTCACGTCGCTGCCGAATCAGGAGATGCTCACGAGGCATCTCGACAGGGCGATCCGTCACGCCGAGCTCGAATCGAGGCCGCTGGCGCTGCTCTGCCTGGACATCAACCGCTTCGAGCGGATCAACGACACGCTCGGTCGCGAGATGGGTGACCGGTTCCTGCAGGCGTTCGCCAATCGACTCGAAGATTGCGTCCGCGCTACGGACTTCCTTGCCTACGTCGGAAGCGACATCGAGCCGGTCTCTCGACTCGGGGGAGACGAGTTCACCATCGTCCTCGACCACGTGCGCTCGGGTGAGGATGCCGCCATCGCGACTCGTCGCATCCTGGACTACATCGCGGAGCCGTTGACGGTCGACGGGCACAGCATCGTCATGTCGGCGAGCGTCGGGATCGCCGTCTTCCCGCGCGACGCCAGCGACGTCGACTCGCTACTCCGGCGCGCAGATGCCGCCGTGCATCAAGCGAAGAAGAGCGATCACGCCGACTATCACTTCTTCGATGCGACGCTCGACCAGCGCGCGGCGCGCAATCTCCAACTGGAGACCCTGCTGAGAGCGGCGGTCGATGAGGATGGCCTGGAGCTCCACTATCAGCCCAAGTTCGACAGCCGGACTGGCGAGATGGTGGGCGCCGAGGCGCTCATGCGATGGCACTCCGAGCAGCTCGGGCAGGTTTCGCCAGGCGAGTTCATCCCGCTCGCGGAGGACGTGGGGCTGATCGGGAGCCTGGGTGAGTGGGCGCTGCGGCAAGCGTGTCGGGAGATCGACGAATGGAGTCAGCAGGGCCTCGAGCCGGTGAAGCTCGCCGTGAACGTCTCGAGCCTCCAGGTTCGCAGCGGGCGGCTGACCAGCACGATTCACCAGCTGCTGGACGAGTACTCGATCGACCCGCAGCTGATGGAGATCGAGATCACCGAGAGCGCTCTGCTGGATGGATCCGAGGACGTGGTCGCCGAGCTCGCCGCTGTGAAGGATCTCGGTCTGACGATTGCGCTGGACGACTTCGGCACTGGCTACTCGTCGCTCAGCTACCTGACCCGATTTCCCATCGACACCGTCAAGCTCGATGGGTCGTTCGTCTCCGGCATCGGCACGTGTGGCTCGGGCAGCGCGATCGTCGCCGCCGTCATTGGCCTGGCTCATCGTCTCGAGATGAACGTGGTCGCCGAGGGCGTGGAGACCGAGGCGCAGGCGGACTACCTCCGCTCGGAGGGCTGCGACGTCCTGCAAGGCTTCTTGTACTCGCGCCCGGTTCCAGCAGCGGAGCTCACCACTCTCATCCGCCTCCGCCCCTCGGACTGAGGCCGAGCACCGAGCGGAGGGACGAGGGCCCCGTACCCGGGTTCCCCGCAAGTCGGGCATGGCACTGACCATCGGTGCATCGTGTCGCAGCTGATGGCGCACCTCTACGCCGTGCGCAGCCACGGCCGGCCCTAGAACCGCACCCGCTCCGCCAACGCGGCAATCGTGCGACGACGTGCGAGCGAGAGCGCCGCGAAGACCAGCGCGACGCCGCAGCCGATCGCGTGCGCGAGCGGCGTCACCTCCGCGCCGCTCGGCCCCGCCGCATTCGACACGAAGAGCGACACACCCGTGAGCGCCTCTGCGCCGACCTTGGCGACGAAGCCGACGAGCAGCATGCCGGCCGCGACCGCGCCCCGGCGGTCCCGCCCCGCCAGGGCGTCGCGCAGCAGCTCGGCGCAGACGGCGACAAAGAGGGTCGAGTCGACGCCCGAGAGTCCGCGATACGCCGCGAGCCCAGGATCGAGCCACCCAAGGCCGATGGAGATCGCGGCCGCCGCCCCGGCCACGAGAGAGACGAAGCGCGCGCGGCCGCGACGTTCGAGCCACACACCCAGCAGCGCCAGCGCGCCGACGTCCCAGGCGAGATGCTCGAGCGACCAGTGCGCGACATGACCGGTGAACACGCGCCAGACCTCGCCCCGGGCGAGCGCTTCCCGCGACCACTCCCAGGCCCCGCCCTGCCCCGCCGCGTACACCGCAATTGCGGCGAGACAGAGAAGCACCGTGAAGACGGGAAGCGGCCGGGAGGGCTCGACGCCCTCCCGGCCCGATCGCGCGTCGAACCACCGAGTGTGCGCGATCGCCCCCATTACTCGCCCTCCCCGCGGAGCTTGCGCAGGATCAAGGTCCACAGCGCAAGGATGCCGGCCGCATGCTCGGGGCCGAAGAAGCCCGAGCCGAGTCGCGGCGCCGGCACGTCGAACATCGGCTTCTGCCGATCGACGCGCGTAGGCTGCACCGGCGCCTGAGCTCGCTGACTCTGCACGGTGTGCTCGGCGGCCGTGCGCTCGCGATTGCGGCGCTCGATCCCGTGGCGCGTGAACGCCTCCTCGGGGAGCACGACCAACGACGTCTCGTCGGTCACGCTCTGGTACTAGACGCCGTAGTACTCGATCGAGTCCGCCGCCTCGCTGCCATCGAGCAGACCCGCCTGGGTGCGCCACAGGATCTCGTCGACGTGGGCAAGCGCGAAGAGCCGCTCGACCTCGGGATACGCGGTCGTCACGTCGGGCATCTCGAAGCTCGTCTCGAGGCGCCGATCCTCGCCCGACACGCGCAGGTCGAGAGCGAGGTCGAGCGTCCCGCCATCTTCGTAGCGGCCGAAGAGCACGAGCTGCTCGCCGCGATGCACCTTGCGGTAGGCCTTGCCCGTCGTGTCGGTCACCCGCACGCCATCGAAGTGGAGCTCGATGTCGTGGAGCGCCTCGTGTGTGACCTTGCTCTTCGCGAGCAGCACCTGCCCGAGCACGTCGTCGGCGTTCGAGACGCCCGTGTAATAGCCGCCCGAGGTCTCACAGATGACGCGCATCAGCGGCCAGTTCGCCGAGTTGCCCATCAGGAAGCCGAAGACCCGCACATCGGCCTTCTGCATGAGCGCGTGAAAGGCCTTCGGGTCGACGACACCGGTGTTGGTCACGCCGTCGGTCACGAGCACGAGGCTCGTCACACGGTCGGCATCGAAGCCGCGCAGCGCGAGGTCGAGCCCCGCGTAGACGTTCGTGCCGCCCTCGCTGCGTATGCCATCGACGCGCTGCAGCGCCGCCTCGACGCGCTCGGGCGTGGCCGGCGTCCAGCCCACGATCTCTCGGGCATCGTTCGAGAACGCGATGACGCGGAAGCGATCGTTGGGGCCGAGTTCGCCGATCGCCTTGCGCACACCGGCCGTGAGCGTCGAGAGCTTGCCCGACATGCTCCCCGAGTTGTCGAGCACGAACACGTAGTCGGAGCCGTCACGCAGCGGCTTCAGGTCGACACCGGGCGTCACGACGAGCATGAAGTGGCCGGGCTTCCCGGCCTCGGGCTTGTACGGCAGCAGCTCGACACGACCTGGCAGGCTGTCGGCCAGCTTGTAGTAGAGCAGGAAGTCACGGTCGAGGGCGCCCGTCTGCGTCTCGATGCGAACGTGATGCTCGGCCATCCCCTCGCCTTCGCCCTCGCCCTTCAGCTCGATGCGCGCGGCGCCCTCGTAGCCGGGCGTTCGCAGCTCTGCGATCGGCACGCTCGTGCGCACCGTGACGTCGATGGAGAAGTCGCGCGTCACCTTCTCGCTCGTCGTCCAGAACGACTTCGCGAGCTCGTCGGTACCGCCCTCCTCGAGCGGATAGAGGTAGCGGCCGATGCCGGTATCGATCTCGAGCGGCTCGTAGTACACGAAGCGCATGCGCGTCTCGTCCTGCGCGCGAATCGGCGTCACGTGGAACTCGAAGCGCTGGATGCCCTCCTTGCGGCCGAGGCCGGCGTCGTTGCCGGCATCTCGCTCCTGACCGTAGATGCGGTCGGCCTCTTCGTCGGAGAGCACCTCGCCCTCGAGCGTCTGCTCGCCCGCGTAGATGGTGATCTCCGCGAGGCTCGCCTCGACGGGCAGCGGAAACGCGTACATGCCCTCGAGGTCGACGGCGTTGGGGTTGTAGAAGCTCTGAGTGACCGCGGTGCGCGCGAACCCGTCCTGGATCACGACCTCGACGTGGTGGTCGCGGATCTCGATCGGCGCATGGGGCGAGCCGATCGGGGTCAGGGTGCCAGCCGCCTGGGCGGCGCCGGCGAGCAGGGCCGCGACACTCGTCGCGAGCCCGATGAGCACGATTCGCAGTTGCATGGTGGACTCCTTTGCCGGGTTCATCCCGGCTCGGGAGCCTCTAGAGCAGATTGCATGCCCAACTCCTTCGAAATCGAAAAAACACATTCATATCAGCACGTTGTGTTTCTAGTTGCGGCTTCAGCAGAGTCCGCGAAGCTCAGGTCGGGCGGACATCGGACGAACAGCCCCCTACACGTGATGTCCGCCCTGGGAGAGCCATATGGCCAATCGCGCCTCCGCACCGCCCTTCGTCAGCGACCGCGAGCAGGAGGTGCTCGAGGCGCTCTCGCGCCTCGCCACCTCGAACCCCTTCCTGCCCGATCGCACGACTCAGGAGGCCAAGGCGCTCGGAGACGACTTCGTACCCTATGCGGCCGTGTGGAGCGCCGACGGCGAGCTCCAGGGTCTGAACCCGAACCTCGGCGGGCTGCGCCGCGTGGCCGAGCAGCTCGCCGAAGACCTGCGCCAGCGCCTCGTCGACGGCGCGCGCGCGACCCCGGCCCAGCTCGAGCTCTACGAAGGCTTCGTCCGTTATCTCTTCTTCTATCGATACGAAGAGGATCTCTCGAAGATCGTCGAGCGCGCCGAGGCCGGGAAGCCGACCACCCACAAGCTCGCCTTCTACCCGCGTCTCGTCGCCGAATGCGATCACTTCTTCGATCTGCCCGGCCTGGCGTTGCCGACCCGCCCCGACCCGGCGCACACCCTCGCCTGGGGCTTCCAGATCCGGCGCGCATTCAACCACGTGTACTGGGAGATCTACGGCGGCTCGCTCGCCGTGGCCGAGCTGCGCGGCGCGGTCTGGCAGTCGATCTTCACTCACGACGTCGATCGCTACCGGCGCCGGCTCTACGACCGCATGGCGGACATCCCGACGCTCGTGCTCGGCGAGTCGGGCACGGGCAAGGAGCTCGTTGCGCGTGCGATCGGCCTCAGCCGCTACATCCCCTTCGACGGGGAGAAGCAGGCCTTCGTCGCCGACTACACGAAGACCTACCACGCGGTGAACCTGTCGGCGCTGTCGTCGGCGCTGATCGAGTCTGAGCTCTTCGGTCACAGGCGGGGCGCCTTCACCGGCGCCATCGACGACCGCGCGGGCTGGCTCGAATCGGCAGGCCCCCACGGCACGATCTTCCTCGACGAGATCGGAGAGCTCGAAGGCGCCGTGCAGGTCAAGCTGCTGCGCGTGCTGCAGAGCCGCATCTACCAGCGCATCGGCGAGATCGACGAGCGCCGTTTCGAAGGGCGCATCGTCGCCGCGACCAACCGCGACCTCGACGACGAGCTCGCGGCGGGCCGCTTCCGCGAGGATCTCTACTACCGCCTCTGCGCCGATGTCATCCGCATGCCGACCCTGCGCGATCGCCTCAGCGACTCGCCCGACGAGCTAGAGAGCCTCGTGCGAGTGATCTCGGCGCGCGTCGCGGGCGAAGGGGCGGAGGATCTCGTCGACGAGGTCGTTGGCTGGATCCGCCGCGAGCTGCCGCCGGGATACGCCTGGCCCGGCAACGTCCGCGAGCTCGAGCAGTGCGTCCGCAGCGTGCTCGTGCAGGGACGCTACGAGCCCCGGGCTGCTCACCGGGCCGTGACCGCAGGCGCCGGGTCGAACACGATCGCCGCCGCGATCCTCGCGTGCGAGGCCACGGCGGACGATCTCCTGCGCGAGTACGTGACGCGCGTCTATGCGAAGCAGGGCTCCTACGAGGCAGCGGCCCGATCACTCGGCCTCGACCGCAGGACGGTCAAGGCCAGAGTCGATCGGGCCCTGCTCGACGAGCTCGCGGACGCCTAGCGCGCAGCCTCCTCATTGCGCTCCACCTCCCGGTCCGGCGCGGCCGGAGCGCCGCGCAGCCACACGAGGAGCCGACGCACCGGGCCGAAGCCCGCGAGCGCGCCGCCGAGCAGGGGCATGAGGCTCGGCGCCACATGGGCGCCGGCGGGGCTCACGATGCCCTTGGCCGAGAGCACACCGAGACCGGCCGCGGTGAGCGAGGCGCCAGTCAGCAGCCGCCGCTTCGAGCGCACGTGCGTCGCAACGCGGGGCCGCTCGAAGCGCAGGAAAGCGACCATCAGCGGGACGAGCGCCACGGCGTAGACCGTCATCCACACGGGGCGCAGCGCCCACCACTGCGCCGAGTCGGGCAGCACGTGGAGGCCGACGCCGCCGAGCGCAGCCGCCGCGCCGAGTGCGGCGAGCATCGCGGTCATGTGCCAGAGGTAGAGCGTCATGATGAGGCCGTTCACCAGCACCGTGGCGGTCCAGACGCGGCGATGGGCGAGCATGCGGCGCAGCGTCGGCTCGAGCGCGAGCACGATGCCGGTCCAGGTGATGCCGAGCAACAGCAGCGCGAGCGTGGGCGGTGAGGTGTTGCCGAACACCTCACCGGGCACGCCGACCATCGCGAGGGGATAGGGGCCGAACCCGATCAGCACCGCGAGACCGGTGGCGCCGGCCGCCGCCCACACGAGCGGGCGGCGCATGGCGCCCGCCTGCCAGGCATGGCCGAGCTGATGCACCGCGAGCCACACGCACGCGTAGTTGAGATAGCCGAGCGGAGCGAGACCGGCCTCGAGCACGAGCACATCGACACCTGCCGCAGCCACGACGAGCGCCGCGACCGAAGCGAAGCCGAAGCGCTCCCACGCAGCGAGCGTGATCGGCACGAGCACGCCCACCATCACGTACACGGCGAGGAACCAGGTCGGCACGAGCGCCATCTGCGTCGCGATCCCGACCTGCTCGGCCGGCAGGCCGCACGCCACGGCAATTGCCGACACGACGATCCACACGACGAGCACGGGCATCACCGGCGCGATGAGGCGCTGGATGCGCCCGCCGAGCCACGGGCCGTAGGCCGTGCCCTTGCGCCGCGCCGCCTGCCAGGCGACGGCGTTCGAGTAGCCGCCGACGAGGAAGAAGATCGGCATCACCTGCACGACGAGCGTGAGCCACTGGGTCCAGGGCGCGAGCTCGAGCATGTGCCCCGCGACGACTTCGCCGCCCTGCACGTAGGGCGCGGCCACGAGCCAGTGGCCTACGACCACGACGGCGATCGAGGCGGCGCGCAGGAAGTCGACGCTGCGGTTTCGGGTGTCGGGGGCCTGAGCAGCGAGATCGTCGGCCTGGCGCCAGAGTCGGTGGATGGGGCTGGACATCGGGTGGTCCTCCTCGGTGGTTGGGAAGGACTACAGCAGGATCGGTGCCATCCTGAAAATTCATTATTTTCAGCTACTTAGGCCATTTTCGCCCGATCGGAATCCGTCTCGGAATGTACATCCTTTGTACGAGGGGCGTACATCGATTGGTACGTGGTCCGAAGAGTGGATCCGGCACGGAGCCATTCTTCGGACCACGTCCCCATTGCACCCGACGATCCTGGTGCGGCTCCGTCTCGACTCGATGGGGCCCGGCCCGCCCGCAACTTCGAACCGCGGCGTCCGAGAACGAATGGTCCGGCGTCAGCCGGCGGGCAGGGAGAGCACCATGCACGCGCCGGGGTGCGCGGGGGCGCCCGGGCCGTCGTGCACCTCGAGCGTGCCACCGAGACTCCTCGCCACGTCGGCCGTGACGGCGAGGCCGATGCCCTGCCCCGGCGCCGCTGTGTCGGCCCGCATGCCGCGCTCGAGAATCATCGGACGCAGCTCGTCCGGCACGCCCGGTCCCTCGTCCGTCACCTCGATCTTCACGTGGTCGCCGTCGCGCGCGGTGCGCACCGTGACGCGTCCGCCGCCGTGCTTGCATGCGTTGTCGAGGAGATTGCCCAGCATCTCCATCAGCTCCGGCTCGTCGGCGCGCACCGACACGTCGGGAGGCGCCTCGACCGAGACGCGCACGCCGTCGGCGGCGTGGATCTTTCCGATGGCCGCGGCGAGGCGCTCGGCGACGGGCGCCACGAGGCAGCGCTTTCCGAGGACGGGGCCACCGCTCGTCCCCGCCCGCCCCAGCTGATGGGCGACGATCTCGTTCATCCGCTCGACCTGCTCGTCGCAATGCGCGCGCAGCTCGTCGGGTGACGTCTCGGTGTCGAGGGTCGTGCGCAGGACGGCGAGCGGCGTCTTCAAGCTGTGCGCGAGATCGGCGAGCGTGTCGCGGTAGCGCCGGCGTCGCCCTTCCTCAGCGGCGAGCAGCTGGTTGAGGCTCGTCGTCACGCCCTCGACCTCCGTCGGATAGTCGCCCGCGAGTCGCGCCCGCTCGCCGACCTCGACGGCGCGCAGGTCGCGCACCAGGCGACCGAGCGGCCGAAGACCGAACCGGAGCACCGCGAGCTGCACTCCGATCAACACGACGGCCGCCAACGTCATGAAGCGAACGAGACTCGTCCGGAAGGTCGCCACCTGTGCGCGGTACGCCGTCTGATCGTGCCAGATCGTGAGCCGAAACCGAAGCTCGTTGCCGGCGAGATCTTCCCAGGCCAGTGCGCACTGATACTGGAACGCGGGCGTCGCCTCGACGATGACCTCGACGAGCACGCACTCGCCCAGCGACACGTCCGCCACGTCCGGGGGCAGCTCCAGCAGCGCTGCCGAGGGCGAGCGCCAGTGATCGCGCCCGGTCTCGTCGCGCAGGCGCGCATAGAGGCCGGAGCCCAGCTGCCCGAATCGTGGCTCGGCCAGGGTCGGAGGCAGGCGCAGCGTCCGCTCCTCGAGCTCGGCGGCGCCGAGCACCAGATAGCCCTGCACGGCGAGCATGTCGCGCTCGGCCTCGCGTAGGGCTTCGCTGAAGGATCGCTCGATCGCGAGACCCATGAGTCCGAGGAAGACCGGCAGCGCGCATGCCGCTGCGAACACCAGGCGAGCGCTGATCGAGCGGAGCTTCAACCGCCTGCCTCTTCGAGGTCGAAGCGATAGCCCTGACCGCGCACGGTCGCGATGGGCTCGAGCGTGCCGTCGGGATCGAGCTTCTTTCGCAGCCGACCGATGAAGACCTCGATCACGTTGCTGTCCCGGTCGAAGTCCTGGTGGTAGAGGTGCTCCACGAACTCCGTCTTCGAGATGACGGCACCCGGGCGGTGCAGCATGTACTCGAGCGCATTGTACTCGTAGCCCGTCAGCTCGACGGGCTCGCCTCGACGCGTCACGGTCTTCGAGTTGGTGTCGACCTCGATCGGTCCGAAGCGCAGCATCGGGCTCGCGCGCCCGCCCGAACGGCGCAGCAGCGCCTGCAACCGCGCCTTCAGCTCCTCCATGTGGAAGGGCTTCACGAGGTAGTCGTCGGCCCCGGCCTCGAGGCCACGCACCTTCTCCTCCCAGTCGCTGCGTGCGGTCAGGATCAAGATCGGCAATTCGAGGCCATCGGCTCGGACGCGTTCGATCACCGTGACGCCATCGACTTTCGGGAGCCCGAGATCGACGATCGCCATGTCGTAGGGGTGGTCTCGAAAGCAGACGAGGGCGCGCTCACCGTTCTCGGCGAAGTCGACGGCGTAGCCACTTCGTTTCAGCTCGTTGGTCAGCTGATCGCGGAGCCGCCGCTGATCCTCGACGACCAGGAGCCGCACCTCAGTGCGCCCCCGAGAAGCGCGCGTCGAGCATCGAGTCGACGGGCATCCCGCGCGACTCGGGCCGATTGCCCTTCGGCGGCTGCTCGTCACCCTCGGAAGCCGAATCGATGGAGCGCGGGACGAGCACGACCTTGATCTTGCCCGATGGCAGGAGGAGCTTGACACGGTACTCGTCGCGCGACGTCTTCACGTCGAGGACCCGCGCGTCGTAGCGGGCTGCGACCTCACGCGCGGCGGCCTCCGCGCCGCCGTCGGCCAGGGCCTGCACCGCAAAGGCGAGATGGAGTGCGAGGACGGCCAGCACAGCGAGGAGGGAACGCATCGTGACCGTCGTGTGCCGACGCGAGACTCGCCGCGCTCTCGTCTTCACGCTGTTCATCCCGACACCCACCTCTCCCATCCCTTCTCCGTCCTTCGCCCCGCTGCGATCTCGCTTCGAGCCGACTCCGTCCGGGCTCGAACCGATCGAGGCGCCCCCTCCACCCGGGTGGAGGCGCCTCCATCCCACCCATGGCCGCGCTAGAACCGGTGACCTCGCGGCTGGACGTCGACCTTCACGCGGAGGCGCCGACCGGGGTGCTCATTCATCTGCGCATGGTAGATCCGACCGCGGTACTTGTAATCCACGTCATAGCCCACCACGCGCTTCTCCCAGCTCACCGTGTCCACCATGCGGCAGCGCTCGACCTCGCGCGTATGCTCGCCACCGCGGCGTCGGGCGTGGCGGTCACCGATCTCGTGGCCGAGGACGCCTCCGAGGATCGCCCCGAAGATCGTGCCGCGCCGGCGGCTGCGTCGGTCGTGGCCCATCCCGTTTCCCACGGCGCCGCCGAGGGTCGCGCCGATCACAGTCCCGGCCACGCGCGGGCGGCCACGATGGCGGGTGACGGTCTCGGTGCGGCACTCCTGCCGAGGCTCGGTGACGCGGACGCGATCGAAGATCGGTCGCACGCCGACGACCTCCGCCCACTTCCGGTCGTGCTTGCGGTGATACCCGGGTCTGCGATCGCCGTGGCGATCGAGGACCACGTCCTGCTCACGCTCGTGCTCGCCGGCATGCGCTTCCCGCTCGCGCGCATGCTCGCGGCCATGCGTGTCGCGCTCTGCGTGGTGCTGCTCCTGGTGACGCTCCCACTCCTGCTCTCGACGTTCCCACTCGTGCTCGTGCTGCGTCTCATGGCGATCGGTGTCGCGATCGACCGGGCGGCGCACACCCGCGGCGGCGGGCGCGGCAACGATCAGGGTCAGCAGCACGGCAACGGCGATCTTGGTCTCGTTCATGGCATTCGCTCCTTCGTGAGTTGACTCGTCGAACGCCCGCAGAGTACGGGGGCGACCCTGAACCCAAGCTGAAGGAGCAGACCCGAAATCGACGTTCTCACTGCCGCAGGTTGCGCGCCCGCGGGGCTTCGGGCGCTGGCGGCGGCCGCTCGCGATGCAGCGGCGCGGCGTCGAGAGGATGACCTGGGACGAGGCCTCGGCAGAAATCCCCTGGGCTCGCCTGCCGTGCCAGCCGTCATCGGAAGCCGAGCGCTGCCTCGTCGATGGTGTTGCGGAGAGGCGCGCCGGGCGTGTTGGCGCCGAAGATCGTCCTCGTGGAGACCGAACACGTCGCCGACGTACTGGAACGAGGCGAGCTGCCCCGCTCCCGACTCCCCGCCGGCGCGGTCGGTGCCCGGCCGGAGACTGCTCGGCCCTACTCCGCCAACTTCGTGAGGATCCGCTCGAGGGCCGCTCGCAGGGCGTCCTCGGAGACGCTCTGGTCCGGTACTGGACGAGCGGCGGGCGCCGGCATCTCGGGCGGCGCCGGCTCGACCCGAGGTCGACGCAAGCTCACCCAGATCTCGTTGATGCGGCTCAGCTGCTCGCAATAGCGAAGCACGTCCGAAGGGACGAGCCGCGCCTGGCCGGCCGCACGAATGTACGGGAAGTAGTACTGCCGCTCCTCTCGCGTGAGCGCGAGGTACTCGTCGAGCGGCTTGCCGGCGCTGCGCCTGATCGAGTCCTCCAGCTCGACGAAGTGGCTTCCGAGGTCGAAGTCCTCGTGCAGCGCCCAGGCGAATGACGCAGGACCGAGATCGGCCGACACCGGAACCGGGGCCGATCGTACGAGCGCGGCCGACTCGCGCTCGGCCTGGCCATCGCCGGGGAAGTAGGCGACAGCGGGCCAGACGCCACACTGCTCGGCGAGCTCGGCCTGCCGCGGCGAGTCGCAGGCCAGCACGTCGACGAACGCGGGCCCCGTGATTCGGCCGACGTCCGCCAGCAGCTCTGTCAGCAACGCCGGCAGCTCGGTCGCCTGCAAGTCCCAGGTCGTCTGCACCCACGTCCATTGCGGTGAGAATGCGAGCGCCGCGTACGGCAGCGGCAGATCGGCCGAAGGCGATCCGTCGACCGACTTCACCGTGCACACCCGCACCAGGATGACCGGGAGCTTCTCGGCGACCAGGTGCCCGAGTGACGGCAGCTCGTGACTCGCCGAAACGTCGACGGCGAAGAAGACCAGAGGCGCGAGAAACCGACGCTCGTCCTGGTCGAGCGAGCTCAACGCGAAGTGCTCGAAGTAGGGGTCGTGTACTTCGTCACTGTAGAGCGCGGCGAGGTGGAGCTGCGCCGCGCGCACCTTCCCCAGCAGCGCGACGACCGGCGCCTGGTGCGCCGCGTGTCGCTGCAACCGATCGCTGACCGGATCGCCCGGACCCCGTGCGCCCAACGTCTCGAGCAGCGCGTCGGGCCCGTCGCTCCTGAAGTCGGCCAGGTCTCGCGTCAGCTCGCGCTCGAGCGCTTCCAGGCGCGCCCCGCGATCCGCTCCCGTCTTCGCCTCGTTCGCGCCGCGCTGCAGCTCCGCGAACAGCTCGGTTCGGATCGTGCTGCGCCCGAGCGGACCCAGACCGCCGCCCACCGACGGCTCCTCCTCCAGCCGCGCCTGCGCCGACGCATGTCGCCGCCGCAGCTCGGCCAGCTCGCTCAGGACCCGCTCCGCCGTGGCCTCCAGCTCCGCGCGACTGCGCCGATGAGCGGAGCCCAAGGCCTTACTGATCGTTTCGGCAAGCTCTTCCATTCACTCGTCACTCGGTCGCGAGCGTGAACTTGTCCAACTCGGCCTCGAGGGCCCGGATCTTTTCGTCGGTACTCCTCGGACTCACCGCTCCTTCGATCAGATCGTTGTAGCAAGGCGTCTCGGGATTCCGGTACAGCAGGCCCATCGGGTCCAGGCGCAAGGTCGGATCGGCCACCGAACGGCCGAAGGCGGCGATGTCCACGGCCGTCGTTCGATCGCGCGGATCGTGGGCGCGTCGCTCCCCGTGCAGCGCCACGATCCGCTCCAGGTTCGGACCGACCTGAATCCCGTCCTCGTGCTCGAGGAAGAGCAGCGAAGGACTTCGATCTCCGGAATCCGGGGACGCCTCGGGATCGCGTGGCACGGCCGGCTTCGACGACGCGAACGCGTCGGGCGAGAAGACCGGACAGTGCTGGAGGATCCGGATGAAGCTCAGCCCGCGATGTCGCCAGCCTGCCTCGATCGTGGCGCCGAGATGGCCGGGGAGCCAGCTCGCCGTCTGTGCGACGAACGAGGCCTGCGGCATCGACATGACCACGGCCAGGGGATTGAGCGGAGCCAGCACCGCGCCGTGCGGCGTCGTGTGGGTGTGCGTCCCGACGGTGGTGGTCGGCGACGCCTGTCGCTTCGTCAACGCATAGACCTCGTTGTCGAAGACGAGCACGGTGAGGTCGGGGTTGTACCGGAGGGCGTGCAGCCAGTGACCGGCCCCGATGCTGAAGCAGTCCCCATCGCCCATCACCGTCAAGACCTTCAGGTCGGCGCGCGCCAGCGAGACGCCGGTCGACAAGGGCAGCGCGCGGCCGTGGATGCCGTGGATCCCGTAGGTCATCATGTAGTAGGGAAAGCGGCTCGAGCACCCGATGCCCGAAACGCAGACGACCTTCTCGGGCGGCATCTGGTCTTCGGTCAACATCTTCTGGACGGCGTTGAGGATGGCGCGGTCTCCGCACCCGGTGCACCAGCGCGGCATGCCGCCCTCGTAGTCACCCCGGTCGAAGTGGTGGTGATCGACGAGACAGGGGTAGTCATCGAGGGTCTGCGCGAGTCGATCCAACACCATCGGCTATCCCAGCTCCTGCAGCTTCTCTTCGATCTCGGCGCGGATCTCGCGTGGCATCAGCGGGCGACCGTAGACGCGCGCGAAGCAATCGATGTCGCACAGGGTACGGGCCCGCAGCCACTGCGCCAGCTGCCCGAGCCTCCGGTTCGACTCGTCGATGATCTCCCCATCGAGATCGTCGCTGTAGTTGAGCTCGACCGTCATCACGCGCTCGAATCGCTCGAAGACCTCGCGCAGTCCCGGCGGAAGCGGATTCAGGAAGAACAGGTGCAACGAAGAGACGCCCTGGCCATCCGCCGCCAGACCCGACACCGCCTCCTCGATGGCGCCGCGCGTGGAGCCCCAGCCGACGACCAGCAGCTTGCCCGACTCCGGCCCGCATATGACCGGCGGCCTGAGCGTTCGCTGCAAGGTGGCGAGCTTGCGGCTCCGCATCGCATGGCCCGTCTGGTTCGACGCGGAATCGTATTGGACGACTCCCTCGGCCGAGTGATTCAGCGACGAGGTCGTTGCGGTCCCGCCTGCCTGGCCCGGGATCACACGGCGCGAGAGCCCCGTCTTCTCGTCCCAGTCATAGAGCGGCGTGTCCGGCGGCACCGGGGACAGATCGAGGGGCAGAGGGAAGGTGTCGCCCGTGATCTCGGGGCGCGGGAAGAGCTGATTGCCGGTAGCGAGATTCGCGTCGGACAGGACGATCACGACCATCCGGAAGTCCTCGGCGATCTTGCGCGCCAGCGAGAGGCAGTGGAAGCACTCTTCGATGCTGCTCGGGGCGATCACCACCTTGGGCGTATCACCCGGCGCACCATGGATCGCCGCCAACAGGTCACTCTGCTCGACCTTGGTCGGCATCCCCGTGCTCGGCCCCCCGCGCTGCACGTCGATGATCACCAGCGGGATCTCCGCCATGACCGCCATGCCCTGAAACTCCGTCTTCAGCGCAAGGCCCGGCCCGGACGTGATCGTCAGCGCGGCCTTCCCTGCGTATGATGCGCCGACTGCCACGCCGATCGCCGCGAGCTCGTCCTCGGCCTGGTGCATGATCCCGCCGTAGTCGCCGAAGATCTCCGCCAGATAGTGGGAGACGGAGGTCGCGGGCGTGATCGGATACATCGAACACATCTCGAAGCCCGCGTTGATCGCGCCGAGCGCCAGCGCCTGGTTGCCGTTCATGTAGACCCGACGTCCGTGTCCGGCCACGGGCGGGATCTCGTAGCGGAGGGACAGGTGGGCCTCGGCCCAGCTCATGCCTCGCCGCAGCAACGCCACGTTGCTCGCAACGACGTCGGCGCCGGCGCCGCGAAAGGTCTCCTCGACGGCGCTCTCCAGCCGCGTCGCATCTCGACCATAGACGACGCCCAGCATGCCGAGCGCGACCATGTTCTTGCCACGGGGGGCGTCGGATAGCGCCTCGTGCTCCTTCGAGAGGGGCACCTCGATCACGCGCGCTCCACGCCCCGCCAGATCGTCGAGGACATCGCGATACTGACGCCGGATTCCTTCGTCCGGTCCCCGAGACCAGACATCGTCGATCAGGACCGTGACCTCCGGATCGAGCAATCCCGACTCGACGCGCGCCCGCAGCGACTGCTCGTTGAAGGCGAAGATCAGATCGGTGAAATCGCCCGAGTTCGTGATCTCGCGAGCGCCGATGCGCACACGAACGCCGCTCGCCCCGCCAACGGTGTGGGCCGGGGGGCGGATCTCGGACGGGATGATGTCCACGGTCCAGAGGCTGTTGCCCATGCGTGCGGAGGCCGCCGCGAAGATGTGCCCGGTGACATTGGCCCCTTCTCCGGCATCCCCGGCGACCTCGACGATGTGCTCGTTCAGCTGCAGCTGGGTCATGACCCGACAGGGTAGTCCGCGGAGGGGAAGTTCGAGACCCGTCTTCCACGCGGAGTCTTACGTGGTCCGTTGGTTGGACCCGGAGCCCGCCGCAGGATGGCCCGGCTCCGGCCGATCAGGCCTCGCCCCGGTGCCCCGTTGCCATTGGCCGCCCCTCGCCGCGGGCCTCTCCGCCTCTCGTTCAGCCCGCTGCCTGATCCGCCCCATGCCCCCAGGTCATCGCCGAGAACGGTCGCGGCTCCACCCCGAAGTAGGCGTCGAACACCCGCTTGCGAAGCTTCATCCGAGTCACGCTGAGCTTCA